>NZ_JBBAXC010000002.1:0-345020 GCF_037120725.1 Bacillus spongiae
TTTATCAAACTTCGTTACGACATCATCTACTTTTTGAACCAATTGTTTGAGCTCTTCCAACGATAATTGTTCATCCGTTTCACGTTCAATTTCAGGTATGATTTCATTCTGAAGTAGTTCATTATATAGCTGATTTGACTTTTTAATTAAACTTTCATGGTAGTTCTTAATGGATTTCTTCCAGACGAAGGTAAATTTATTCGCATTCGCTTCAATCTTTGTACCATCAATAAAAATTGCTTCTTGATCAATTAGTTTCTCTTCGATTAATTGGCAACGGAATTGGACAAAACATTCCCGAATTAATTCTTTCACTTCTGGTTGAACACGGAATCGATTGATTGTGCGGTAGCTTGGTTCATGTCCTTGAGCTAACCACATCATACGAATACTGTCTTTTAATAGGGCTTCAATTTTACGTCCAGAAAAGACCGATTGTGTGTAGGCACATAAGATAATTTTAAGCATCATGCGTGGATGGTAGGCAGGACAACCTTCATTTCGAAGAAATGATTCAAATGCTTCATGAGGAATACTTTCAACTAAATGATGAACATGGAAGGCAATATCATTGATTTGTAATTTTACTTCTAAATCTAAAGGCAAAACTAGTTGATTCATGATATAATTTTTAAACATAAGGACCCTTCTTTCGATGAGATTTTGTGTGAGAACTCTATTTTATCAGAAGTGGTCCTTATTTTAATTCAAAAAATAAACAAAGCCGGTGAAATTTTACTTATTGTAAAATTTCACCGGCTTTTTCATCTCAGAGGTGGGTTTTGTCCCAGCCTCTTTTTGTATTGGGCCATTTTTCCAATGTTATGATATTAACTAGTATTATTAAGTGGTAAAATTAAGAAGGCGAATTTATTAGTTATGGAGGCTTAAATGATAATAGATACTCAAGGTATTAAGGATACAATTAGACATCGCTATCCATTTCTTTTAGTTGGATAGCATTTTGGAACTAGAAGAGGGAGAAAGAGCAGTAGGTATAAAAAATGTTTCAGCAAATGAGAATTTTTTTAATGGGCATTTTCTGAACTATCCAGTTATGTCAGGTGTGTTAATTGTAGAAGCACTAATTTTTTTTGCAATTGGTGATTAATATACATTAAGGGTAGTGCTATTTGTTTAACTAAGGGTATAAAAGCTAATGTTACGACAGAAATAAAATAACCTTTCACTTGTTGTGTTATTGGAGTCAAAGCACAGGGGTGTAGGACATACATAAGAAAATTACGAAGTAAACGACCAAGTATAGAATTAACAATAGTAAAGGGGGTTTCACATAATGATACGTATGTATAGTGAAAAGGACGATAAGGAGAAGTTGTTAAGACTAATAGAAAAAATGGGTATAGAAGAAGAGATAGGGGATATAGATGAAGTAATGACAAACTCTAAACATTTTCTTTTGTATGAACAAGATGGTATAAGAGGGTTTTCATTCTCATCTTCCTATTTGAATCATGAAGAGTCTATTGCTCAAATTAGTTTATATGTTGAACCGAAATATCGCTTAAAAGGTATTGGTTCTGAACTATATAAAGAAATGGAAAAGCTAATTTCTGAAACTAAATCTGATGTTTTGTGTACTTATATGAGTGTTGAATCAGAAAATCCAGTTGAATTCGCTAAAAAAATGGGGTTTGAAAAATGGTGGGGCTTTCGTGAATTGGTATATAGGGGAGGAGCTATTCCTAAGCCAGACATAGAGTTTATTAAATATGACGATCGGTTTTTTGACCAGTTTGTAAAAGTAGTACAAGACTCTTATTACGATTTGCGAAAAAAGAATGATATTAAACCATATCGCTCTTCAGAAGAAATGGTGAAAAAATACCAATTAAATAATAATGTGTATATAACCTTACATAATGAGCAAATTGTTGCATCAGTGACAACTAGTAAAGGAGAAGTAGATAATTTAATGGTTGCACCAAGTTACCAAGGAAAAGGCTATGGCCGTAAGGCTCTGCATTTTGGTATGAACAAGTTGCTAGAAGAAGGTTTCGAAGAAATTCGTCTCTGTTTTGTAGAAGGAAATGAATATGCCGAGAAATTATACACTTCTTCAGGATTTAAGCCACTTCATAATACGCAAGTTTATCGAAAGTTCTTGTAGAATGTAATTTTCGTTATTTAACAAATAAGGTCTTTACCGAACAATATAATACAAGTTACCTCGAATTCGAGTCTTTAACAATCGAGTGTGCTTATTGAATAGCACGAGTCCAAATTTTAATAAAGTAAAGAATTATCATATGAAAAAGGACACTTAAAGTCAAAATCCATTATTGAAGGGGGATATGATTTAGGGAGGAAGAGACAAACGGAATAGCTGTTTCTTCAATTTTGTTTGGTGCATTATCAATGATTACACCGTTTATCGGCATATTACTAGGTATAGTTGGATTAGTAGGTTCTTTCTTGGCACTAAGGGCGATTAAGAATAGCAGGAAAAATGAGGGCGTATATCAAAAAGGTGAAAGTATAGCAATATTTGCTATTATATTTAGTATTATTGGAATCTTATAGATTAAATTTTTTAAATTACTCTACAACAAATGAGGGTTTTTTGAAGGCAGTAAGGAATCTCTATTAAATATTGAATTCGAGTCTTTAGCAATAGGTTACGATGATTTTATATCACGCTATTCTGATTTAAAAAAGTTGTTGGTAGATTTGAGTTGTTTTGAAATAATCGGAATAAAGGTAAAGAGTAGAAAAGTTGAAGAACAGACTATTATGGTTTTCATAAATTAACTTTGAAATAGATTGGTGTGTGTATTAAATGAATAGAGTAGTTGTAGCATATGCTTTTATTTATAAGCAAGATGAGAATAAAATCCTTATGGTTAATAACAAGGGTGGAGGTTGGTCTCTTCCTGGTGGTGCAGTGGAACAAGGGGAAACTTTAGAACAAGCAGTTATTCGAGAGGTTAAGGAAGAAACAAGTTTAACCATTGAAGCTGCTGAAGTTATAGCTGTTAATGAAGCGTTCTTTAAAGAAAAGGGACATCACGCTCTATTTATAACATTTAAAGCTAAAGTCATTGAGGGAGACATTTCAATTGTAGATAGAGACGAAATTTCAGAGATAAAATGGGTAGATATACAAAGGGCTAATGAATTAATGCCTTATCATCCTTATGGAGTTGATAGTTTACTAAAAGCCTCTTCTCCATATACATTTCAAGGGTAATAAACCCTTCTCTTCCTTCAACTATTGGAGCATATCTATCTATTTGGGGGTTGTCAAAAAACTACTGTTTTTTTAAACATGCCAGTAAGCAATGGATGAGCATTGTTTAATAAGCAGTGAATGAAAAGGAAGTTTCTTATTCAAGCTCTAACTATAGTTCACTGGAAAAATATTATTCATCGAGGAGGAAATAATAAAAAAATCATACACAGTTTGCAAAGGTACTATTGGGGATAGGTTTTTTGTTATTTATGTCAGGTTTTGGTTCTAATGAAACAATAGGTATTGTATCAGGGGCACCTGATATTCTCTCCTCATTTTCCATACCTTTAATTGTCATAGGTTTAGTTCTGATGATTATTTCAAACTTCTTTAGAAATGGACAAAACCATTAGTTTATTTTCCTGTTCAAATTTTTCTTAAAGGTCGTTATTAACCTCTTTGTAGTATGAAAGTTTACTAGATAAAAAGCCATTTAACTCAAACTATATTTAATACCAACATGTTATTCAATTAGTTGATGTCAGCATAGAGGTGGAATATAAAACGGCAATCAGGTCTAGTTCTTTCTAAACGAAAGCCAACGTGGTAAAAATCCATTTATGAGGCAGTTGTAATCATATAATGAAATAAATAAAAAACACCCAGAGGGTGCATAGGATAAGACCCGATTTTTATAAGAATCATAATAGCGTCATAATGGTGTCATCTTGAAGTGAGTTTTCTTTCATTTCCACTTTCCCACTTTCGTTTTTTTCAAACGGTCCCTCAATATTGAATGTTCGAATTGCCAACAATATGAAAACAGCTAGTAATAGTGTAATAAAAAGAATAAAAATGACGGTAACTACTCCTTTGTTCTTTGAAGATTTCATCATTCTCACCTCATCCCTTTAATAAAGAACATTATTATATTTGTATGTGGGAAGTTTTCGAAATGTTCCTATTAATTTTAACGCTTTGATGTGATAAAATGAAAAAGGGCTCAAAATGATAAAGTAAAGCGGGCATTAAACACATGTATTTTGTTTGTCCCTTAACAAACCTTCATTTATGATAATTGCCTAAACTATAAAGCTATGTGTCACTCATTGTATTAGTTAGTGCTAACAGTCAATTTATCTCTTTAGATTAATTTTTTTAGATTTACATTTTATTTAAACCTTCACTATGATGAATTTACAATGATTTGATAATTTTAGTTATGTTGCAACATAACGAACTTTATATGTTTAGAAGAAAATGAAAGGGAATTATGAGCAACTATATAAAATTATTAGGAGTGGTGTAACGATGAAAAAATGGTTAATAGCAATGTGTTTTGTGTTCTCGACAATGAGTTTTATTCCAAGCAATGTTTCCTATGCAAATGAACAGTATCCGAATGATTTCAAGTTACTTCAGCACAATGTTTATTTACTACCTACATATATTACAAGCTGGGGGCAAGCAGAACGTGCAAAACTTATTGGGGAAGCGGATTATATGAAAGATCAAGATGCCATCATTCTTAATGAATTATTTGATAATTCGGCTTCAGAAGTATTACTTTCCAAGCTTAAAGAAGAATATCCAAACCAAACACCGGTTTCTGGTAGAAGCAAAAGTGGTTGGGATGAAACGCTTGGCTACTATTCGAATTTTGTTCCTGAAGATGGCGGTGTAGCCATTGTAAGTAAGTGGCCTATTGTAGAGAAGGTTCAGTACGTTTATGAAAATGGATGTGGAGCGGATTACTTTGCAAATAAAGGCTTTGTCTATGCAAAAATTCAAAAAAACAATCAATTTTATCATATTATCGGAACGCATGCTCAAGCAGATGATACTGGCTGTGGAAGTGGAGAAGATGCAGAAATTCGTGAATCACAATTTCAAGAAATAAGAGACTTTGTAGACGGAAAAAATATTCCTTTGGATGAAGTTGTGTTCATTGGAGGAGATTTCAATGTTATAAAGAATAATGACAAAGAATACGCTTCAATGCTAAACACATTAAATGTAGCACAACCAGATGAATTCGCTGGACATTCTTCATCTTGGGATCCTGAAACAAACAGTATTCTTGCTTATGAATACCCAGATTTTGGTCCCCAACATTTAGACTATATTTTTGTTGAAAAAGATCATGCTCAACCATCTCATTGGATTAACGAAACATTGAATGTCAAATCTCCGACATGGACAGCCGTGCTTAATCAATATAACGAATATTCCGATCATTATCCTATCGCAGGGTATGTAAAGTAGGGTAGCATAAAGATTGGCACATAGAATGTGAACCATTCTGTGTGCCTTTTTTAGTAGAATGGGAGGTAGTGAAAATGGTCTTGTTTTATAGTGATAAAGGATTTGAGACTTTTGCATACGTGTAGTTATGCGCCTCTCCCAACATTCTCATTGTAGTTACGGCTTTATAGTCCACTTTTTTTGTATAAAAAGCTTTTCGATCCTCTTTGACCTGCTCTACAGTGGTTCCTTCACTTTCTATTCGACTAAAGATACTTTCAAGTCTTTCCTTCACAATTTTCCAGAGCAAATCTTCCTTAACCTCACTAATCTCTTTTGATAATTGAAGAGCCAGTTCTCCTAGATGGTTTTGAATAACAGAATAAAATACTTTATTGCGAACGGATTGTAGACTAGATGTTAAAATGCGAGATTTAGGATGAAAGCTAGACAATTGGTAGCCAGCTTTTGTTATTCGCTCTTTATGGACACGAATTCCCTCCCAATCACGAATAAGAATTTTTACTGGAGTACCGTTTGGGTGGAATACAGCTACAGTATTTTGCAAATGGCCCTCTAACCCTATCCCATATTTAACAAGTAAGGCTATAACCCCATCAATTAGATTTTTTACATATTGATTAAAGAAAGAATAGACAGATTCCTCGATAGTGTCAAACTGATTGGTTTTATTATATCGTTCAATTAGTTCAACAATCACGCTTGGTTCCTCAGCTGAATTAGAAGTGAGGAGAGCTGAACCAACGATAGGAATTTCATCCTTATTGATATTATGGTAGAGGTTTTCTCTGACAACACAGGCTAGATTTTCACTTCGTTCTGTCTGATTAATCTCGCTATCTAATTGGTCAAGAAAATGTAATCCACCTAATTCGTTAATAGGGATAAAGGTTTTTTGATCAACTAAGCTGTCTTTAGTAAAAATTTGGGATAAGATTTTACTCATAAGTGGCCCATTATGTATTGTTTGTTCCGATAATGTACGTACTTCGCCTGTTAAATGAACATTTGTTGTTAATTTATAGTGTGGTTGAAGCCCTGCTCGATGGATAGGAAAAAGCGTTCTAAATGACATACCTGCATAATATAGTGATTCCTTATGAGGAATTTCAATGAGTTTTTTTGATTTTAATTCTGTAGAAAACATATTCGGTATCGTTTTTTCCAACTGCCAAGGGTGAATAGGGCATATGTAATAATCTTTAGTATCTTTTCCATATTGTTTTAACGTTTTTTCAAATGTTGTTTTAAGCCTTGGGTCATGTAAGAAAAGTAATTCGTTCCACTCCTCCTTTAAGGTAGCAGTCGAAGCAAGTGTTTTATGCAAAGCAATAAAAGCCATTGTTATTGGATTTTGAAATTCAGCTGAATATTGGAAGTTTTCACTAGGAGTAAGTCCTTTCCTCATTTTTGCTCCTGGATGACAAGGATGCCCCTCAATGACAGATTGTTCCATTAAAGAGTAGGAGCATTCCTGTTTTTCCGCAGCCTCTAGTAATGAACCTTGGTATAAAGTTTGTTTCCAGCTTTGCATAGCGTATGCATAAGCCAAATTTGCTGAGCTATTCGACAGATCCCTTTTAAACATTTCAATTATGTCAGGATTTCCAGGCCATCCTTCTTTTAATAGTAAATCAAGTATTTCTGAAGGATGAGAAATGAATTTCCTGTTTCCATCTTTAAATAAAAGTGTCACTGGGCCGCAAATTTCAACTCTCCCAAAGGCATATTCCTTATTAATAGGAATAATAAGGAAGCTATTATTGTTTTTAAAGAACATCAAAGCAAGTTCTTGATAGGAATTATAGGAATCAATACTTGATAGGTGTTCCAAAATGGATTTAGGTATAGAAGAATCAGCTTTCCACATGCCTCCCTCTTGATATATTTTTATCATATTGTCTTTTTGATTCATCATATTTTCACGAATAATAGACGAAATAAAACGGTGTAAAATACCGTTTCTTCCTTTTTCTATATGGTTTTTGAAATGATCTAATAAAAATGTTTTTTCCCTCTCTAAATAGAGAAGAATCTCTCTTTCATCATGATCAAGCTTTTCTAAAGTCAGTTGATCATCCTTCATATATTTCACCTCAATTTAAGTATTTACAAACTTGAGATAAGTTCGTATAATCTTCATTGTATGATAATGATAATCATTTTCAATTATAACGATAATTTATTAATTTGCAACTATAATTTGGAGGTGATTATCAATCGCTAAGTCGTTTTTTAGTAGCTCATTTTTTCTGTTCTTAGGCAATTGGATTGGTATTATTACTTTAAATTGGTATGTGTTTGAACAATTTCAAAACCCTATATATCTAGGGTGGATAAATTTCGCCAGGTTAGTCCCTATTTTAGTTTTAAGTGTTTATGCCGGCAAGATGTGCGACGTTTATTCTCCTTCTTTCTTAATCAAAGTATCAAATAGTTTTTCATTCATTTTAACTTTTATATTGACACTTTCCGTGTGTCTGGTCGATCAACTTCCGATTTGGGCCATTATCGGATATGCGGGGTTAAGAGGCTGTATAAGTGCTTTTGAAACGCCAGTTCGAAATGCCGCTCTACCAGACATGACAAATAACGGAAATAAAAGCAAAGTAGTATCATATTATTCTCTTGTTATTAATATATGTCGATCAATAGGGCCAGCGGTAGCGGGAATATTACTTGGAAACGGTTTTGTTATACTCTCCTTCGCCCTTCAGACTTTTTGTTACTTCTTTTCATTCCTTCTTAGTTTATTTATTACAATTCCAGCTAAGGGAGGACTGGTAGCGAAGAAAAAAGTATATGCATTTAAGGACGTAAAGGAATATTTTTCAATGGATCATACGGGTAGAGAGTTATTCAAGTCCTCCCTAATAGCCATGGTATTCGGCTTTTCGTATACAACCGTCCTCCCTGTTTTGACAGACTTTCACTTTCCTGGTGAAGCAGAGATGTTTGGAATAGCTATGACAATAGCTGCGATGGGAGCGATTGTAGCTACGTTGACTTTGCCAATAGTGCTTAACCATGTTAAGGAAGACTTTATGTGTTATGTGAGTCTATGCTTCTTTTCTATAAGTATCTTGAGTGTGCTCATTCCAATTAGGGAAATCTTATTTTTATCATTGTTTTCAATTGGATTATTCGGACAGTGGACTCGTTCTTCCAATCGGATTTATTTTCAAAATAACGTTCCAGATGAAAAAAGAGGAAGAATACTAAGTGTCATACTGTTAGACCGAGGATTGATACCGTTAGGAGCATTGTTGGTAAGCTTTCTTACAAGCTGGATAGGCATTCAATTAACTTTTGTTGTAATGGGGATTGGGACTTTCATGTCTACAATCAATTGGAAGATGTTCGATAAATCTAAAAAGAAGGTGACACAACTTGTTAATCGATAAATTTAATAATGAATTAAAAGCAAATGCCGGAATTATGAGTAGGCTGGCAAATAGTATTGTAAGGGAAGAGCTGCTTGGAAAAAATCTTAGGCTGTACAAAGAGGATGAACTAGTGCATAAGCCTCCCTATTCAAAGTATCATTCCTATTATGTTGTGGAAGGTGAAATGAATAGAAGTCTTCTTTATTTACCTGTAATAAGAGTTGGGGCATTTAAAAGAATAGAGTTTTCACATGAGTTTTATTCTTTCATTGATAATGAGTGGACCGTTATGACAGAGCTTTCAACCTTTGTAGATGTACTTACGAATCAATTTAATTTACCCATCACAAAGGAGTTAAAGAATGAACTAATTAATAGCCGAGATAATTTGGCAAGCTCCTATGAAGCACTTATTACAAAACAGAGATGGGTATTGCAAAAGAATCATTCAGTATTTAGAGAGAAGCCATCATCTTGGCTTCAATGGGTAGAATGGATGAAAAAGAATCACCAATTTGATGAACTGTCTTTTTCGGAAAGCATGGTCGTTGAGGGGCATCCGTTACATCCCTCAACGAAAGCGAAAATCGGGTTAACAGATGAAGAGGTAAAGCGATACGCTCCTGAATTTGAACAAGATATTCCTTTGTTATTCGTACTAGTGAAAAGAAAATATGTAACAGAAACAATGGCGAAATCTTGGGGGGGCCAGTCGCTTTTTGATCTTCTCCCAGGGCTTGAAGAGGTAAGCAAGGAAATTCAACCATCAGCGGAGATATTAGAGAATTATGTCCCTTTTATCGTTCACCCATGGCAATACGAAAAAATCTTATCCGAGTTTTTTGTACAGGAATTATTGGAGCATGATATCGTTCCTCTACCATATACATTATTATCTAAAGCAACACTTTCGTTTCGAACAATGAATTTACTTGAATTTAACTTTCACGTCAAACTTCCGGTACGTGTGCAGGCTACAAGTGCAACTAGAACGGTGTCGCCTCAGATTACAGTAGACGGTCCTAGATTATCCGACTTATTTGATGAAATCAAAGAAAGTGGGGAGCTAAATAATCTAATTGTCTTAAAGGAACAATATGGTGCTTTTTTCAACTCTAGTGCAGATGATAAAGATATGACGAAGGGAAGAAATTTGGCGTATGTTATGCGTGAAGATCCAAGGCAATATATTAATGAAGAAGATACTGCTTTTGTAGCAGCAAGTTTAACGGCAGAAAACCCTTATACAGGAGAGCCCATATTTATTGAACTGATGAAAAATCATTTTGGAGAAAGGGATATAACATCTGATATGGCAGCGCAATATTTGAAGGATTACGCCAACTGTTTGATCTCTCCGTTAATGTTGCTTATTCAAAATTATGGGATTGCGCTTGAAGGTCATATGCAAAATACCATTGTTTGCATTAATAATAATCGGGTTAAACGAGTGATTATTCGGGATTTAGGTGGAATTAGGGTTCATCAGGAAACCGTACAATCCCAATTTCCAACCTTCCATTTAGAAAGTTCTAGCTTAATGACTGAAGATATGAAGGAAGTGATTCGAAAATTCCATCATGCCGTCATCCAAAATCATATTGGTGATATCATATTTGTTCTATGTAAATATATCCCTCTTGATGAAACAATACTCTGGCGAGCCATTAGAGAAGTGATGGAAGCTTCTTTGAACAAAGAGTCTTCTAATTTTTCACTCATTCATAACGAGTTGTTTGCAGAAAAGGTTGAAACGAAATCCTTATTATCCATGCGGATTCAACAACAAGCAAAAGAATATATTTACACAAGTTTTAGCAATCCTTTATTAAAGGAGAAAGACAAAGATGCAAACTTATCCACTTATGCAAATTAATTTATCTAAAATTGAGCATAATGCAGCTTTAATTGTAAAAAAATGCAAGGAACAAAATATCAATCCTTATCTAGTAACAAAAGGAATTTCTGCAGATCTCCATATTTTTAAAACATTCATTGCGGCTGGATATCGACAATTTGCAGATTCACGTCTTCATAACATTCAAAAAATGAAGAAAGCTTACCCGAACGGGGAATATATGATGTTACGAATTCCAGGGAAAAGTGAAGTAGAACTAATTGTTGAGGTCTGTGATATCAGTTTGAATTCCGAATGGGAAACCATTTATTTGCTAGACAAAGCAGCTAATAAAATGAGGAGAAAGCATCGGATTATACTTATGGTGGAACTCGGTGATTTAAGAGAAGGTATTTATCCTAATGCTGTTTTAGAAATGATCGAAAAAATTGACTGCCTCGAAGCGGTGGAATTAGAAGGAATTGGAACGAATTTTGGCTGTTTTGGCGGGGTTTTTCCAAGTGAAGAATCAATTCATATCTTAACCGAGCTTGTTCGCAAAATTGAAAGGAGACGAGGAAAGCGTATACGTATTGTATCTGGTGGAAATTCAAGTACTTTACCGTTCATTTACGCTAAGAAATCACTTGGTAGAATCAATCAGTTACGCATAGGCGAGTCAATTTATTTGGGGGTAAGTACAATTGATGGCAGCCCGATTAAAGGCCTTTATCAAGATGCTTTCCAGCTACAAGCAGAAATCGTTGAGATTCATGTGAAACCAATGGTATCAAAACGGTTACAGACTATCAGTAAAATATGGAAACGGAATGTTGATGTGGAGGATATGCGTCTAAAAGCCATTGTCTCATTAGGGACACAAGATGTTGAGTTTCGTGATATTAAGCCGGTGAATCCCTTAATTAAAATTATTGGAGGAAGTAGTGACCATCTTATACTAGATATTTCGAAAGCAAAACCGATGCAAATAGGGGAAAAAATAGTCTTCACCCTTTCATATAAGGGAATGATGCGATGCATGACTTCACCATATGTTGGCAAGCGGTATTGGTATGACCGAATTTTAGATAGGCGATTAGGTGAGACGCGAAAAAATAGCTATAAGGGGTAGACAGGATAGATGTTTTATAATAATATCGATATTGATAATCATTATCAATGATAATGATTATCAATATTATTTACATAGAAAAGGGAGAAGGTAACATGTTGGGTAGACAATATATAGTTAGCTTACTATCAATATTTTTAATTAGTATTTTGATCTTAGCAGGGTGCGGAGCTCAAAGTACACAAGAAGGAAAAACAGCTGAGGAGAAGGAAAACACGGAGAAAATCATGATACAGCATGAATTAGGAGAAACAGAGATTTCAGGTAAACCTGAAAAAGTGGTTGTACTTGAATATTCTTTTGTTGATGCTCTTGCATCGTTAGGTGTCACACCTGTTGGTATTGCGGATGATGGAAAAAAAGAAAATATTATCACGTCCATATCTGATCAAATTGAAGAGTATACATCTGTGGGGACTAGAAAACAACCAAATTTGGAAGTAATTCATTCCTTAAAACCAGATTTAATTATTGCAGATTTAAAACGACATAAAGGTATTTACGAAGATCTTCAAGCAATTTCGCCTACGATTGTCCTTCCTAGTTTAGATGGAAACTACGAAGATAATATTGAGGCATTTCCTGTAATCGCTAAGGCGTTAGGTATGTCAGATGAAGCAGAGGTACGTTTAAAAGACCATCATAATCAAATTGAAGAATTAAGAGCTATGATTCCTTCTGATGAAGGCCGTTCTGTTCTTCCTGCAGTAGTTACTAGTAATGGATTCTTTGGTCACTCAGACAAATCTTATGTAGGGAGCTTATTTACTGATTTAGGTTTTACACATGCTATTACGGAAGAAGATGCTAAAGGCTTACAAGAATATTTGGATTCGCCATATTTAAAAATGAATTTAGAGCAACTAGTTGAATTTAATCCAGATATTCTCTTTTTAATGAAATCAGAGGATAACACAATCGAAGAAGAATGGGAAGAAAATCCTTTATGGGAAAATATTTCGGCGGTAAAAAATAATCAAGTCTATGAAGTGGATCGCAATACATGGGCTAAGTTTAGAGGGTTAATTTCATCTGAGTTAATAGGGAAAGATGCCGTTAATCATTTATATGAAGGAATTACAGTAGAATAATAAAATTGTAGAGGAGGAGAGGAAGGGTATCTTCTTTTTCTCCTCATGATAAAGCAAAGTAGCTTCCTTTAGGACGTGATGAAAGTGAACTCAGGTTATACCAACTCAAGTTTGTCAATCCAAAAATCAATAGATAAACGAAAAGGTCGGATATTATTATTTGTTGTAGGATTCATCTTATTACTAATTAGTATGACTGCTAGTGTTTCAGTTGGGGCATCAAGTATTACCTTTAGTGAGGTAATACAGTCACTATTAAACAATGGTCATTCAAAGGAAGAAATGATAATCCGTTCGATACGTCTACCAAGAGCCATTTTAGGGGCTTTAATTGGTGCAAATTTGGCCATTGCTGGTGCTCTGATGCAAGCGTTAACAAGAAATCCACTTGCATCGCCGCAAATATTTGGTGTAAATGCTGGTGCGTCGTTACTTGTAGTGGCATTCATTATTTTCTTTCCAAACATACAACCATCTTCTCTTGTTTATGCTGCTTTTATAGGCTCAGCATTAGGTGGGGGAATTGTTTATACAATGGCAAGTATTGGTGGCAATTTATCACCTGTTCGGCTAGCATTGGCGGGAATGTCAATTCATTTATTTTTTTCTTCTATAACAGAAGGCCTTATTTATTTTAATGAACAATCTACAGAAACCGTGTTATATTGGCTCGCTGGATCCATAGATGGTAGTCAATGGGCGGATGTAACGATTATCTTACCATGGACATTAACGGGGATAATAATGGCGATCATATTTTCTCGGTCTACTACTATCTTTAATTTGGGAGAGGATATTGCAAAGGGTCTAGGCCAAAAGATTGGATTCATTCGAGTTGTATTAGGTAGTACTGTCGTTCTATTGGCAGGTGCATCCGTTGCGGTTGCTGGCCCCATAGGTTTTATCGGGTTAATGATTCCCCATATTGTAAGGCGCTTTGTTGGAGTAGATTATAGATACATTATTCCATTTTCCGCGTTATTTGGGGCAATACTTTTAGTCAGTGCTGATGTCCTTTCTCGCTTTATTTCCTATCCTTTTGAATCTCCAGTAGGAATCGTGACAGCATTAATGGGAGCACCCTTTTTCTTATATTTAGCACGTAAAGGTGGAAAAGCATCGTGATGAAAGTATTAAATCAAAAGATTACCCCCATGTTATGGATTCTCCTACTTATCGTTCTCGTGGTTATTGTTGCAACGATTAGTTTAGGAATTGGGTCTGTATTTATTAATCCTATTAATGCGATTGCTTCATCGGTTAGCGAAGGTGATCATCATGACTTACTTCTTATTGCAAACTTTCGATTACCTCGAATATTGATTGCATTGCTCGTCGGTTCAGGTCTTGCGATTTCAGGGGCCATTCTTCAAGGGCTCTTACGTAATCCTTTAGCATCACCCGATGTAATTGGGATTACTAAAGGAGCAGGGCTGGCTGCTGTGCTGGTGATTGTCCTCTTTCCAAAATCTCCATTTGTCGTCATCCCCATTTCAGCATTTATTGGGGCGGGATTAGTGGCTATTGTCCTTTATTTATTTGCATATAAGAAAGGAGTAGCATCTTCAACACTTGCTCTTGTTGGGATAGCCCTTGGTGCTATTTGTAATGCAGGAATTCAGTATTTGTTAATTAAATTTCCTGTTGATGCAAATGTTGCCATGGTTTGGTTAACGGGAAGTTTATGGGGGAGAGGCTGGGATGAAGTAGTAGGAATCCTCCCTTGGATTATTGTCTTACTTCCATTGACCATTGTGTTGGCTATTAAATTAGATATCTTAAGTTTAGGTGGTGATATCGCTGAGGGGTTAGGGGAAAATGTTCGTAAAATAAGATTCCTAATGTTTGCTTTATCAGTAGCTCTTGCCGGTGCCTGTGTTGCAATTGTGGGATCTATAGGCTTTGTAGGCCTAATTTCCGCTCACATCGCAAGGCAGCTTGTAGGAGCAAAGCATAAGTATCTGCTCCCTGCATCTGCATTGATTGGTATCTTACTTGTCTTAATTTCTGACGATTTAGGAAGAGGGGTAAGACCTCCAGCTGAGATACCAGCAGGAATCATGACTGCCTTGATAGGAGCACCTTATTTTTTATATTTATTAATGCGAGAGAGTAAGGCCAGATAAATGAAAAAAGGACGTGAATAAATGGTTCGTTTAGCAGCAGAGGATTTATCACTAGGTTACGATACTGTTTCGGTAGTAGAAGATTTGACTATGTCCATTCCAGAAGGAAAGGTATCGATTTTGATTGGCGCTAATGGATGTGGGAAATCAACGATTCTCCGTTCACTTGCACGACTATTGAAGCCTAAAACCGGGGTTGTTTACTTAGATGGCAAAAACATTACCCGTGAATCGACAAAGGAAGTCGCTAAAAAGCTATCCATCTTACCACAGGGTCCACAAGCTCCGGAAGGATTGACAGTAAAAGATTTATGTTATTACGGTCGTCATCCATATAAAAGCCTTTTATCAAAAAATACTCAGCTTGATCATGACATGGTTGAGTGGGCATTAGATGCTACCAGAATGCTTGAATTCTCTGAGAGGTCATTGGATGGTTTATCTGGTGGTCAACGTCAAAGAGCTTGGGTGGCAATGGCTCTCTGTCAGGGAACGGATCTCATTCTATTAGATGAACCGACGACTTATTTAGACCTTGCTCATCAAATCGAATTATTAGACCTATTAAAAGATTTAAACAAACAATACAAACGGACGATTGTCATGGTACTTCATGATTTAAATCAAGCAGCGAGTTATGCTGATCATTTAATAAGTATTTCAAACGGAAAAATATATAGTGAAGGGTGCCCAAAAGACACATTTACTGAACAAATGATTAGTGAAGTATTCGGGCTGCACAGCCAAATAATCGAAAACCCTGTAAACGGCTCTCCTATGTGCCTTCCGGTTAAAGTCTGTGGAAAAGAGAAGAATCAGAAACTGTTAATGTAGTAATAATTACTACATCGAAAAAGTGAAAAAAATGACAAAAGTACGATTTTATAGAAGATAGAGTATGACGCTCTTAATAAAAGAGAAGCGTCATTTATATTTTTTGCTACTTTTATTTAAAGGTGAGCGTTAAATTACCCATACATAATAGTAGTCATTAGTAAAAGAAGATACACATTCTATCTCAATTTAAAGTCTTCTAGAATAGCGTTGAATTAATGAATAACGACAATAAAATGCCGATTCCTTTCTATATAGGAAATCGGCTTTTAGATATACGTTTGGATACAAAATCCACCTTTTGCACGGATATCCCTTATCGTAAGGAGGAAAGAGTTTTATTTTCCAATTATTATTATGATGAGGATTTATGCCAAAATGTTAAGGGTATCTTCTATAGATAGGTAGTGAATGTCTAAAAAATTGTGAAAAGAAAGTGCGAAGCAATGTTGAAATAAGAATTTTAATGGTAAAACAATTCAAAAAATATACTCTATTTTACAGTTGACATTGATAATCATTTTCAATTAAAATTATACCTAATAAGAATTTTTCTCAACAAACATGATTGGAGTGGTAGTATGTCTACCGTACAAGAAGTGATTCGTGAAAGACGTACAATTCGAAATTTTACAAGTGAAGATATTAGGACAGAAGTTATAATGGAATTATTAGAAGATGCTGTTTATGCACCAAATCATAAACTTAGGGAACCGTGGTCCTTTATTTTAGTACGGGATGAGGCTAAGAAACACTTGTATGAAGAAATATATGCAAGCTATCGAAGACAAGAGGTATCAAATAATCTTGAGAAGAAAATGGAAAAAATGGAAGTCTTCATAAAAAGTTGCCCGATTCACTTAATTGTTACGATGGAACAAAGTACTAAACAAAAGGTATGGGAAGAGGATTATGCTGCTACATGTGCTTTAATTCAAAACCTTCAGCTGCTTGGTTGGGATAAACAAATTGGAATGGTTTGGAAAACAAATCCGTATATTTATGATCCTGCCTTCTCCGAAGCGATGGGAATTCAATCCGATAAGAAAATAGTAGGGGTGATTCATATCGGAAAACCTGCGCAGCTCCCAAAAGCAAAAATTCGAAAAAAACCAAATGAATTAGTAGAAATTAGAACGAATTAGGAATGAGAATTAACCGGTCAGAGTGTATAAAGAGCGGTGGAGTCGTTTACATATACAACAAGGATACTGTTAATAAAGGGGAAATACATATTAGTTGTTCTTCTACTTATTCTTACAGGCGAAGCCTTTCAGACAATATACATGCTATTGTTTGAAGGCTTTTTAATTTTGTCTTATTAATGTTATTGGTGGTATTTCGACAGAAGAAGGTCAAAAACTAGTAATTAAGTAACCATCAATAAAAAAGAAGAATGACGTTAAAGTAATGATATGTAACTCAAACTACAGGAGAGGCTATAGAAATAACAAACTTTCCATTTTGATATTCAAATAAGAAAGGGACGCATAGTGTACTGATTTCTCCCTATAAAAATATGTAAAAGTGGGTGATAGGCTTAAATTGCATATGTTCGAAAAGAACCAGCTTTAAAGGTGATGACTTCATTCGGACTTTGATGACAACTTAGAGAATGGATAAGTAACAAAGCTTATTTCTTGATTAGCATTTTTTAAATGATAGAACTTCAGTTGGTGGAAATCTTAAAAATAGTTTCCTTGTTAGAGTTAGGGCGTTAAAAGGAGAAAACGAATGAAAACACTTAATAGATTTTAATATATATAAGGTTCTTTACAGCACTGATTTTCTCCCTTAAATGTTGTTCTTTAGTTGCAGAGAGGTTTCGTTCAACTTTTCATAAAAAAAAATAATAATTTCTCTTTTTCTGAAACCAAGTAGGCTTTTAACTCGTAAAGAATATTGGAAAAGAAAAAAAAGAGTAAGAAATGCAAAGTTGATTTAATACATGGTAGAATAAAAGATGTGAGTCAACTGAACTGAAACTAAAGGAGTGTACGTAAATGGCAATTTCTTTACAAAAGGGTCAAAGAATCGATTTAACAAAAGGAAATGCAGGTTTATCCAAAGTAATGGTTGGCTTAGGATGGGATCCTGTTCAAACAAAAAAATCATCAGGAATCTTAGGTGGCCTTTTTGGTGGTGGAGGAGCTCCACAAATTGACTGTGACGCAAGTGTAATAATGCTTCAAGATGATAAGTTTGTGTCAAAAAATAACTTAGTATATTTCGGGAATTTAAAGAGTGCATGTGGTAGTGTTATGCATTCAGGTGATAATCTAACTGGTGATGGAGATGGCGATGATGAGCAAATTTCACTAGATTTAAAGAATATCCCGACTACTATTAATAAGCTTGTATTCGTTGTAAATATTTATGACGCTGTACGACGTAAACAAGATTTTGGTATGATTCAAAATGCTTTCATTCGTGTTGTGAATTCCAACAATAATGAGGAATTATTGAAATTTAATTTGACTGAGAATTACAGTGGTAAAACGAGTTTAGTAGTAGCAGATATTTATCGACATGGTAGCGAGTGGAAATTCGCTGCGGTTGGAACTGGTACAAATGATGCAGGACTACAAGATGTCGTTCGTCGCTATATGTAAGAAAAAATAAGTGAATTTGAGGAGGAAATAATAATGGCAATATCACTATCTAAAGGGCAAAAAGTAGATTTAACGAAAACAAATCCAGGGCTATCCAAGGTGATCGTAGGTTTAGGATGGGATACGAATAAATATGACGGTGGGGTTGATTTTGACCTTGATGCAAGTATTTTTCTTTTAGGAGACAATGGGAAAGTAACGTCAGAACGTGACTTTGTCTTTTATAATCAATTAGAAGGTGGAAACGGAAGTGTCGTACATACAGGAGATAACCGAACAGGTGAAGGTGATGGCGACGATGAGAAGGTTAAAGTCAATCTATCTTCGGTTCCAGAATCTATTCAAAAAATAGCGTTTGTCATAACAATTCATGATGGAGAAAGTCGTAATCAAAATTTTGGTCAAGTATCAAATGCATTCGTGCGTGTTCTTAGTGAAGAGACGAATGAAGAATTGATTCGTTACGACCTTGGGGAAGATTTCTCTATTGAAACGGCTCTTATTGTCGGAGAGCTCTATCGTCATAATGGAGAATGGAAATTCTCAGCCGTTGGAAGTGGATACCAAGGTGGTTTAGGACGTATTGCAACTGATTTTGGTTTAGATGTAGGATAATAACCTATACAGGGAGTGTTTTCATGGGCATTCAGCTTTCAAAAGGACAAAGAATTGATTTGACAAAGTCGAATCCGAACCTTGTTAAAGGGGTTATTGGACTCGGTTGGGATACGAATCGATATCATGGAGGAGGTAGCTTCGACCTAGATGCTTCTGCTTTTTTAGCGGATGAGAACGGGAAGTGTCTGTATGATGAAGACTTTATTTTTTATAATCACTTAGCTCATGCAAGTGGGTCTGTCGTACATACAGGCGATAATCGAACAGGAGAAGGCGATGGGGATGATGAACAGCTGATCGTTGACTTCTCTAAAATACCTTCACATGTTCATAGAATAGGAATTACGGTAACGATTCATGATGCTGAAAACCGTAGTCAAAATTTCGGTCAAGTATCGAATGCATTTGTTCGTTTAGTGAATGATCACGATGGAGAAGAATTACTTCGTTATGATTTAGGTGAAGACTTCTCAATTGAAACAGCTGTTGTCGTATGTGAATTGTATCGACACGGACATGAATGGAAATTCAATGCGATAGGGAGTGGTTTTTCAGGTGGACTTGCTGCTCTTTGTCAAAATTACGGGTTAGAAGTGTAGAGGGTCGACCAGGCGAAAGCTTGGTCGACCATTAAGCTAGGAGGAAACATGTAGTGGAAATATTACAACAAATAGGAAATACGTATCTTTCATTTTTCGATTGGAAGATGTGGATTGAAGTATTATCAGATCCTGTATCTTGGGGACTTATTGGTACATTAGTTATTTTAGAAGGTTTATTATCAGCTGATAATGCACTCGTACTTGCTATTATGGTTAAGCATTTGCCAGAAAAACAACGAAAAAGAGCGCTCACATATGGATTGCTCGGTGCCTATTTCTTCCGATTTATTTTCATCGGAATCGGAATTTATATGATCAAATTTTGGTGGATCAAAGCGTTCGGAGCTTTATACCTTGCTTGGATTGTCTTCCAGCATTTCCGTGGAAATGGTGAAGATGGTGAAGTGAGAGGAATGAATAAAAATAGCTGGCTAGTTCGTACATTTGGAATGTTTTGGGCAACAGTCATTTCAGTAGAGATGATGGACATCGCATTTTCTGCTGATAGTATTTTAGCTGCCTTAGCGATTTCTGAAGAAGTTTGGATTCTTTTATTAGGTGGAATGCTAGGGATTTTAATGATGCGAACAGTGGCAAAGTTCTTTTTGAAATTGATTGATAGAGTACCAGAATTAGAAACAACTGCATTCATTTTAATTGGAATTATTTCTGCAAAAATGTTTCTAAGCCTTTTCCATATCGAAATAGAACATATCTACTTCTTCCTAATCATAGTGCTTTCTTTTGCAGCAACCTTTATTGTTCATTATATAAATAAATCAAAAGCTGCAAAGGAGGAAGTTGCTTCCACTAAGGAAGGTTAACGATGTATTGAAGGAGAGGGTTTACTTCTCCTTCTTTTTTATTTGATTTTTCAGTAAGTGGAAGGATGACGAAGGATGAAGCACTTTGACTATTTATCAGACCTCCAAACGAAAGGCGTTTTTTATAAGGAACCATCAGTGGTGACGAAAGATACGTCAAAGGATATTCTGCAATATTCACTAGGGGCTACGCTCTATATGCCTAGTATTCGAACAGATATATCAGAGGTCATTGTGTCTAGAAAGTATAAAGAGTTATGTTCGACCGTACTTTGCTTAGAGGATAGTATTTCGGATCAAGAGGTAACGCAGGCTGAAAGAAATCTTGTTCAACAATTACAAGCTGTCTATCTAGCTGTTGAGCAAAAGCACATCTCGATAGAAGAGCTTCCTTTACTTTTTATAAGGGTTCGGTCATCCGTTCAAATGAAGGATATTGCGGAAAAACTCGGTCAAGCTTTAAATCTTGTTACCGGCTTTGCCTTTCCAAAGTGTTCGGTCCATAATGCAGAAGAATTCTTACAATCCCTTATCAATATATCTGCGAAAAAAGAAACGGTTCTATATGCATTGCCAATAATTGAAACACCAGACGTTTTATATAAAGAATCAAGATTATCTGCTTTAACGAGCTTAAAAAGGATATTTGATAAATACGAAGATTTCGTATTAAATATTCGGATTGGCGCTACTGATTTTTGTGGTATTTATGGAATTCGTCGAGATAGTAATACTACCATCTATGAAGTTTCCATTATTAGAGATGTGATTAGTGATATCATCAACTTTTTTGGACGTAATTATACGATATCCGGCCCAGTCTGGGAATACTTTCAACAGTCACCGCGGATTTTAAAGCCTCAGTTGAGACAATCTCCCTTCATTGAAGGGTATGGTGAGGAAGGGCTATCCGTCAGAATGAATATGATTAATCACCAAATTGATGGGTTAATTAATGAAACATTGTTAGATAAGGCGAATGGCCTACATGGGAAAACAATTATTCACCCTTCGCATTTGCAAGTGGTACAAAGTCTTCAAGTTGTGAGTAAAGAAGAATATATTGACGCATTATCTATCATTGAAAATGTTGATGAAGGGGTTATTAAAAGTTCATTCGCAAATAAAATGAATGAAACTAAGCCTCATTACGAATGGGCAAAAAAAATAATGAAGAAATCTACTGTATTTGGGGTGTATCATGAAAAGCAAAGCTTTATCGACGTCATTACAGAGTCTAAGCAAGTTTCCTATTCTAGGTAATTTAGAGGTCGAAATAAATGTAGAAGAGAATGAATTACAGTTACCAGTTGAATCGCTATTTAAGATGGCAGCGAGAATAAATAAAAAAAGAGCATTTTTATTTGTTAGTAAAGTATTAGGAAAGCACTTGCGTGTTAATCCTTTGGACCCGCTCATTATTTCTGCTTTATTAGCATTACGATACCATGGAACAAGTGAATATGAGGAAAGAATGGTTCGTGCTTTATTATCTGATCAAACGAATCAAAAGAAAACCGCTTATGAAGCTTTTTTATCAAAAAAGATAGAGCTTCAGCAAGAATCCATTGTGGTAGGATTTGCGGAAACGGCAACGGCTCTAGGGCATGGGGTATTTGATAGTTTTTCAAATGCACAGTATATTCACACTACTCGAGAAGAGATATTGGGAGACAATCCTCTGCTAACTTTCGAAGAGGAGCATTCACATGCTGTAGATCAACGTTGTTATTCTAGCCATCATTTCTTCGAAAATGAGAAGCCAATTATATTAGTGGATGATGAAATGACAACCGGAAAGACAACGATTAATATCATCCGCGATATCCATGCGAAATATCCGCGTAATCAATATGGGGTGCTTTCAATATTAGATTGGCGCTCTGAGGAGCATATTGAAGCTTTTCGTCAGCTTGAGCAAGAATTAAATATTTCGATTCAAACGGTTTCTCTATTGAAAGGGTCCTTTCGTTGTTACGGGGAGCCATTATTAAATGAATTCACTATCGAGCAAGGAGATAAAATAAATTCTCTCCCTACTATAGATAGAGTCGATTTATCTAATGTATTTACTCCATCTTCTTTCGTCCCTATAAAAGGATCAAGAGCAAGCTATGTTCATGAATCTGGTCGGTTTGGATTAGACTCCAAAGAGGCTCTTCGTGTTCAACATGCATGCAAAATGGCTGCAGAAATGATCACCCGACAAGGAACAGAGGATGAAGTGTTATGTATTGGTACAGGTGAATTTATGTATATTCCAATGAAGATTGCTACCTATATGGATGGGAATGTTTATTATCAATCTTCAACAAGAAGTCCTATTCATTGTCATAATGAAGAAAGTTACGCCATTCAAAATAAAATCTCATACCTTAATCCAGAAGAGAACAATACGACACACTTTCTTTATAATATCGAATTAAATCGTTTTAATCATGTTATTTTATTTTTTGAACGCTCTGTAGAAGTGAAAAAAATGAATACGCTATTATCCTATTTTCATAAACAAGGAGTCCAGCGTGTGACAATAGTAGAATGCTCAAAGGATAAGGAGGAAGAGTCGTGCTCACAGGGATAAGACAGTTCGGAAGTTATCCTGCTGAAGATGTCATATTTTTATTAAAAGACCTCTCTTCCCTCTCAATCGAAACAGATACAGGACAACGAGAAAGAGCCATACAATCAGGAACCCATTATTCTGAAATGCTTCCAGTCGAATATCAACCATCTCAGGAGTACATGGAGTTGTACAAAACCTCTCTTCAACAGTCTAAGCAAAAAGTAGCAATAGCGGTTGGGGTTGTAGCAGAACAAATTTTACAAAGGCGCGGAGAGAATTTGGTTCTGGTCTCTCTTGCAAGAGCTGGAACGCCTGTCGGTGTACTTATAAGGAGATATTTAAAGCAGACATATAACCTTGAATTACCGCATTATAGTATTTCTATCCTTAGAGGGCGTGGGATAGATGAAAATGCTCTCCGTTATATATATAAGAAACATCAAGAAAGTTCGATTGTTTTTATAGATGGATGGACTGGTAAAGGTGCCATAACAAAAGAATTGACTAAGTCAATTAAAGTATTCAATGAAAAGTACAATGCTACTTTATCGGATGAATTGGCTGTTTTAGCAGACCCTGGTCATTGTTCAACATTATATGGAACGCGAGAAGATTTCTTAATTCCAAGTGCATGCTTGAATTCAACAATTTCTGGATTAGTAAGTAGAACAGTGATGAATCCAAAATGGATAGATAAGGGTGATTTCCATGGAGCAAAATACTATAAAGAATTAGAAAATCAAGATGTTTCCCTTCACTATGTAGACACGATTGCATCAATATTTAATGAAGTTACTAATAAAATTACGGCTCGCTTAAATAGTATAAAAGAAGAAGATATAACTCCGACTTGGGAAGGGATGTCTTCTATTCATCGCATTCAAGATCATTTTAACATTGAAACGATTAATCTAATCAAACCTGGTATTGGGGAAACGACAAGAGTGCTACTTAGAAGAATTCCATGGAAAATACTTGTTCAATCTAAAGATAACGCACAATTGGACCATATTTTATATTTAGCAAACGAAAAAGGGGTTCCTGTAGAGGAGTATCAACAAATGTCGTATACTTGTTGTGGAATCATTCAATCATTGGAGAAAATAGAATGAAAGTTTTTGGTAGTGATTTAGATCGAACGTTAATTTATTCTAAAAGAATGGTAGAACAATTCCCTACTTCTCAACAGCTTGTTCCTATTAAGGAGTATGGGAGCGAAAGTATCTCCTTTATCTCAATGCGAGCAAAGGAAATGTTACAATATATTCAACAGAATATGCAATTTATTCCAGTTACTACAAGAACGATAGAGCAATATCAGCGACTATCGTTATTTCAAACTGATATTATCCCAGATTATGCTATCACGAGCAATGGCGGACATATATTATATAAAGGGAAGCCTTTGCTAGAATGGGAGAGGATCATAACAGGAAAGCTAGAGAAAGGGATGCCTCTTGCGGTAGTCCAGGAAAAGATAGAGAGCTTTCTGAGTGAAGCATGGCTTCTGGATGTACGAAAAGCAGAAAACCTCTTCTTATATTGCATCATCGATCGAGCCTTATTAAAAGAAGAAACATATCAATTAATCAAATTGTGGTGTGAGGAAATCGGTTGGAATCTTTCTCTGCAAGGTAGGAAAATGTATTTGATCCCGAAAGCCATATGTAAATGGAAGGCATTTAAGTATTTAACTGAACAATTAAAATGGACAGAACGATATGCTGCTGGTGATTCTGTATTAGATCTTGACTTAATGAAAAATAGTACTTATGGGATGGCCCCACTGCATGGAGAAGTAACTCAGCATGATACAAGCTTAAAATTAACGATGAGTGAAGGAATTCATGCCGCCGAAGAAATTCTTGAATATATTATTCAGGTGTCAACAATTAATCAACAGCCTTCTCATATTTGAAGTAGTTTCTAGTACTAAACGGAAACTTTTTATTAAAGGAAGAGAGGGAAGAAAGCGTATGCCAAAGAAGCAAACAATCCAGGTTACCCCCATTCAAATAACGGATGATAAATGGAGAGAGGTTGTTCGAAAAAAACTTCCCGAGAGGGAGTTTTTTTCAGAAACAGACCAACTTAAATTGGGACAAGTCTCATGTCGGATATTAGGAACACCTTACGATGAAACAGAATATTATCACACTTTATATGAATTAAAACAGGAAAACCTGATGATTTTGAGTGAAATTTTAGACAAAACCATTGATGAAAGTCGGTTTCAATCAATTCAACGTATTCATCTTATTCAAAAGAAAGAAAAAGGGCTTTCCATAAATCGATTTGTTGCATTTTTAGAGGGCGAGAAATTACTTCCAAAGCATCAAAATGCTGCCGTTCATCGTCATATTCGCGAAGCATATATATCAATGCTAAAAGTATTCGAAGCCAATCATCCTGATGGACTTCAATCCCAAGAGTTTCGAAGAGTGTTTTTAGATAGTATAAAATGGATGTGGAATCACTTAGATGGATGGTTAAAAAATGCCTCTATTTCTGAAAGGTTTCCAAGAGTCGTTTGGTATGGGGATATAAATAAAAGCCAGCAATATTTTTTACTTTTATTAATGCTTATTGGCTGTGATGTTCTTATTTTCCACCCAGAAGGGAAAGATGAATTTTCTCAAATTGATGGAGAAGACAAATATTCGGGTGTTATTCGTTTTCCGGCAACAGGTACGCTTAAGCCTTTTCCAATAGAAGAACCAGAAAGAACGTCAACCGTTGCTTATAAAGCATCCAAAGAGATGGATGCGGTTTTACATCATCAAGACTCTCAGCTATATAAGCCTTGGCAATTTAGAGAGCATATTCCGAACTCGATTACGTTAAAAACGACTTATGATGAATTATTTTTACTTGCTAAGGAGCGTGCGTTTATTCGGCCTAGCTTTATGGCTACTACAGACTTCGTTAAGATTCCTTCTCTTTTTAGTAAGATTATGGGCGTTTCACAAAATCGAAAAGACTATTGGAATAAACTACAGTTATTAATGAATAAAGAATTGACAGAAACGATTAAGCAATTTCCATTTACTACGGAATCAACCGCAAATCAACGATATCATTATGAACATGCCTTACAAAATGGTATTCTAGCTCCTAATAAAATGATGGAGAGCCATTGGTGGAAGTACAGCCATTTACCTAATGGAGCACAGAAGGCAATTGCTCATAGTATTTCAAGAATATGTAAAGAAATAAAACTGCTCCCTTTACCACAAGAAACAATAGAGCAAGTAAAACTATATTTATTTACTCAGAGTATGGACATACCTCAATCAGTGTTGAAATTAATTCAACAGTTTGATTATGCTCAAGAAGTTCCAAAGCTAATCTTATATAATAATGAAATGAATGGATCGTTATCACGTTCTGACGCTGTCATGCTCCTATTACTACATGAAATTGGTTTTGATATTGTTTTATATAACCCGCCAGGGCAAAATTGTATTGAACAATACATACAACAGGACTGTTTTGATACTCACTGGCTAGATAATATGGTATTTGAGCTTGAATTAAAAGAAGAAAGTGTCATTCAAAGATTGATAAAATCGATAAAAAGATAATGAGGAGAGTGGAATAGAATGAATTCAGATACTTTACAGGTTACTAAAACAGATGAAGTGATAAATGAAGAAAAGGGAGACGAACTACGCTTACAATTAAAAACGGAACCAGAAGTCCAACAGCTTGCTCGTCAAATCGATGTCAGAAACCAAACGGAACTATTAGAATTTGGTAAAGAGCCGGCTATTGAAATATCTCAGTTTTCAGATCGTATCTTATCAATGATGAAATCGACTAGTGTGACTGATTCAGGTGTCATGCTCAAACAGCTTGGGAAGCTGATGGACCGCTTTGATAAAAAGGATTTTGATGAACCGAAGGGGATTATTGGAAAACTATTTAGTCGTGGCGATAAAATGATTGAGAAAATTTTCGGGAAATATCAAACACTAGGCAAGGAAATAGAAAAAATTCATATTGAAATCTCTAAATATAAGGATGAGATGACGCATTCGACTACTAATTTAGATGAAATGTATGAGCATAACGTGCAATATTATATGGATTTAGAAAAATATATCGTAGCTGGTGGAATAAAGTTAGAAGAGATGAATGAGCGAAAACATGTACTTGAACAAAAGGTTGAAGGTGGCGACCAAATGGCGCAGCTCGAGCTAACGACATTAAACAATAATTTGCAAACGTTAGAAGAGAGAATTTATGATTTGGAAATGGCTCGTATGGTAGCATTACAAACGGCACCTCAAATTCGACTATTACAACGAGGAAATACAAAGCTCATTGGGAAGATTAATTCTGCCTTTATCACAACGATTCCGATTTTTAAAAATGGTATTATTCAAGCTGTATCAGCAAAACGTCAAAAGCTTGTTGCAGATTCTTTGAATGAGTTAGATAAGCGTACAAATGAAATGCTATTAAAAAATGCACAAAATATATCTAATCAAAGCACTGAAATCGCACGACTATCTGGAAGACCAAGTATCAAAATTGAAACGATAGAGGAGTCCTGGAATACAATCGTTAAAGGACTGGAAGAAACGAAGGCAATTGAAGAGGAGAATAAGGGACTTCGTGATGAAGGAACGAAACGCATACTTCAACTTCAGGAGAAAATAAAGACTAATAACCGGTAATTTTTGAAGCGTACAGTGATTTTTCTGTACGTTTTTTTGTGAGGAAAGGGAGAAATAAAAAAATATGCTACATTTCTTTATTACAGTCGAAACGATTTGTAATGGATGAAACCGTTGTTATTCCCCATACTAACGGTATCATTGATAGAGGAAGTTGCACATGAAAGTAAAAATAGTAAAAATAATTATGTTAGTCATTATCCTTTGTGGTTCATTGTTTTTGTATATGCAATATGATGTAAAAAAAGGGTATCAGCACTATATTGAAACTCATTCAGCGGTTGAAACATCTTATTTCGATGGGAAAATCGATCTATTTACAGAAGGTGAGTCATTATTTCAGGCATTTTTTCAAGATATTAAAAATGCACAAAAATATGTCTATGTCCATTTCTATATAATTCGTGAAGATGATATCTCTCTACAGTTTGTTGAATTATTAAAAGAGAAAGTGAATCAAGGAGTAGAAGTTAAGCTTTCAGTTGATTACATCGGTAACCATTTATCTAAAAAAACGATTGATAATATGGTCGAGACGGGAGTGAGTTTTACAAATAGTCGTTCTCCAAAAATGCACCATTTCTTTTATTCTTTACAACATCGTAATCATCGAAAATTAGCTGTAATCGACGGAGAGGTATCCTATTTAGGTGGCTTTAATATTGGAGAAGAGTACCTTGGAAACGATCGGAAATTAGGGTATTGGAAAGACTATCACTTACGAGTTCAAGGTAATGGGACTAAAGCAGTAGAACGACAATTTGCAAAAGATTGGGAAGAAGATACAGGAGAATTATTAGCAGTCAAGGATGACAATCAAGAGACCAATCAAGATTCATTCCAATTTATATTTTCAACTGGGGAGGAACTAGAAGATACGATGGTGAAACTAGTTGAATCTGCTAGGGAGACGATTGAGATTGCCACTCCCTACTTTATTCCTAGTCAACCTTTGCAGAAGGCGCTTATTGAGGCAAAACGTAGAGGGGTTCAGATGAAAATTTTGTTGCCAGACGAAACGGATAATTGGCTTACAAAACCGGCAAGTTATCCATATATTAAAACATTAATGTCAGAAGGAGTAGAAATCTATTTTTATACTAAAGGGTTTTTCCATGGAAAAGTGATGATGATTGATAATAAAGTGGCGGATGTTGGAACAGCAAATTGGGATAAAAGAAGTTTGTATTTAAATGACGAATCAAATTGTTTAATTTACAATCAGGATACTGTTCATGAAGTGGAACAACAGCTAAAAAAAGACTTTTCTAATAGTCGAAAGGTAACCATTTCTTATTTCAATGAGATACCTATATGGGAAAAATGGTTAATGAAAATGCCAAAATGGATGACTTATTACTTATAAATGTTCTATTTTTTATGTTTTACGACCTTATTATCTAAGTAACGATGAGAAAAATAATTTTATTTTATATTTTTAAAAAACGACCCCCATAAAGCAAAAAAGGCAGTCGAAAATTGTAGAGATATAATAGAATATATAACTTAAGGGGATTTATATATGATTAGCGAAAAGAAAATAGAGTTTCAAGGGAATAATATAAATGTAAATGAACCAAATAAAAAAAACAATCAATTTATTAATTTTAGGCAAAAGCTAAAAACAATTACGACAAGCTGGAAAGACTCAGAATGGTTGGAAGTGTTTCAAAATTTGTCTTTATGTAAAAAAGTACACGGGGTTTTCTTATGGGATGTCAACCAAAGGATACGAAGCCTTGCAAAAAACAACGTAACGGTCGACGATTTTGAGAATGGAGTTATTATTCTTCCCCTTGATCGAAAAAAAGAGGGACACGCGACTAGCCCTGAACAAATACTTGAAATCGAGCAGACTATCGATCAATTAGAAGGATTAGAATTATTAAGACTTAGCTTTTTGGAACCATGTAAACCAGTATATAAAGAAGAGAAGATATTCGATGATGTATCACGATGGATTGAAATCCACATTTATTCATATGATGTAGAATAAAGGTGCTGACTGTAAGCACCTCTGGCTGTCGATAAAGTCGACAGCCTTTTTTCTTGATAACTACAATAGAGGGTGAATTTTAAAAACTAGAAGAGAAATATTCCTTTTTCTGTACCGTTCATTATCTAGTGACTGCTAAATAGAGGAGAGGGTTTTATTGATTAACCAAAATGAAAGAAACTTTCATGGAAAACGAACTATAATATGTCAAAAAATTGTAATATATTCTCGGGTCACTTAACACATTTCTTCACTTCCTACGTGTAAAATGATGGTAAACACTATGCGGATGGGAGAATCTACAATGGTAATAGTATCTAATACTAGGTGGTTATGGTTTGCTACATTATTATTTTTAATTATTAGTTCTAATTTTCTCGTTTATCGTCTGGATGCTCTTCCCCCTCTTTCAACTGAAGTTGCTCTTGGCACATTGTTTGATTTCGTTGTAATAATACCTATTCTTACCTACTTTTTTATTATTCGTAAACGACACCTGCTAAGAAAAATATGGCATGTTGTAGTTGCTGGCTTCACTGGTGCATGGTTCATTATGCCGAATGACTTTCTTTATCCTGGTAAGAGCGTAGGCATCGTTCTCTTCGTTTATACAACTATAATATTAATGATAAAAATTATGTCCGTATCTAAATCATTCCGTAGAAATGTTACGGACATCCCCACATTTCAACAACGTTTAGAATATGCTTTAAGTACTCAATTCACCATTAAACGTGTAATTGATGTTATTACTTCTGAACTAGCGATGATTTATTACTGTTTTTTTTCTTGGAGAAAAAAACCTTTAGCTAATTTAGGCTCTGTTCAAGTATTCACTTTTCATAAAAAAACAAGTGCAATAGCACTGTATATTATGCTCATTCATGCTCTTATCCTTGAATCTGTGGGCTTTCACTTTGTATTGCTTTCTTGGAGTCCAACTTTGGCAACTATCGTATTAGTATTGAATTTATATACTCTTTTATTTTTTATAGCTGAGTTACAAGCTATTCGATTATGCCCTTTTATAATGATGGATCAACATTTGCATTTACAGGTTGGATTGATGAGGCAGTTAACCGTTCCATTTGATAAGGTTAGCAATATTAAATATTACCAAGGTCCTGAAAAATTATCTAAATCTATTCAAAAAGAAAGTTTTGATGGAGTAGTGGCTGATCTTATGAAAGAAAAGCCTACTTTTGAGATTAATTTTGAAATGCCTGTGGAAGCAAAAATGATGTATGGAATGAAGAGAAAAGTAAGAAAGGCCTATGTTCGTCCAGACAACCCTAAACAGTTTTATGATGCTTTGACTGAAAAAATACATAAATCGGACGAATACATGAAGAGGGAGAACGATTAAAGCTCCTTCAATAGAAAACAGATTGTTATGTAAGCTGATTGATTTGTTAAAGGCAGGTTCAAGTGGAGGCGTTCTCACTTGAACCTGCCTTTACTTATTTGGTAGTAGCTGTTGGAAAGGTGATGATTACCGTTGTCCCTTCGTGTTCAACACTGTGAAACTCAATGGTACCATTATGGTTTTGAACAATTTTCTTTGAAATCATTAGCCCTAGACCTGTGCCCCCTTCTTTGGTTGTGTAAAATGGAGTATCGATAGTTTGAAGTAAATGCTCAGGGATTCCAATACCGGTATCCGCTATTTCTATTTGTACTCGATCAGGGTGTAGACGATTTATACTAACAGACAGATTTCCCCCTTCTGGCATGGCCTCAAGTGCGTTCTTAAATAGGTTTATAAATAACTGCTTTAATTGGTTGCGTTCACAAAATATAGAGATATTTATTTCTTTCCAATTCTCTGTGAGAGAAACATTACGTAAATTCAATTCTGGTTGAAAAAGTACAGTAATATCATGAATAAGATCATCTAACAGACAAACTGTTTGAATATCTGCCTGAGGCTTTGAAAGAACGAGAAACTCACTAATGATTAAGTTAATACGTTGGAGCTCGGATAACATAACGTCTGTATACATCTTGTATTCACTTTTTGGATCATTATGAATCATTTGAATGAAACCAGAAATAACGGTTAAAGGGTTTCGAATTTCATGGGCAACACCAGCAGCCATCTGTCCGGCTAAGGATAGTTTTTCTGATTGAAGCAGCATCTTCTCTGTTTTCTTTTTATAAGAAATGTCACGAGAAATTGCGGACATTGCAATGACTTCCCCCTCATGGTTGAAAATGGGAGAAAGGGTTATTTCCACATCAAATTCAGTCCCGTCCTTTTTTACATCAATTGTTTCTAAAGATTTAATACTTTCTCCATTTAGAGTTCTTCTCGTTCTTTCTGCTGCCTCTTTTCGTATTCTTTCTGGGACCACTTTCAGTTGTTTACCGAGACATTCTTCTTTTTTCCAGCCGTAAATTTCTTCAAAGGCTGGATTCACATCAACGATTTTGCCTTCTAAGTCGAAAACACTCACTGCATCTTTTGCATGCTGGAATACAAGGTTAAAATATGATTGGGTAGAAAATAGCTTATTATTAATAAATTGTTCGTGTTCTAACTTTCGCTTCCATAAGCTCCTTGAATAGTGCGTATAAAAGAAAAAGAAGGTTCCTAATAGTAATGAAAATAAAAGCAGCGAGAGCAGGGAGCCCTCCTCAAAATGTTCTATTGATGATGAAGAGGATAACGAAAAGTACCCCATCATCATGACACTAATGATGGTGGTGATTGCAACGATGACAGGGCTTTGGAATAGTGACAAAATTACGATTCCAAACGGAATAAAAATCAAGTGATTAAAATTGGGATTAATAAGGTTGATAGAAAAAACATAAAGTAATACAAAAAATGGTGTTCCGATAAGAAAGAGTTTGGTCGAGTATTTTTGCATATGAATGCCTATTAAACCAATTCCAATTAAAGTTCCTGTTACTAGTAAAGAATACAAATGAAGGGGAGCGAAAATAGCTGCTAACGGTACGTGTAAAATAAAACAAACCCAATATAAACCTACAATAATTTTGTTTCGTTCATATACTAATTGTTCAATTTGTTGATTCATGAAAATCACTTTCTTTCAATGATAAATAAATGCTTTAATCTACAATATATAGGAAGCAGTAACGAAGAACAATAGTGGTGACAAAACTCTTTCTTTTATATAATAGAATTAAATAAATGGAGGGGAAAATGATGAGTATATATCCTAAAACGAGTGAAACAATTTCACTTATTCAAAAGTTAGTATCTATTCCTAGCCCGAGTGGTTATACAGAAGAAGTAATTGCGTTTGTAGAAAGGTATCTTGAGTCTGCACCTGTGACTTTAACAAGAAATAGAAAAGGTGGACTTATTGCTACACTAAAGGGAGAAAATGATGAGAAACACCGAATGTTGACTGCTCATGTTGATACACTTGGAGCAATGGTGAAAGAAGTGAAGGGCAACGGGCGTTTGAAATTGTCCATGATTGGTGGCTTTAACTGGAGTTCTGTAGAAGGGGAATATTGCTCTATACATACGTCAACGGGAAAAACGTTTACAGGGACAATTTTAATGCATCAAACATCTGTGCATGTTTATAAAGATGCGCGTGAAGCGAAAAGAGATGAAAATAATATTGAAGTTCGAATTGATGAACAAGTGTTAAATGCCGAAGAAACAAGGGAGTTAGGAATTGAGGTAGGTGATTTTGTTTCTTTTGACCCTCGTGTCCAAGTGACAAATAGTGGCTATATTAAGTCACGACACCTTGATGATAAAGCTAGTGTTGCCATTTTATTGAATTTGATAAAAACTTTGTCGGAACAAAATGTTTCATTACCTTATACAACACATTTCTTAATTTCCAATAACGAAGAAATAGGTTATGGAGGTAATTCGAATATTCCGGAAGAGACAGTTGAATATTTGGCAGTGGATATGGGCGCTTTAGGAGATGGACAATCTTCTGATGAATACACTGTATCGATTTGTGCCAAAGATTCAGGGGGACCTTACCATTTTGGCTTAAGGCAAAAACTGATTCAACTGGCAAAGGACAATGACGTGCAATTTAAAGTGGATATTTATCCGTATTATGGATCTGATGCGACTGCAGCCATCAGAGCAGGTCATGATATTGTCCATGGGTTGATTGGGCCTGGAATTGAAGCATCCCATGCATTTGAGCGCACACATCGATCTTCAATAGAACAGACTGAAAAACTGTTATATCACTATCTTCAATCAAATTTAGTTAGTATATAATCTATATTGCCATATTCAATAATAAAGCCCCATTCATACTAATTTAAGGGTAATGGGGCTTTAGATTTTGAGTTACTAGCTGCTCCCATATGTACTAACGCTTGCCTGTTACCTTCTGTTATTTTAATCATCGAACGAACTGGTCTTTTCCCAATCAGTACAACATGTTTATAAACAATATTGTTTTGGAAACCTGTCCTAATGCCTAGTCCATTTAAAGTAAGGTTTTCACCTGAGAAGTGGTAGTAGATGCTATCTGTTCATAGAAATTAAAAGGATTTATTTCTTACCTATAATTGTGATAATTTATAAATTTCCTCGCTAGAAACACAGTAATATGTGTATTAGTAAAAGTAGAATTAGAGGATAAGATGAGGTGAAAGCAAATGGAAAGAGAAATGGAAAGAGCCATTTTCCTGAGAAAAGAAGGAAAGCAAAAAGAGTCAAATCAAATCCTAGTAAAATTAGTGAAAGAATATTCAAATGACCCAGTTGTAAACTACCAATGCGCATGGAGTTTTGATGTATTAGGCGAAGAATCACAAGCGGTTCCTTATTATGAAAGAGCAATTAAACTAGGGTTATCAGGAAGTGACCTAGAGGGAGCTTTTCTAGGACTAGGAAGTACTTACCGAACGCTAGGTGAATATGAAAAATCAGAGGAAGTATTACGAAAAGGTATGGAATTATTTCCAGAGAATCAAGTATTACGGATTTTTTATGCTATGACGCTCTATAATATAAATAAACATAGTGAAGCCATGAAAATACTTCTTCAATCAATCGCCGATACAACATCAGATGAAGAAATTTTAAGGTATAAGCGAGCCATCCGCTTTTATTCTGATAAATTGGATGAAACATGGAAGTGAGTGAGTTTATAGACGTTGCCAATAATATTTCCTAAGGGCTGAATAGAGCGAAGCATATTAGCTACCAATTATTCGATTTGAAAGAGAGTAAAAAAAAATTGTATACTAATACAATCACGTCTATGAGACTGAAGTTGTTTAACAAGATTCACTAATGATAAAATAAAAATGTGAATGAATGGGAATTAGGAAAAGAAAATAGTTTTGTGAGGTTTTAGAATGGATACAGTTAAATTATTGTCGAATCTAAAAGTGAAAAAAGTGTATGGAGAGCTTCCGAAGGAAATACATACTATTACGCTTGATTCAAGAAAAGTAACAGAGAACTCGATGTTTATTTGCACAAAAGGTTTTACAGTGGACGGTCACGACTTTGCCCAAATGGCTATTGAAAAAGGGGCATCCGTGATTTTAGCAGAAAAAAAGCTGGATATAGATGATTCAAAAGCAAGTCTAGTGGTAGTAAAAGATACCTTTAAAGCAATGGCCCTTTTAGTAAATGCATTTTATGATGCACCTTCTATGAAAATGAATGTTATGGGCGTAACAGGTACCAATGGAAAGACCACCGTTACTAATTTAATCCATTCACTTCTTCAATTGCATGGAGAATCTTCTGGAGTAGCGGGGACAATAGGGTTTGACTTGAATGGGAAAAAATTCCCTAGCAATAATACGACGAGTGATATTTTAACCACTCAAAGAATACTAGCAGAAGCAAATGAGCTTAACATTGAAAATATGATTCTTGAAGTTTCCTCACATGGATTGGCGTTAGGGAGACTTTGGGGAATAGATTTTGATATTGTTACATTCACTAATTTGTCTCATGATCATTTAGATTACCATGAAAGTATGGAGCATTATGGTTATGCAAAAGGGTTACTATTTGCTCAGCTTGGTCAAGATTTAACTAGGCCCAAGTATGCAATATTGAATAGCGATGAGGAATGGTATGATCGATACCGTACGTTAACAGCTCATGAGGTGATCTCTTATGGAATTGAAAATAGAGCGGACTTTCAAGCTGAAAATATTATGTATCATCAAGATTTAACAACATTTGAATTACTGTCACCCGAAGGGAAATTCCATGTCGAAATGAACCTTCTTGGTGAGTTTAATGTATATAATATTTTAGCAGCGATTGCATCACTTTATGCCAAAGGGATGCCAGTTAGTACGGTTGTTTCATTAATTAAAATGCTAACTCCCGTAAGTGGGCGTATGGAAAAAGTGGAAACAAAGGCACCTGTTTCTATTTATATTGATTATGCACATACACCGGATGCGATTGAAAAGTCTATTCAATCTGTTCTGCCTTTTAAGAAGAATAAGATTATCTTTTTAGTTGGAACGGGAGGAAATCGTGATAAATCAAAACGGCCGGCCATGGCAGAAAAAGCGTCAGCTGCTGATTATGTGATTTTGACGACAGATGATCCACGCTATGAGGAATACGATAGTATTGTGAATGATTTAGCAGTAGGCATGCAGCATGATCAATATGCACTCATTGGTGATCGAGCAGAAGCGGTTAGGCATGCGATTGAAGTTGCCGAAGAAGGAGACGTTATTATTTTTGCTGGGAAAGGTCACGAAGATTACCAAATTATCGAGGATACAAAATACCCTCATAGTGATCGTGATATTGCATTAAGTCAATGTGAACGGAAATTTGGTATTGTATAAAATAAAAAAAAGAACTCAATTGAGTTCTTTTTTTTGATTTAGGAGCCTTCCTTTGATTTCTAAAAAAAGCATTGAAAACATTGTTTTACTTATGGATAGCTTGATGAGCCGGTATGGTTATTTCTGTCGGGGACTTAGTTTGCTCGAGTTCCTCAATTAATTCTTGAATAGACAATAGCTCATAAAGAATAACCGCTTCAGGAGAAAACAAGGATGTATATTCACTAGGTTTCTGCTGGTATTGTGGAGAATTTAAATGCCAAAACTCTTCTGCTATTTTTCTCATTAAGCTGTAATGCTCAGATGTAAAAGAAACAGAAGGGTTCATTAGCGTTTCTGCAAGAGAAGAAGAAGCTTTTTGAATTAATGAATGCTGTTTTTCTGACCATAAAATATTTTTTTCCTCTAAATAAACTAAATTACCAACATGATACAATATTTGTCTTAAGATGAGCAGCTTTTGCTGTTTAGATTGAAAAAATTTTAACTCTGCTTTTGAGTGCCGATGAAACTTCCATTCTTCCCGCTGATAGTGGCAAAGGATTTCCGTGCGGTCAATTTCTTTTCGGATTCTTTGAAATAAGCGTTCTGTTGTTGGATTGCGAGTATTTTCAAGGAGGACACTCTGCATTCTTTTTTGGAAAAGGTCCCCGGTTTGTACAAATAAACTGTTTAAATTGGTGCTAATTTTATTTGAATAGTGAGGCGGCATGACTAAGAAGTTAACAAGTGAAGATACGATTAATCCAATTGATGTCGTTCCTAATCTTGTAACGTATGATGCGACATAATGGTCTTGCGTTGTCGGAATCATGGCAATGGCTGTTAAGGTGGCCACAAGCATTCCATCATCTAAACGAAGCTTATGAGTCAATAATATTGTGGCAACGGCAGCAAATGCATAGGTAATGGGAACATCCCCTAATAAATATGTAAATAATAGTGCAAAGCCTGCGCCAATCGCTGAAGCTGGAAAGCGAACGAGGCCTTTTCGAATTGAATCAACAGCGGTGGGCTCAATCGTTACGATGGCGGTTATTACGGCAAATACAGCGGGTAAATTGAGCCATTGACAGATTAATGCCGTTAGAAAGACGGCAATACCTGTTTTAACGATTCTCCCTCCAAATAATCTATATTTTTTTAAATTCATTATAATCTCTCCAAATAATTCAAGTACCTTACTTAATATTTTAGCTTTTTTTAAACCAAAAAAAAAGAGACCTCAAGTGACAACTTGAGGTATTTTTACGATGGCTTTATATGAGCATTCCTGCTATTGCAGCACTCAAGAGGGAGGCGAGAGCACCCGCAAGGATAGCTCGTAGCCCTAATCGAGCGATATCTCCTCTACGTTCTGGAGCAAGATTCCCTAGTCCGCCAAGAAGTATTCCTAATGAAGATAGGTTAGCGAACCCACAAAGCGCAAATGAAACAATCGCAACTGTTTTTGGAGTAAGAGTGTCAAGGACTTCCGAAAAACTAGAATAAGCAACAAACTCGTTTATAATTAATTTTTGACCGATAAAGTTTCCTGCTTGGACCGCTTCTTCCCAAGGGACACCAATGGCAAACGCTAGTGGTGCAAATATATATCCGAGGATCAGTTCTAATGATAAATTATCAAAGCCAACAAACCCTCCTAAAAATTCTAATAACCCGTTTATTAGTGCAACTAGAGCGATAAAGGCTAATAACATAGCTCCAATATTTAGGGCAAGCTGTAAACCGACACCAGCTCCACGAGCTGCAGCGTCGATGACATTGGCCGACTCTGAATCAATTTCCATTTCAAAATCTTTCGGTTCAGGAGTATCATCTACTTCTGGAACGAATATTTTGGCCATAACGAGCCCTGCGGGAGCAGCCATAAAGCTCGCTGCTAATAAGAATTCTAGCGGAACACCTAATAGTGAATACCCAATTAAAACAGAACCAGCAACAGAAGCAAGTCCTCCTGTCATAATGGCAAATAACTCGGATTCTGTCATTTTGTTTAAGTATGGCCTAACCACTAAAGGTGCTTCTGTTTGACCGACAAAAATATTGGCCGCAGCTGACATCGATTCTGCCTTTCTCGTACCTAATAGCCAAGATAAAGCACCTCCAATGATGAGGATAAATACTTGCATAATTCGGAGGTAATAAAGAACAGATATTAACGCAGAGAAGAAAATAACTACAGGCAAAACATCAAAAGCAAAGATGAAAAAGATATTTGTTTCATCTCCATACAATCCACCAAATAAGAACTTTGCACCAGCATCAGAGTATCCAATAATCTTATTTACTACATTGGTTAAATAGTCTAATGCCGTTTTTCCGAAAGTAGTCTTTAAGACAAGAAACGCAAACAATAGTTGAATTGCAAGCCCTCCGAGTACAGTTCTAAAATTAACCTTTGTTTTATGTGCTGAAAAAATATAGGCGATGATTAATACTGTAAGGATGCCGATAATACCCCATAAAAATTGCAATTTAATTCACCTCTTCAAATTTTTCTTGATGTCATTCGTTAATTCCATTACAATGCATTCGTATCATAAACGATTGCATTAGAATAAGTGTTGTCTTGTATTTCAAAGATAGTATGTACTATATTGTTAATATCATTCAGAAAAAAGAGGTGCTTTAATGAAAGTTAGAAAGAGTCTAATTCAAGAAATAGAAACGAAAGTTTTTTTGTATGAAAATAAAAAGGAAGAGTACATTTTAGTCGCGGTACCTTCCTTAGAATGGTCTTTTTCTTTTACATACGAGAAATTTGGCGAAAGACTAATAGATGAAATGACGCTTTCGTTACAAAAGGTAACGAAGCTAACTGAGGAAGAATGTGAAGTGTTGGCACTGAAAATTGATCAATGGACGAAGGAAATGTAATAATTGAAGCCGGATATTAAATAGGTTGCAATGAATAACTTCTATTGTTAGAGTTTTTCTAGAAGTTATAGATTTCCTGTTTTTTAAAACTGTCTTGAATGTCTATCATAGAAAGACTATGATAGAAAACGGTACGATCATCATATATAGGCAATGGCTATTTTTTCAATAGAAGGGGATTTAAACAATTATGACAAAAAGTTTAGAACAAGAGGTTCTTTCAAGAAGAACCTTTGCTATTATATCTCACCCTGATGCCGGGAAAACAACACTTACGGAACAACTCCTCTTGTTTGGAGGAGCAATTCGGTCAGCAGGTACAGTAAAAGGAAAGAAAACAGGAAAGTTTGCCACATCCGACTGGATGGAAATTGAAAAGCAACGGGGGATTTCCGTTACATCTTCTGTCATGCAATTTGATTATGATGGATTTCGAGTAAATATACTTGATACACCAGGACATCAGGATTTTAGTGAGGATACTTATCGAACGTTAATGGCTGTTGATAGCGCTGTGATGATCATTGATTCTGCAAAAGGGATTGAACCCCAAACGTTGAAATTGTTTAAGGTTTGTCGAATGCGTGGAATTCCAATATTTACGTTTATAAATAAATTGGATAGACAAGGACGTGAACCACTCGAGCTGTTAGAAGAACTTGAGGAAGTATTAGGAATTGAATCTTATCCAATGAATTGGCCCATCGGTATGGGAAAAGAATTTTTAGGGGTTTATGATCGTCATTATAATCGAATCGAATATTTTAAAAATCAAGAAGATAAAATGTCTACGTATGTTCAGCTTAATCAAGACGGAGAAATTGAAGGAGATCATGAAATAAAGCAATCTTCTTTATATGATCAAGCGTTGGAAGAAATATTATTACTAAATGAAGCAGGAAATAGTTTTTCTGAAGAAAAAGTGAAAAATGGAGAATTAACGCCAGTATTTTTTGGTAGTGCCTTAACTAATTTTGGTGTTCAGACGTTCTTAGAAACGTATTTGCAGTTCGCGCCACCACCTCAGCCAAGAAAAACAGCGGATAGTGTTGTAGAACCTACCCAAGAAGCATTTTCTGGATTTATCTTTAAAATTCAAGCAAATATGAATCCAGCTCACCGAGACCGGATTGCCTTTGTAAGAATTTGTTCTGGTCAGTTCGATCGAGGGATGAGTGTTACTCTTGCTCGAACGGGGAAACAGATGAAGCTTTCACAATCTACTCAATTTTTAGCGGATGACCGTAGTACAGTGAATGAAGCGGTAAGCGGAGATATAATTGGTCTTTATGATACTGGAACCTATCAAATAGGAGACACGATTGTATCAGGAAAAAATCGCTTTGAATATGAAAAGCTCCCTCAATTCACTCCAGAGATTTTTGTGAAGGTATCCGCGAAAAATGTCATGAAGCAAAAAAGTTTTTATAAAGGAATCGACCAATTAGTGCAAGAGGGGGCGATTCAGTACTATAAAACGCTTCGAACCGAGGACATTATTCTCGGGGCTGTAGGGCAACTTCAGTTTGAAGTATTTGAACATAGGATGAAAAATGAATATAATGCCGATGTAATTATGGAAAATATCGGAACGAAAATTGCGCGGTGGATAGAAAATGAAGAGGAAGTAAAGGAAACTATGTCTAGTTCTAGAAGTCTTCTTGTGAAAGATCGGTACGGTAGACTTGTCTTTTTATTTGAAAACGAATTTTCGACACGTTGGTTCCAAGATAAAAATCCAACGATTAGATTATATAGCTTAATGTAGAGGTGTTAATGTAAAGGAATTCCTTTGAATCGACCTTTTACAGCTAAAGAATATTGACATTTAAAACAAAAAATCGGCATTTGCCGATTTTTTTTTGAGTAAAGATGCTTTTGCGTTGTGATACTAATTGGTAGTATTAAAAGAAAAGATCATCTTGAACTCTACAAAAGGCATAATGAGTTACATTATCGTTCAATGATTGTAGGAAAAGAAAAAACATGGAAGGAGATGGATTGTTGATTAGTTCCTTTTCAATTAGAAGACCAGTTTTCACCTTAGTAACAATGTTCATTATTTTGATTCTTGGTGGGGTCTCATTACTGAGAATTCCACTAAAGTTAATTCCGGATATCAGCCCTCCTGTTGGAGTTGTTGTAGCCACATATCCTGGAGCGAGCCCTGTTGAGGTTGTTGAAAAATTAACTAAACCTTTAGAAGCTAATTTAGCGACGCTTCCTGGGATTAAAAATGTTACTTCAACTTCTCAAGAAGGGACTAATTTAATTTTAATGGAATTCTCCTGGGACACTTCTATCGATGATATTCAAAATGAGGTGCTTCAAAGGATTGATCAAACACCGCTTCCTGAAGATGCGAATAAGCCTAGATTCTTAAAATTTGACCCTTCTCAATTTCCAATTATTCAGGTTTCTCTACAAGGCTTAGAAAGTGAAGTGGAGTTAAAAGAATTAGCGGAGGCGCTAGAACAGGAATTAACAAGAGTAAAAGGTGTTGCTAGCGTAAATATGTCAGGAACTCTTGTGGAAGAAATCCGCATTGAATTAAATCAAGATGAATTAAAGAAATACTCTTTATCGCAAAGTGATGTCGTAAATCTTATTGCTGCCAATAATATATCTATGCCAGGTAATACAATTGAAGCGGAAGGAAAATCACTAACAACTCGAGTACTGAGTACTTTAACGAGCTTAGAGGAGATTAAGCAACTCACCATCGTTCAAAATCCTGTTACGAATGAAAAAATATCACTCTCCGATATTGCAAATGTACAACAGCAACAACAAGAAGTGAATTCCATTACTCGAGCAAATGGAGAACCTTCTGTCTTGTTAAGTGTATTACAAGAATCAGATGCCAATACTGCTAGTGTTTCTACAGCGTTTCAGGCGGAATTAGCAAAATTATTAGAAAAAGAGAAATATGAAGGTATACAATCAGACGTTTTGTTTGATCAAGGGAAGTACATACAAGACGCAATGGGCAACATATCAAATGCCCTTATTTTAGGTGGGGCATTTGCGATGCTCGTATTATTTTTCTTTTTGCGAAATGTGAAAAGTCCATTAATTATTGGTATAGCCATTCCTTATTCTGTCATTGTCACTTTTGTTTTAATGTATTTTGCTAAATTCTCATTAAATATAATGACGTTGGGTGCATTAGCGCTAGGAATTGGAATGCTCGTGGATAATGCGATAGTTGTCATTGAAAATATATATCGCCACTTATCACTCGGTAAAGGTCCAAAACAAGCTGCACTAGATGGAGCGAAAGAAGTGGGTTCAGCCATTACTGCCTCTACATTAACTACTGTAGCAGTATTTGTTCCTGTTGTATTTATTACAGGTCTTATTGGCGAACTCTTCACTGAATTTGCCTTAACTATTTCTTTTAGCTTAATTGCTTCACTCGTGGTTGCATTGACGGTCATTCCGATGCTTGCTAGCAGGTGGTTAAAGCCAGTAAATAGGCAGGAAGAAGCGAAAGTAAGAAGAAGAAAGAAGTCGAAATGGTTCGAAAAAAGTATTCATTGGACATTAAGGCATCGTTTAGTTGTGATTGTTAGTACACTATTGTTGTTAGGTATAGGGGCTTACGGCTTAACGACTGTTGGAACACAATTTCTTCCTGCAACAGATGAAGGTTACTTTACAATGCAAGTAGAGCTTGAGAATGGCTCAACCTTTACCGAGACGGAAAAGGTTGTACAAAATCTAGAAAATCAACTTGCAGAGGAAGACTTAGTTGAATTGTATGTCAGTTTAATTGGAACGACTCAGGAGGCATCCTTTAGAGGTTCTAGTCAACAAAATGTAGCTGAGATTTATGTTAAGTTAATCAGTCTAGATGAACGAAATCAATCGATTTTCTCTTTCGTCGATGAGGTCAAGCCAAAACTAGAGCAAGTGGCAGATGGAGCCCAATTATCATTTAATCTACAATCTACCTCAGGATCAGCTCCACAAACATTGACCTTTACCGTTCAAGATACAAGTAAAGAACGTTTAGACAAAGCGGTTAACTCTTTACAAGCCGGAATGGAAGAAATTCAAGATGTGACGGATGTATCAATCGATGTTATGGAAACAGTGAAAGAGGTTCAAATGGTCGTTGATCGGGAAAAAGCATTACAGTTCGGAATGTTCCCCGCCACGGTGGCATCAGAAGTAAATAATATTACAAGAGGTGTACAAGTAACACAAATTATTTCTAATACGTCTGACGTATATCCCGTGTTCATTCAATATGATAAAGATATTACGTCAAGCATCGATTCTTTAAAAAATTTATCGTTAAAAACACCACAGGGCACATATGTGAAATTGGATGATATCGTAGAAATTAAAGAAGCTACAGGACCAGTTAGAGTCCAGCGTATTAATCAACAAAATGCTGTCCAATTTACCGTAAACTATTTATCTGATACAAATTTAGGAGAGATATCAAAACTAGTCGATGAGAAAATAAAGGAATTAAATTTATCAAATGAAACAGAAATTAATTTTAGTGGTGATCGAGAATTATTTGAAGATTCAATAGACGATATGATCATGGCGATAGTGTTAGCTATCCTATTAATTTATTTAGTAATGGCTGCTCAATTTGAGTCATTAAAATATCCATTAGTCATCATGATAACTGTGCCATTGATGGTAATTGGAGTGGCAATTGCTTTAACGATTACCAAAACTCCAATTAGTATTTCTGCTGTTATTGGTCTTTTAGTTTTAGCAGGTATCGTCGTTAATAATGCGATAGTGTTGGTTGATTATATAAATCAGCAAAAAGAAAAAGGGCTTTCATCTTATGACGCTATCGTTATATCTGTTAAAAATCGAGTTCGACCTATATTAATGACGGCATTAACGACCATATTAGGGTTACTTCCACTAGCATTAGGGTTAGGAGAGGGTACTGAGATCAATCAACCGATGGGGATTAGCGTAATTGGAGGATTAATTAGTTCAACATTTTTGACGTTATTTCTCATTCCTATAGTGTATAGTCTATTTGATAAGGAGACTCGGCGAAAGAAAAAAGAAATATGAATAAAATATGAGAGAAATGATCACTAAAGGTCATTTCTTTTTATTTTAAATAACAGAAAGTTCAAAAAATTTTATATAATAGAGTTAATAATGGAAAAGGAAGTGAAATTATGCAAAAAGATTGTTATTTCATAACAGGTTTTCCAGGTTTTTTGAGTACGCAGCTTATGAAAGAGCTATTAGTAAAGAAAAAAGACTCTGAGTTTTTTGTTGTTTGCATCCCAACTATGGTTGAAACAGCATATAAATCTAAGCAATTTCTCATGCAAGAAACGGGGGCGACGTCTGATCAAATAACGATTATTGAAGGAGACATTACAGAGAAAAATTGTGGCATAAAAGAACCCATTGTCACAAAAATATTAAATAAAGTTACTCAAGTATGGCACTTAGCTGCTATCTATGATTTAGCAGTATCGAGGGATATTGCCTTTAAAGTAAATGTAGAGGGTACAAAGATGGTGAATGATTTGGTGAAAAGAATCATTCAACTAAAAAGATATGTCTATTTTTCGACAGCCTATGTTGCTGGAGAACGAAAAGGACCATTGCTAGAGGAGGAGTTAATTAAGCCCACATCTTTTCATAATTATTATGAAGAAACAAAGTTTTTTGCTGAAGAATATGTTGAACAGTTAAAATCCACTATTCCAACTACAATAATAAGACCGGGAATTGTCAAAGGGCACTCACATACAGGAGAAACGAGTAAATTTGATGGACCTTACTTTATTATGAATATGTTGGACAAGCTTCGATTTTTACCTTTTCTTCCAGCTGTTGGAGATGGCGACAGTTACCTAAATATTGTCCCCTTTGATTACGTGATTAAGGCATCCATTTATTTCAGTGATCAACCAACATCGATCGGGAAGACATACCATTTAACAGACCCTAATCCACACACTGTGAGGGAAGTGTATTCAAGCATTCTTGAAGAGATGCTAAACAAAAGTCCTAAAGGGAAAGTCCCTTTATGGATGGTGAAAAATGCCTTGAAATTTAAATCTGTAAGAAGCTACCTTGGTGTTGAAAGAGAAGCTGTAGATTATTTTTCATGGAATGGCGACTTTCGTAGCGATATTGCTCAACAAGATTTAGTGGGAAGTGGTATCGTTTGTCCTGATTTTATAGAGGGGGTTGCTAATATGGTAGCATTTTATGAACAAAATAAACAAAATAGTGATTATCATATTGCCATCCATTAATTAGTTAGTGATTACGAAATAATTTTAGAGAAAGTGGTTATGATAAGAATACTTGAAAATCAGGAGGAGGGCAATGAAGAAAATAGGAAAATTAGAAGCAGTTTTATGGGGCGTTGCCTTCCCAGGTTTTCCTCAACTGATTCTTAGACAGCATATCAAAGGCGTTCTTTTTGTTCTTTTAGAAATTATAATTAATATAAATAGTAGCTTTAACACAGCCATTATGCTGAGCTTTATGGGTGAGACTAGAGAAGCAGCTCAAGTCATTGACTACCAATGGGTTTTATTTTACCCATGTCTTTACTTTTTTTCTATGTGGGATGCTTATAGGAATAGTTTAAGAGAAGATGAACGTTATCATTATCTTCCATTCGCCTTTGCTGCTTACTTTGTGACTGTTGGAGTAATGTATTCCGCTCACACTACGCTCTTTGATATCTTCTTTGGTCCTGTTTTTCTACCAATGCTATTTGTTCTTCCCGGTATTGCTGTTGGGCTACTTTTAAGATTATTTATAATAAAATGGACGAATATATGATTGGGAACTTAATCGAAAGCGTTACAAAAGATCGGTAGGTCTTTTGTTTTTTTCTATTTATATTTGGTTATATTAATAACTAGAAGACACCGCCACAAGTGTTGAGAAGGTGAAAATAAATGTGGAGGTCATTTCTATGGATATAACCTTATTATTAGAGTATGGCTGGGTATTATTAGTGTTGATTGGTTTAGAAGGTATTCTTGCAGCAGATAATGCAGTTGTTATGGCTGTGATGGTAAAGCATTTGCCTGAAGAGCAACAACGTAAGGCACTTTTTTATGGGCTCTTCGGTGCTTTTGTATTTCGTTTTCTTGCCTTGTTCACCATTTCCTTTTTGGTTGATGTTTGGCAGGTCCAAGCAATAGGTGCTCTGTATTTACTTTTCATCAGTTTTCAACATCTGATTAAAAAAGCGAAAGGAAAAGAAAAGTTAGCTCATAGTGAAGGAAATTTAAAAGGATCTTCATTTTGGATGACTGTATTAAAAGTAGAGCTAGCTGATATTGCTTTTGCTGTTGATTCCATGCTAGCCGCGGTGGCCTTAGCAGTAACACTACAACCTACGGGATGGATTAAAATTGGCGGAATCGATGGAGGACAATTTATTGTAATGTTACTTGGTGGAATTATTGGGCTTGTTATTATGCGTTTTGCTGCCAATTGGTTTGTTAAGTTATTGCAAACCCATCCAAGTTTAGAAACGGCAGCTTTCTTAATCGTCGGCTGGGTTGGAGTCAAATTAGCGGTATTTACCTTAGCTCATCCAAAGGTGAAAATAATAAATGAACATTTCCCAGAATCGACTAGTTTCAAGCTTGTTTTTTGGATTGTTCTAATTGGAATAGCATTAGGGGGGTATTTTTACTCGAAAAAACAAGCAAGGGTTAAAACAGGAAATTAATGGGGGATACCCTATTAGTTTCTTTTTGTTATATTAACATATTAATGATAGCCGATATTGTGATGTTTGGTGGACTAGGTATACACAGAAGGTTATAGTAAGTGTGAGGCTTAAGGTGGGAAAAATAAAAACCGTTGACATAGTAGTGAAAAAAGTATTATTTTTTAAGAGAATAATATTTTTTCGAACACTCTGACATTTTATGCTATGATAAAAATGGTAAATTTATTATATAATACAAGAATGTAGAACCTTTTATTTATGACGATAGAACTAAAGTCATATAAAAATATATGCACTAAAGTCTCAATTAAGGCTTTTCTGGGTAAATTGGACAGTCTTACCATTCTTCTATCTTCATTATTCATATATAATAGATTAGAAGAGGTGAGATAGTGCTAAATCTTTTGTTACTCTTATTAACAAGAAAAAAGAAACTAAAGTCATTAGAACAACAAGTATTGGAAATACAAAATGGCGATGAAAGAGCATTAGAAGAACTTCTTCAATCCTACCATCCTTTTATAAAGAAAACGGTGTCCTCTGTTTGCAAAAGGTACATTTATGAAAGTGATGATGAATTTAGTGTAGGTTTAATTGCCTTTCATGAAGCCATATTAAAATATCAACCAGAAAAGGGGTCTTCTCTACTAAGTTTAGCAGAAGTTATCATTAAGCGGAAAGTAATTGACTATTTAAGGAAAAATAATAAAGATAACAATATTAGCATAGATAGCTCCTACGCAACCGAACAAGATGACGACTCATCAACTAATCTAATAGAAAATAGCATATCGCTTGAAAACTATGAGAAAGAAAAAGAACGAAAAGCAAGGCAGGAAGAGATATTACAATATCAGCAACTTCTTGCAACGTATGACTTAACATTTGAGGATTTGATTGAACAATCACCCAAGCATGAAGATGCTCGAGTAAATGCCATTAACATTGCGAAATTGATTGCTGAAGATGATGGCTTACTTTCTATATTAGAAACAAAAAAACGCCTACCAATGAAACAATTGGTTGAGAAAGTACATGTTAGTAGAAAAACGGTAGAACGAAACAGAAAATATATTATTGCTGTTACGCTTATTTTGACAAAAGATTTTTATTATTTACGGGATTACTTAAAAGGGCGGATAGACACATGAAAAAAGGGATAATCATGGAAGAGAAAAAAGATTACTTGATCATGATGACACCGTGTGGGCATTTTGAGAAAGCCGTTATACAAAATAGAGAATATGCCGTCGGTGAAGAAATCCTGTTTACGTCGTATAAAGAGAAAAGACAAACAAAATCTTATCTTACTTGGACAAAAATGGCAGGTATTGCAGCTTTATTAATGCTCGTATTTACGATAATGCAGTCATCCTTAGGCAAGGATACAGTGTATGCTTATGTGTCAGTTGACACCTACCCAAGTTTCGAACTAGGCGTAAATAAGGATTTTGAAGTTATTGAATTTATTCCGTTTAATGAAGAAGCGGAAAAATTTATAGGAGAGATAGAAGATTGGAAGTATAGCTCTCTTGAAACGATCATGGTGTCTGCTGTAGAGTATAGTCAAAAATTAGGATATAACACTGATAATATTATAGTAACAGCTGCTGTGAAAGGGAATCAATCAGAAAGCTCAGATACAGTTTTGGCGGAAGTTGCCGATATTATTGGTATAATCCCCATGTCAACATTTATTCCTGTAACGTTAGATCAACGAAATGCTGCATTAGAAAGTGGAATTAGTACATGGGACTATATTCAACAGTTACAAAAAAACATTAAACCAGAAAGTCAAATCAATCAAGCACCGAAAGACATTTTTAAGAATTTTCTATCTTCACCTTCAGATAGAGGCGTCGCGGTTGAGAACAAGGAAGAAGAGAATAATTCTCCTAAAAAGAATGAAAGAAGTGTCACTGTTCCGGTCCAGGAATTTCTAAATCGAGATCGAGGGTCAGATATAGGGCTATCACCATCTCAAGGACAAGATGATATACATAGTGAACAACAAGTACGAGAACCAGAGCCAGAACCAGTAGTACCGAAACCAGAGCCAGTAGCACCAAAACCAGAGCCAGAGCCAGTAGTGCCGAAACCAGAGCCAGAGCCAGTAGTACCGGAACCAGAGCCAGTAGTACCGGAACCAGAGCCAGAGCCAGTAGTACCGAAACCAGAGCCAGAACCAGTAGTACCGGAACCAGAGCCAGTAGTACCGGAACCAGAGCCAGAACCAGTAGTACCGGAACCAGAACCAGAGCCAGTAGTACCGGAACCAGAGCCAGAACCAGTAGTACCGGAACCAGAGCCAGAGCCAGTAGATCCAGAACCAGAGCCAGTAGATCCAGAACCAGAGCCAGAGCCAGTAGATCCAGAACCAGAGCCAGAGCCAGAGCCAGTAGATCCGGAACCAGAGCCAGAGCCAGTAGATCCGGAACCAGAGCCAGAGCCAGTAGATCCAGAACCAGAGCCAGAGCCAGTAGATCCGGAACCAGAGCCAGTAGATCCAGAACCAGAACCAACTCCAGGTGAATGTCATTGTCATCATCATTACCATTACCACGAGCCTGACGAGCATTCTGATTACGGTCATTACCATTATCATTACTATTGCCATATAAAGTAAATGGTTTGTATGTACTAAGTGAGATATATAATGGTAATAAAACACATAGAAGATCTTAGTAGCAGAGTAACAATTGAGAAAGATTAAGCTTTTTCCAAGAAAGCCTCCTGAAGTCAGGAGGCTTTTTTGTACTATAATAATTTTACGTCATTGATTTTCCTTGATATATTTATTCCTTTCCAGATAGTTGGGATTGAGCTGTTTTGACTAACCGCTTTGTAATTTCTCCTCCAACAGAACCATTTGACCTTGCAACTGTGTCTGAGCCGAGTTGAACGCCAAACTCTTGTGCAATTTCATATTTAACTTGGTCTAAATAACTTTCAATACCTGGAACTAATAATTTATTTGAATTTCTTGCCATTATGAGCACTCCTTAAATTTCATAAAATTTTCTTTGTTACACGATTATTTTGTTCGGAAACATAAATTGTCATGCTAGGAAAATTTGGATGGAAGTGTTTGTATAAGGGAACACTGTTTACATAAAAAAGATAAATGGGGAATGAGAATGGATTTAAGATCAGGAAAAATATTATGGACTGAAACCATGACGAATATTCCAACGTATGAATGCTTAGACCACGATATTGAATGTGATGTATTAATAATAGGAGGCGGCATGTCTGGAGCTATTTGTGCTTACTACCTTAGTCAAACATCTCTTAGGGTTGTATTAGTTGATAAAAGAAAAATGGCTTTAGGCAGTACAGCGGCCAATACAGGACTTTTACAATTTTCAAATGATAAAGCGTTATATAAATGTATTCATTCGTTCGGAAAGGATAAAGGGGTTCGTCATTACCAATTATGTCGTCAGGCTATTAATACATTACAAAATATTATTATCCCAAGTCTTGAGCTTCAAACAGATATTAAGCAGCGAAACAGTATTTATTTTGCTTCAGACGAAGCCGGAATAGAAGAAATTAAAAAAGAATATGAAGTGTTAAAACAACATCAATTCCCTGTTACTTTGTTTTTGAAGGGAGAAAACAATTCGAATGAATTTTTAAATAATCGAACGGGGTTATTGATAGAAGGAGATGCTGAAGTTAATCCGTTTAAATTAGCTCATAGCCTCTTACAATATGCTTATAATAAGGGGGTTAAGGTATTTGAACATACTGATATTAATGGTAAAAGAAAAAATGAGGATAGTTGGACGTATTTTACCCGATCCGGTTATGCCATTAATGCTAATAAAGTTGTATATGCTCAAGGGTATGAAACGATGGAAACTATATCTAATCGTAATGTCGTAATTGAAAATTCCTATGCGATTGCTACAAATCCAGTAGAGAAAATTACTGAGTGGCCCAATGACTGTCTCATCTGGGAAACTGCAAGACCGTATTTTTATTCAAGGAAATCAGTCGATGGTAGAATTGTGATTGGAGGTCTTGATGAGCCGACAAAAGACTCTTTAGAAAGAGACTCCATGCTGCCTCATAAAGCAAAAAGACTTCTTGAAACATTAATAAAATGGTTTCCGTCCCTAAAAGGAAAAATAAGGATAGACTATCAGTGGGCAGCAACTTTTGGAAGTACGCACAATGGAATGCCGATGATTCATCAATCTCATCATTTCCCTAACTGCTATTTTTTATTAGGCTATGGTGGGAATGGGACAGTTTATAGTATCATTTTTGCAAAAATTCTCAAAGAGATAATAGAAGGAAAGAGGTCTAAAGATTTTCAACTTTATGTTCATAATAATTAAAGCTTCTTTTACTAGAATGTAACTTCCCTCTTTTCATTCGATCAATTTTTCTTTAAGATATACAATGACACAACGTATGGAAAGGGAATTTTTTTATGTGGCTACAGTTAAAGAAAATATTTAACAAAATGACTCCGGCACAACTAATTGGAACGTATTATTTTATTGCCATTACTGTTTCGACAGTACTATTAAGCTTACCGTTTGCTCATAAAGAGGGGGCAAAATGGACCTTTATTGATGCTATATTCACAGGTGTTAGCGCGATTAGTGTAACAGGGTTAACTGTTGTAAATACAGCTGAAACATTTAATACAATTGGAATTATCATATTAATGCTTGTCTTGCAAGTTGGCGGAATAGGGGTAATGACGTTAGGAACATTTTTTTGGATAATATTTGGAAAAAAGATTGGGTTAAAAGAAAGACGGTTAATAATGACTGATCAAAATCAAATGTCGCTTTCTGGTTTAGTCAATTTATTAAGACACATTCTTTTATTAATGGTCGTAATTGAACTTGTGGGAGCGTTTATCCTCGGGTTATATTTTTTAAGTTATTATTCAACATGGAGTGAGGCCTTTCTTCATGGTTTGTTTGCTTCAGTAGCTGCAACGACCAATGCTGGTTTTGATATTACTGGTCAATCACTTATCCCCTTTGCAAATGATTATTTCGTACAATTTATTGTTATCTTACTAATGATTTTAGGAGCGATTGGGTTTCCCGTTTTAATTGAAACAAAAGACTTTTTATTAAATCGAAATAAAAAGGGAATCAGTATTCACTTTTCGCTCTTTACTAAACTGACCACTGCCACTTTTTTTATTTTATTATTGGTGGGAGCAGTAGCCATCTATGCATTAGAGTGGACTCATTTTTTTCAAGGAAAGGTATGGCATGAAGCGTTTTTCTACTCATTATTTCAATCAACAACGACTAAAAGCGGTGGTTTAGCGACAATGGATGTTAGCCAATTTGCTGAGCCTACGCTCCTAGTAATCAGTGGATTAATGTTTATTGGAGCATCACCAAGTTCAGTAGGAGGAGGTATTAGAACGACGACGTTAGCAATAAATATGCTATTTTTATATAATTTTGCAAAGGGAAACCGAAATATTAAGATTTTTAAGCGTGAAATTCATGATGAAGATGTACTTAAGTCGTTAGTCGTGACGACGTTAGCAATCGTTCTATGCTCTTCCTCCATCATTATATTAACGATTACAGAGGAACATCGTTTAATTGAAATCATATTTGAAGTTTGCTCTGCATTTGGTACGACGGGTCTATCAATGGGAATTACTTCAGAATTATCTGTAATTGGGAAAATTACTTTAATGATTTTAATGTTTATTGGACGCGTAGGAATTTTATCATTTTTATTCATTATTGGTGGAAGAGAAAAACCAACCAATTACCATTATCCGAAAGAGCGCCTTATTATTGGATAGAAATAATAGACTCTTCTATTATCGAGCTGCTAAGAAATGGAAATTAATAAATGAATCTCATCCTTTATATGGTTGTATGAAATAGAATGAAAACACTCATACTAAAAAAAAGAAAAAGGAGTATGAGTTGATGGCAAAAAGAAAAGCAGAACATAACGCAGCTTTAAAAAATAACACAACACCAAAAACGAATCTTCGCGAAACAGAATTTTCAGCAGAGTTTTCATACGGAGAAGATAGAGCGAAGTCTGCCAATCGCAATTCACAAAAGGGACATCATGAAAAATAATAAACATCCCATAAATGTAAGAGAAGAGTATGGAGTTGAAACCGCAGATCTTAATGCGGTTAAACTATATGAAATAACGAGTAAAGAGAATCAGTCAATAAAAGTAACTAAGCCAAAAAAAGACAAAGAGAAACGCCGAAAATAATTCGGCGTTTTTGTGTGCCTTTCCTTCACAAATTAACTTATTGAGCTAAAGTAAATGTTAGATTGACCAGAAGAAGGTTCAAAATGGGCTAGTAAATAGGTAGGTTGCCACTCTACTGAACCTGAATGGATAAAGGAATGAACATCAAAGGGTAGTGTTTCAACTAAGGTATGTTTATATAGTTCTTTTTCGTTAAGCTGTAATTTAGAGAAGGACTCTCCAAACAACATTGGATTTTCAATGGTTCTTTTATAAATCTTCGAACGATCTTCCTTAATTAATGCTTCTTTCCACCAAGGTTTTCTCGGTTTATAACGCTGATTAAGAAGATAATCGTATTTCATTAAGCTAAGGGCAATGTCGTAATTCGGTAATGATAAAGAAAGTAAGAACTGTTGTAATCGTTTGAACAAATCTTCTAATTGGTGACCAATTTTGGACCACCCTCTGGCTTCCCAATAAGTTCCAAATGATTGGAAGAAATCAAAGGGAGTATTAAAGCACTCCTTTACTAAGTACTCAATCGTATTATCCATTCGGTGGTCATTCCAATATTTCTCTAAAACATCCTCTACCTGCTTAATGCGAATGATATCGGAAAAAGATAAAACATTATTTTCAAGCATCTCATATGGTGCATGGTCCATGAACGTATACTTATGCTCATCTGCGCTAATCCTTAGGCCAGTCCCTCTTAATAATTTTAAGAACCCTAATTGTAGTTCTTCGGGTCTTAGGGCAAAAACGTCATTAAACGTTTGGCGGAAGGTTTGATAATCTTCTTTAGGTAAGCCGGCAATAAGGTCTAAATGCTGATCGATTTTTCCGCCGTCCTTTACCATAGAAACTGTTCTAGTTAATTTTTGAAAATTTTGTTTCCTCATAACAAGTTCATTCGTTTCATCATTTGTAGATTGAACACCAATTTCAAAACGAAATAACCCTTTTGGTGCTTCTCTATTAAGGAATTCAATCACTTCAGGTCGCATGATATCTGCAGTAATTTCAAATTGGAATACTGTTCCAGGTTTATGTTCGTCAATTAAGAATTGAAACATCTCCATCGCGTAACTTCGACTGATGTTAAAGGTTCGATCCACAAATTTAATGACCTTTGCTCCATTTTCCATTAAATATCGAATGTCCTCTTTTATTTTTTCACGATCAAAATAACGGACTCCAACTTCAATAGATGATAAACAAAATTGGCAGCGGAATGGACAACCTCTACTCGTTTCAATATATGTTACCCGTTTACTTAGGCTTTCTCGATCTTCTTCAAAACGAAATGGGGAAGTTAGACTTTTTAACTCAAGTTTATTATTTTGAGGTTGGATTCGAACTTTACCATTAGGATCTATATACCCAAGCCCATTAACAGTATCCAAATTATGACTGTTGCTTAGTTCGGTTAATAACTGTTTAAATGTCTCTTCTCCTTCACCAATGACCACATAGTCTACATCATCTGTACGATTTAGCCAATATGGAACATCGTAGGTCACTTCAGGTCCGCCTAAAATAATAATTGTATTTGGTAATACTTTTTTAAGCATTGAAATAACCGTTAATGTTTCTTCGATATTCCAGATATAACAACTAAACCCAATAATATCAGGTTGCTTTGAATATAAATCTGTCACAATGTTCATAGCGGGATCTTTTATTGTATATTCAACGAGCTCTACGGGGAACTCAGGCTCTACGTGCGCCTTTAAGTATCGAATAGCTAAATTCGTATGAATATATTTTGCATTTAATGTACTTAATACTACTTTCATTGAATAATGACTCCTTCATAAAATTAATCATGTTTATCTATTGTAAAGGAATGGACTTAAAACCTCAATATTCATCATGTTTTTAGAAAAAACTACATGCTGTAGGAAGGATTTAGCAATCATTTTCCGAATAGTTTTACAAGGAGAGGTTTAATTAGAAGTAACGATTTAACAACCCACACAACTAGCGAAAAGTAAAGACGTCAAGAAAAGGGAGGAAGACAAGGGAATGTTTCAAGATGATACAAAAATAGGAGAGTTAGATGTTAAAATTTTTTGGGATATGATCGAAATAGAAGAAGAAAGTATACTCATCTTAAACAGTCAATATCAACCTATCGTTGTAAATAATTTAGCAATAGAATTGTTTGAAACAATGAATAATGAGATACAATACCTTCAAGTCATCCCACAAGTAAAGTCGACCCTTCCCGAACACCCAACAGTAATTTTACCGAAAGTACAGAGTGATAATAAGCGATTTCAAGAAGATACTTGGATTATAACGTTGAATGGTAAATTAAAACGGGTTGAAGTAAAGGTTTTTCATACCAATGATGATAAAATTATTATGAAACTTCGTGAGCTTGATGTGGAGAATAAAGATATAACTGCTTCTAAATCTTCTTTACCTATTGAAATGTTTATATCAATTTTTCAGAACGCAGCAGATGGTATCGTCCTATTTAATAAAGAAGGTAAGATTCAACAAGTGAATTTTGCTATTCTTGAATTATTTCAGTCAGAAGAAAAAGACTTAATTGGTCAAAACATTTGTGATTTTGTACCGGATACACCTCACTATAATCATAATGGGGTGTTTCAAAAGATTTTAGATGGGGAACGGGTTCAAGGTGAGCTTCCATTAAATGTAGCTACGGGAATGATTATGAGTGAATTTTCAATATCACCAAACGTATATGAGGGCTTACATTTAGGGATTATTAGAAATATTACAGAAAAAAAGCAAATGGAGCTTAAGTTAAAACGTAGTGAAGAATTGTTTATAGAATTATTTGATGAAGCGATTGACGGGATAATCATGTGGGGAAAAGATGGACGAGTCATGAAAGCGAACCATTCCGCTCTTCGGATTTTCGAATGCAATTTAGAGGACATTCAAAAAAAAAGGATAGAAGATTTTGTCTATCCGACCTCCTTAAAAAAATATCAATCTCTTATGAAAAACCTTCATCATCAGGGGGCTGTTAGAGAAGAGTTACTGTTCCTGATGCCCAATTCCCAACTGAAACAACTTGAATTTACTGTAAAACATCATTCAATTGATGGTTATCATATGATGATTGTTCGAAATGTGAGCGAAAGGTATTATATTGAACAAGAGCTACGTAAAAGTGAAGAACGTTTTAGGAAAATTTTTGAAGGGACGCTTGATGGATTACTCATTAGTGACCACAATATGAAAATTGTAGATATAAATCCTGCAGCATGTGATATCTTTCATGTTACAAAAGACCGACTCATTGGGAAGGATGTTCGGAACTTAGTAAACGATTTAAAGAATTATGAGCAGGAAGTTTCCAAGTATATTCAAGAATTAAAGGAAGAAGGCAAGACTCAATTTGTTTTCAAATACAAAGATGAAAAAGGAAATCATCGATATATTGAAATCTCCTCAAAGTATAAAGTGTTATCTAACTTAAATTTGACGATTATACGTGACATTACGGAAAGTAAAGAATTGCAAGATCAATTAAGAAAATCAGATACCTTGAGTGTTGTTGGTGAATTAGCAGCAGGAATTGCGCATGAAATAAGAAACCCAATGACAGCCTTAAAAGGGTTCATTCAACTTTTAGAAAACAGTATCAAAGAAAAACATAGTATGTATTTCAATGTAATCAAATCTGAGCTACAACGCATTGAGACCATTATTACGGAATTTTTAATTCTGGCAAAGCCTCAAGCTATCGCATACCAACAATCTAGTTTAAGAAAGATAATGTATGAAACGGTTGAATTATTAAATGCTCAAGCCCTAATGCATAATATTATGATTAATATTGAAGGTGATGAGGAAATACCACCTATTTTTGCGGAGCCCAATCAATTAAAGCAGGTGTTTATCAATATAATAAAAAATGCAATTGAAGTGATGCCAAAAGGAGGCTCCATTACTATCCATTTTATAGAGGAAGAAGATTTTATTCATATATCTATAAAGGATGAAGGAGAAGGGATCCCAAAAGAAAAGATTAGTAAGCTTGGTGAACCTTTTTACACGACGAAAGAGCGAGGAACTGGACTTGGCTTAATGGTTAGCTTTAAAATAATAAAGGAGCATAATGGCCATGTAACGGTTGACAGTGAACCAGATGTAGGAACAACCTTTCATATATATTTGCCCAAGAAAGAGAGATAATCGATGGAGAAAATCGTAATGGAAAGTCCTTTAGGGGAGATTACTATAGCTGCTAAGGGTGATAAACTTATTTTTATTACTTACGGTGAAATAAGTGGAAAGAACACTCAAAGTAACGTTTTACTTGCAGCAAAGAAACAATTAGAAGAATACTTTGAGCAAAAAAGAACTTCTTTCGACTTACCTTTAAGTATTGAGGGTACTTCTTTTCAAAAAAAAGTTTGGGAGGCGCTTAGATCCATTCCTTACGGTGAAACATGTAGTTATCAAGATGTTGCTATAAAAATGGACAATCCAAAGGCCGTACGCGCTGTAGGACAAGCCAATCGAAAGAATCCATTCCCTATTATCGTTCCTTGCCATAGAGTAATTGGTAAAAATAAAAAGTTAATCGGATATGCTGGGAATCAAACCGATAAACAACAATATTTGTTATCATTAGAAAATAGTTCAAATAGTGTGAACTGACCGTCATCATCTAATTTGCAAATGAGAAATGTTCAATAGAGAGGTTGAAGTAAGATGGAAAATAAACAAAATGAAAAAGAAAAAATTGTTAGAAATTATTTGAAGGGTGGTAAGTTAACAGTTATTCCTTCACAATTAAAGAAAAAACTTTACATACTCGAATATTTGGCTGAAGGGCTTTCTGCTGAAGTTAAGTATCATGAAAAAGAAATTAACGAGTATATAAAAAAATATCACGAGGATTTTGCAACCATTCGTAGAGAGTTCATTGTTCAAGGAATAATGACCCGTGAAAATAATATATATCAATTAAACTCACGTGATAAATGGCGAAGAATTTCTTAATCCAATAGGTAGCTTGTATTGGGATGAGAAAGTAGAGGTAGAATTGTAAATATAGTAGAGTTTAACCGTCCTTGCTAATTGTATTTAAACAATTATTAAAAAGTTAAAAATGGACTGTATAAATAGCAATTACTAGGGTAAATCATTCTGATAACCCTCAATTGTTGACATCATCCCTTTGTTTTTTTATAATGATTTAGTTAAATGTTAGTTATATAAAGGATTTGATATAATGACGAATAGAAAAGAAATTGAACAATCCTTAAACTTATTTATTGTATTATCACGAGCGAATAAGGCTATGAATGAGAAAATAAGTATTCATATTCAAGAGCAGGGTTTAAATCCTACTGAGTTTCAAGTATTAGAACTCCTGTATCATAAAGGAAATCAACCACTGCAACAAATTGGTGGGAAAATATTGCTTGCTTCAGGAAGCATTACCTATGTTGTAGATAAGCTAGAGAAAAAAGGTTTAATTGAGAGAGTAGCTTGCCCAAGTGATCGACGAGTAACGTACGCATCCATCACTGAAGCAGGAAAATCATTAATTAGTAATTATTTTCCTGACCATGAACAATTAATTCATGACATTACGTCAGTCTTATCGATGGAAGAAAAAGAGACGGCGATCAAACTGATAAAAAAATTAGGCTTGTCTATTAAAGATTTTTCTCGTTAAGCACTCCCGATACGGAGTGCTTTTTAGTTTTAGTCCTTTTTTGATAATTTGTCCATACATTAAATTGATAGGTTTTCTAAAATCGTTTATGATACGTGGTAGACAGATAAGAGTAGTTATTGTCAAAGCTTTACCTTCGTCTGTGAAGGGGTTAAGTAAAGGAATTTAGTTTAGAACAGCGAATACATAATAGAAATATATAAGAGGAGTGTGGAAAACAATGTCTTTTCAAGATTATACGTATAAAAGGCCAGACATAGAGAAAATAAAAGCTGTCTTTCATGACTCATTAACTGCCTTCCAGTTAGCGAGTTCAGTTGAAGAACAAATTGAAGCAATGGAGCAAATAAACTTCATTCGCAATGAGTTTGATACAATGCTGAATGTATGCTATATACGACATTCCATCCAAACTGAAGACAGTTTTTATCAACAAGAACAAGAATTCATGGACGAAGTTCAGCCCGAGATAGAAGAATTAACTTCTAAATACTATAAGGCATTAGTTTCCTCTAAGTTTCGTTCTGAATTAGAAAATAAATGGGGGGCTCAACTTTTTCGTTTAGCAGAAACACAGCTAAAAACATTCTCATCAGAGGTTATTCCATTACTACAAAAAGAGAATAAACTTTCTTCTGAATATACGAAATTAATTGCATCCGCAAAAATTATGTTTAATGGAGAGGAGATGACCCTTTCCCAACTACAGCCATATTCACAATCATCGAATCGTGAAGTAAGGCAAAAAGCATCTTTAGCAAGAACGAAATTTTTTATTGATAACGAATCTAAAATAGATTCTCTATTTGATGAGTTGGTAAAAATTAGACATCAAATTGCTACTACACTCGGTTACCAAAACTTTGTTGAATTAGGATATTACAGAATGGCAAGAACAGATTATTCTCCTAAAATGGTCGAAAAATTCCGTAATGAGGTTCATCATCATGTTGTCCCGCTCGTCTCGGCCTTAAAGGGGAGACAACAAAAGCGAATTGGTGTCAATAAACTGAAATATTATGATGAACATTATAAGTTTAAATCAGGAAATGCTGATCCAAAAGGGCCACCTAAGTGGATTATAGAGAAGGGAAGAAAGATGTATAACGAATTGTCTAAAGAGACAAGCGAATTCTTCAATTTTATGATTGATAACGATTTAATGGATTTAGAAGCAAAAAAAGGGAAAGCAATGGGAGGATACTGTACGTATATAGAGAACTATAAAGCACCGTTTATTTTTTCGAATTTTAACGGAACAGCTGGAGATATAGATGTTTTAACTCATGAAGCAGGTCATGCGTTTCAAGTGTATTGTAGTAGGGACGTTAACATACCAGAATATATTTGGCCAACGTATGAAGCGTGTGAAATTCATTCAATGAGTATGGAGTTTTTAACGTGGCCTTGGATGGAACTATTTTTTGAAGAGGAAACAGATAAATACAAATATACACATTTGAGTGAAGCTTTAATCTTTATACCATATGGCGTAGCCGTAGATGAGTTCCAGCACTTTGTTTATGAAAACCCAACTGTCACACCATTAGAACGGAAGTTAAAGTGGCGTGAGATTGAAAAGAAATATTTACCTCATAGAGATTATGATGGGGAAGAATATCTAGAGAATGGTGGATTTTGGCATCGTCAAGGTCATATATTTAATTCACCATTTTATTATATTGACTATACATTAGCGCAAGTATGTGCATTTCAATTTTGGAAGTTATCTCAAGAGAACCAACAAGATGCGTGGGAAAAATATTTATATCTTTGCAAGCTAGGAGGAAGATATTCCTTCACAGATCTTTTAGAAAAAACTAGCTTATTATCACCATTTGATGAAGGAAATATGACAACCGTAATTAAACCAATTGAGGATTGGTTAAGAACAGTGAATGATGATACACTTTAAAGTGACAATTCTAATAGGATAAATAGAAAAGCGCTAGGAGATGGTAATCTCCTAGCGCTTTTCTTATTGTTCATTAACAAATCAATATTCATTTATTAATGAGTATAAATCGCTGCTTGCATTAAGGTAAATTGAGTAGATTATTGAGTCTGAATGACAATTTTATTATTTTCGACGGATGCTGATAATGTCTTAACATTCGGTTCTTCTAAAATAATATCGACAATTTGATCTTCAAGCTCTTGCTGAATGACTCTTCTTAAGGGGCGAGCGCCAAAAGCTGGGTCAAAGCCGTCAGTCACTAGTTGTTGTTTCACCTCATGACTTAATTCAAGCTTAATTTTTTGTTCATCTAAAGATAAGTAAACATCTGATAGCATCAGGTCAACAATTTGTAGTAGATCTTCATTACCAAGAGATTTAAATTCAATCACAGAGTCTAAGCGGTTTAGAAATTCAGGTTTAAAATACATTTTTATAGAATCGATTATGTTGGATTCCTGATAATCCTCTTTACCGAAACCTACCGTTATTCTTTTTTCGCTTTGGCCGGCATTACTTGTCATAATAATGACGGTTTCCTTAAAGCTAACGGTTTTTCCTTGACTATCTGTTAATCGTCCATCTTCTAATATTTGTAAGAAAAGATGTTGAACATCTGGGTGAGCTTTTTCAATTTCATCTAAGAGAATAATACTATATGGGTTTCGACGAACTTTTTCTGTTAGTTGACCAGCTTCCTCATGTCCTACATAACCAGGAGGAGAGCCAATAATTTTAGAAATAGAATGTCTTTCCATATACTCACTCATGTCTAAACGAATCATGCTCTCTTTTGTGCCAAATAATTCCTCCGCTAATGATTTGGTTAACTCTGTTTTACCGACACCTGTTGGACCGACAAAGAGAAACGATCCAATTGGACGATTATGTCTCTTAAATCCTGTACGACTTCGACGAATAGCTTTAGATACTTTAGAAACGGCCTCAGATTGACCAATCACCTTTTTCTGTAAATTTCCTTCTAGGAGCTTTACACGTAACTTTTCATCTTGATGTAGTTTAGTAACGGGAATACCTGTTTTCTCCTCAATAATAGATTGAATGTGCTGAATGTCTACTGTGACTTTAGTATTGTCATTCCTGTCATTTGATGAAAGTCTCTTCTCTAACTGTAATTCTTCATCACGTAATTTGGCTGCCCGTTCATATTTTTCCTGTTTTAATGCATCCTCTTTTTCTTTATGAATTACATTTAATCGTTCACGTAATTGAGAATGGTCACTTTCACTCAAGGAAAGATTTAATTTTGATCCCACTTGGTCCAATAAATCTATTGCTTTATCTGGCAGATAGCGATCCTGAATATAGCGGTGGGAAAGCTCAACACATGCTTTGAGAGCTTCATCTGTATAGTTTACACTGTGAAATTCTTCGTATTTTTCTTTTAGCCCTTTCAGAATAATGAAGGCTTCTTCAAGAGAAGGTTCCTTCACCATTACAGGTTGAAATCTTCTTTCTAAGGCTGCATCTTTTTCAATTTGTCTATACTCTTTTAATGTTGTAGCCCCTACAAGCTGTAATTCACCACGTGCAAGGGCAGGTTTTAAAATATTACCTGCATCCATGCTACCTTCCGCAGAGCCAGCTCCAACCACTAAATGTAATTCATCTATAAAGAGGATAATATTTTTCTTTTGCTGAAGTTCAGAAATCAGTTTTTTCATCCGCTCCTCAAATTGTCCTCTAATGCCTGTGTTAGCAACTAATGAAGCAACATCTAACAAATAGACTTGCTTGTTTTTTAGTTTTATAGGTACGTCACCTGTGGCAATTTTAGAAGCAAGCCCTTCTGCAATGGCTGTTTTCCCAACACCAGGTTCACCAATTAAGACAGGGTTATTCTTATTGCGTCGATTTAATATTTCGATTACTTGTTGAATTTCTTTATCTCTTCCGATTACAGGATCAATTAATCCAGTTTTTGCAATGCTAGTTAAATTACGACCAAATTGGTCCAGAAAACTGTTTTCTGTTTGTTTTTTAGTAGCTCTCGATGTATTTTGTTGGTTCATTTCATTTAACCAATCATTCATTGAGAAACTATTCATAGATGGGGGTGTTTGGCCATTAAAAGTAGCTCCTAAATTGCTTTTTTGTTGTTCATAGCATGAGTGACATAGTATTGCCTCTGATGTATTGCCGTTCAAATTAAAAGAAAGTTTAATACTCGCTTGATTTTGATTACATTGTTGACATTTCATAATTTGTCTCCTCCTTTAAAAATAAAGTTCTCAGTTTGACTTTGACTTTCTTTGACTAATTTCTTTTATTATAATTTGACCTTTCTTGACTTTCAAGTAGTTTGCCTTGAGAATTAGTCGCTTGAGTTAAAGAAGAGACAAAATGGTACATCCATAATTAGGATATGAAATGTAGCTTCCTTTAAAATAAACGAATTTCATTGTTTAGGGATTTAATGATGGAAGTCATAAAAATCATGACAAGCTATAATTTGTAGTTAAAAACACTTCTGTTTCCCCATGCTTGGACATAAGTTGTAATAAGTAAGAAGGGAGAAGTGGTAGGTCAGTGAAAAATTGGAATCAAGCTTTTCAATTGGCAGCTGTTTATGTAGGAACTGTGGTAGGCGCTGGTTTTGCCACTGGCAAAGAGATTGTTGAGTTCTTTACACGTTTTGGTTTTATTGGCTTTATTAGTATTTTAATGAGCGGGTATTTATTTATCATTATGGGATCTAAAATGATGATAAAAGCACAAGAAATAAATGCAAAATCATTTGAAGATTTTCAAACTTACTTATTTGGACCTTTTTTCGGTAAGGTGATGAACGGCCTCGTTTTACTTATGCTTTTGGGAGTAACCTCTGTAATGCTTTCAGGTGCAGGTGCGGTGTTTGAGGAACAACTTTACTTGCCGAAAACATTAGGAATTGGATTAACTATTTTATTAGGATATATCGTGATCCTTGTTGGAACAAAGGGTCTTTTTATGGTGAACTCATTTGTTGTACCAATCATGATTATCTTTAATTTTTTAATCATGATAAAATCTGTCACTACAGACGGGTTTATAGGTGAATTTATGTGGATTCCTCATGCAGAAGATGGGTGGAAAGTGGTGGTGGCACCTTTCTCCTACACAGCATTTAATTTAGCAATGGCACAGGCTGTCCTTGTTCCTATAGCTGCTCAAATAAAGGATCGTACCACTATTCGTTTAGGTGGACTAATTGGAGGTGCATTCTTAACGTTAATTCTTTTATCTATACATTTTACACTGATAATGCTTCCAAATTTAGAAACGTATGAAATTCCGATGGCAGCAGTTATGCAATTGATTGGAGGGGGATTTTATTGGCTCTACGTAGTGATTATTTATGGAGAAATCTTCACGTCAGTAATAGGTGGTGTCTTTGGTTTAGAACAACAGGCGATGACTCATGTTAAGATAAACCGTTCTGTAGTCTTACTCATTTTATTTGCCACGATGTATATAATTAGTCGAGTTGATTATAGTGAACTGCTTTCCTATTTATACCCATTATTCGGAAATGTTAGTTTGATTTTTATCGTATTGTTATGGATGAAAAAGGAAAGTGGATAAATGAAAGCCAAACCTCGAGGGTAGTACACTTCTGTTGAAGTAAAACTTTAAGCAACGATGATCGGAAATAGCTGCTTAAAGTTTTACAATGAAGGCTTCAGCTCTTATAGAGGAAGCAAGATAATAAAGAATAAAATAAAGACTATATGAGAAACAATGACAAGTCGCAAGCTTTCTTTCCACTTGTAAAGAAGTCCCCAGAATAGTCCTGCTACAAAGGCAGCGAGCATCCATATAGGTTGAGAGCTATAGTAAAAAATGGAAGCGTAAGCAATGCTGGAAATAAAGATAGCCATAAAACTGTTCATTTTACTTGCAAGCCTTCTTTGAAAAAAACCACGCCAAAATACTTCTTCACCTGGAATTAAAATAAATAATAACACTAAATAATGCCAAAAGAATTCAGGTGAATAATTTCCATATAATTTATTTACGTCCTTTTCTACTGAGGAAGAGAATAGAACTAAGAGAGAAAATCCAATTTTAAATATTCCGTATAGTAGTAAACCTGAAAGGATTCCGTAGAGGTAATCCTTCTTTTTATCGCTTTGACTTTTAGGAATATGATAAAAAAGCGTAAACGTTACTAAAAATAAAATAGCGGCTGTATACATATACCAAAAGATATCTTTATCAATAAACGTAAAATATAAAAGTATGTGTGCAAATAGTAAGCTAACAAGGAGAGGTAGTTCCTTATTAAAGCGTTTCATAAAAAAATCCCCTTTCTTATATCAGGCACTATTGTATCAAAATGAAACGAGAAATGGTATGTCTGTGGTATTATTTTGAAAAAAAAGAATGTTTCATTTTTATAGATATAAATTTAAACACCATAAGCTGTGGTTAATTTTTATCTATTTGCTTAGGCTAACAAAGGAAAGGAGGTATCCTATTATGTCAAAATCTAAGCGTGAAAGAGAGAGAGAATGGAAAGTAAGAAAAGAAGACCAACCCTCTCATGGAAAAGTAGAATCTTTTAAAGAATTAAAGAATAAAAAAATGGACTAAGGCAGCCAATGGCTGTCTTTTTTTATACAATTAATCGTTTAATAAAACTTGATGCCAATGTATGGTAAGAAGCGAGACAATTATAGAATAGATTATGACAGAATCAAACAAACTAAGAAAAATGTCTATAGAGGAGAGAGTGTGTGAATCATAACTCCGTTTATCTTAACATTACTAGTCAATATTCTATAAGTTCTCTACGGATTCAAAATCCATATATTGTGGCATGGTGGTCAGCTGCGTTTCCTGGATTCGGTCACCTATTGATTGGCAAGCTATACTTAGGTTATTTTCTGATTGTGTGGGAAGTTATTGTCAATTCTCTTGCTCATTTAAATGAAGGTATTTATTATTCAATGGTAGGTGAGTTTGAACAAGCTGTCCACGTTTTAAATGTCCAGTATTTAGTATTGTATTCCCCGATCTACATATATATCATTTGGGACTCGTATCGGTGTACACAAGAAATCAATCATTTAACACGGGCTGTATTTCAAGAGAAAAAATCATCTATTCATCAACAGAATATGGACATAATCGATCATAATGTAAACCTTAAACGAAACCCTATTCAGTCCATAATCTGGTCAATGCTTTTTCCAAGCTTAGGTTATATGTATAACAATAAATTTCTTTCTTTTATTTTTGGTTTGTTGTTATGGGTGACGTTGTCCACACTTTCCCATGTATATGATGGTTTATATTATTCTTATATAGGTGATTTTCAATTAGCAATCGATACGGTAAAACCAAAGTGGTTATTATTTCTACCTTCAATTTATGTTTTTTTTGCTTATCATGCATTTGTTGATTCAGTCGAACATAATCGATTAAGTGAATTTATGAATAAAATAAAACTAGCCAAAAAATTTAATCCCAAAAGCTTTAAAATGCCATTTTAGAAAGTAGGATTGAATATGTATGTTGTTTCCACCTTCGCATCCTCATTAATAGTAGAGCCCCTTCTTTTAGAGGTTCAAGAGGAGAATATTTTATTAGAAGATATTCTTGTTCTGCCATTGGAGTCTCACCTAACACATATTCCAAACGAAAAAGTCCCAACAGAGAAGGGGTATATTGATTTTGGTGCTATTTTTGGTGCGATTTGTATGCTTTTAGGTGTGATTTATGGATTCAAGGTAACGATCGGTCCTATTCTATTAGCTTTAGTTGGTTTAATTGTAGGGGGAGTGCTTGGTGCACTGATATATCACGTTAAGAAGAAAAAAATAGGAAAAATCAAAGAGTCTTGCTCAGAAATATTAATTATGATTCACTGTCAGAAACATCAGTCTCACCAAATTATATCGATTCTTGAATGTTATGCTCCCTTATCTATTTCACATATTGATTGATTTAGTATTTAGGATAAAAACCCCTTATTCTATGAATAAGGGTAGGGCCTGTAGTTTAATTTGTAGAGCTCTCAATTATTTTATAATTTTTGTGGTTAATCACTGTTTTTTCTTCTAATTCAAGTTCACGATAATGTGGCATATATGTTAAATCTACAATGACGGAATTTTCGTTGATTTTTTCGACAATTCCTCGGAGACCACCTTTGAATTCTATGATATCTCCTATATTTGCTTTTTTCATGTGCCAATCTCCCTCCAATAAGTTTCAATTACCATATTATATACAGTTTGCCTTATTCCTGTGAAAAGGTAAATAGTTTTTAGAAAATTCACTTATAAAATAGACATTTTCATGCTTTTGTAAAAAGAGATTGAAACTTTTTACTATGAACGTTATTCTTTTTGTGGAGAAGTATGAAAGGTAGTGACAAAATGACTGAAGAACAATGTTTAAGCGTTATTCTGCAATTACGTACCGGAGAAATTCAGGAAGTTGAAGTAAAAAAGGAATATTTTTTAACTTTTCGACAATTATTAGTTCAACAGGAAGACTTTAAGCATTTTCGTGGGCAAGCTCTTCAAGGTGGGAATGTCTTATATACCTATACGAAGCAAGCGAGAAGTTAATAAGGAAAGGTTGAATTGATGTCGTTTATTAATTTTAGTATAGATGTGAAAATGAGCATTTTAAATATGGAAAAAAACGGTTAAGCTAATTAACACGTTAATGCTAGAAATTTGATGAAACCGGTTACATTGCGGGTGGAATAACTCTATCCAATCAAAAAATATACTATTTACCCATTGTTGAAACTATATTATAATAGTAAAAAAATAGAAGCTATAGGAAGGGGTGACAGTTGGTGGATAAGTATTCGTTTGAGAGAATTGACACTTTAATTGAAAAAAAAAGACAGCAAATGATTCAGGTTGGATTAGCAAAAGGATTGTCTAGTGAAGAAACGGTTACCTTAAGTAAGCAGCTTGATCGATTACTTAATATCCACTCTCGTCGATATTTACTCTCAAAAAATTGGTCTACCAGCTCAGCCTTCATCGTGACGAATTAAAACAAAACTGTTTATATACTAATAGATGAACCATTTGGAATGGTGCTTAGAAAATAGTTTGAATATAGGAAGAGTCAGCCAAAAGGCTGACTCTTCCTATATTCATCACGTCTTTCAAGATTCAAATGTCCTGTTTTTTTACAAATGTAGACAGTAATCAAAAAAATTGTTATATTTTACCGAAAGAAAAGGGGGAAATTATGAATAACTTTGTAAAATCCATAAAGAGTGAAATCAATAAAGTGATTGTTGGAAGAGAATTAGAAATAGATTTATTTTTGATTGCGTTACTTCAAGAAGGGCATGTTTTGCTTGAGAGCGTACCAGGTACAGGGAAAACATTGATGGCTAAGACGTTTGCCAAAACGTTGAATACTGATTTTAAGCGAATTCAATTTACACCTGACGTACTTCCTAGTGATATAACAGGTATTCAATTCTTTAATCCAAAACAGCAGGAGTTTGAATTAAGGCCAGGACCTATTTTAACGAATATTGTATTAGCCGATGAAATTAACCGAGCAACGCCTCGAACTCAATCTAGCTTATTAGAAGTAATGGAAGAAAGACAAGTAACGATAGAAGGTGAAACGTTACCATTACAGTACCCGTTTATGGTTATTGCAACACAAAACCCGGTAGAATCACAACAAGGAACGTTTCCCTTACCTGCCGCTCAGCTAGATCGATTTTTAATGAAAATTCCATTTCAATATCCTTCCTTAGAAGAGGAACAAGCGATAATTCGGAGGTTTAAAAACAAAGAAGAAGTGAAACAAGTAGAGCAGGTAGTAACGACAGAGGATTTGATTGGTGTAGCCAAAGAGGTAAAAGCGATAAAAGTCTCAGAAGACATTGAGCTCTTTATGCTTCAATTAATAAGAAGTACAAGAAATCATCCAGCAATTGAGCTCGGGGTAAGCCCGCGAGCGAGCATCGCTTTGTTACGAGCCTCTCAAGGAAAGGCTTATTTAATGGGACGCGACTATGTGACTCCTGATGATGTGAAATACGTAGCACCTTTTGTAATAAATCATCGAATTCAACTAACTTCAGAGGCTTCATTAACGAAATCAAATGACCTTGTAATGGAAGACATTTTAGAAAATACCCCAGTTCCAGTAGAAGCAAGAGGGTAAGCCCATGCAGTGGAAAAAAGAGGTTGTTGATTTGCCACTTGTTAAGCTCAGTCAGTACCTTGTATCAGGTGGCTTATTTTTCACACTGATTATACAGCAATATTCAATTTTTATTGTACTTTTATTTTGCGGTTGCATTTTATTTATACAAGATTTTTATTTTCGGAAAATAGCCGATAAAATTATGTTGGAAAATGTGAAAGGCAGAGAGCGACTTTTAATTGAAGATGAAACGAGTTTAAAGTTTACTTTTTTTAATTCAGGTTTACCAATATGGCAAGCGAGTTTAACAGTTGTTTTTGATGATGCTGTAGAGCCTCTTGTAGGTGATAATCATCATTATCAATCTCACAACGAAGTAATCATTCCACTAACGCTACGAACAAACAAAAAATATACTGTATCAATTCCAATTAAAGCGCGTCATAGAGGATTAATGAAAGTTCGGAAATTACAGTTGAGAATTCCTAATTTATTTGGAGTAGGGACTGTTTTTTTAAGTTTAGACGAACCATACTTAGAGGAAAAAATAGTTTATCCGAAGTTCCACCATGTTCTTGGTGAATTATATTCTTCCTCCCAAAGGTTAGGTAACGTTCCTACACCACAAACGTTATTTCAGGATCCGTTTAGTCCAGTTGGAACTAGAGAATACAGATATGGGGATAGCTTTCAGCATATTCACTGGAAAGCGAGTGCACGTTCGCAAGCGTTACATACGAAAGTTTTTGAAACAACGGCAGATCATTCCTGGCTGGTTATAGTAAATGTCGTTGAGCACTATTCCATTACGCGTGATTTGGAAGAAATAATAACAGGAACAACCTATTTAATTGAAAAGGCGTTCGAGGAAAATCATTCATACTCATTAGCTATTAATGTAAGATCCATTAACAAACGACCTTATTACTTTCTCCCTTTAGGTAGTGGAAAAGAACAAAGAAGAAAGGCGTTGGATTTCCTTTCTACTTTATCTAAAAATGATGCAACTATCCCAGTTTCTGTTATGCAGCAACAACTACTACGAAGTGGGCAAATACCGTCTGTTTCGATTTATATTGGGAATGAAACAGAAGAAGTACAATCTGGTTTAAGGTTAATTAATAGTAAAGCAACAACAATATATACTCTTGATCTTTCAGAGAAGCAAGGAGTCTTGAAGGAATGGAACAACAATTATCTGCAAAAACAGGGTTAGGATCAAAGTACAGTATGGCATTGAGCTCGGCGTATTTATTTATCTTGGAATGTGGATTCTTAGCTACTTTCTTTACGGTTTTTTACGATTTTTTAAGTTTTTCTGTTCTTTTGTTTTCGATTATTTATAGTGTAGGTTTCGTTATATTTCAAAAATATGTTTCCTACCACTCCTACTTTTTTTTAATGGCTGTGCCATTGCTTGTCATATTCTATTTAATAGGCTTTCCTTTATGGGGAGAGTTAATTATTATCGTTTATTTTTATAAACGGCTTTTAGCATATATAGAAAATCAACATGAGGACTTTGAAGTTTGGGACGGGTGGATTTTGAGCTTTTTACTGTTCAGTTTCTTTTTCTATATACTAAATAGCATTTGGTTCGGAAACCAATCCATTATATTGCTTATAATCGTATTAGAGTTTTTTATTTTTAGTGTTGGCATCTACTTTATACGATATTTAAATCGGAGAGAGAGCAAAGAGAATACAGAAGAGAGTACCCGGAAGAAAATGTTGGAACATAAACCCTTGATATGGATGATATCAGGAACGGCCATTGTATTAGTGTTCTTTTTTCAATTCAATAGTCTATTAAGAGATGGCATTACCTTAATCTTTGGTGTAATGATTGAAGCGATAACCCCAATTATTGATCCTATCTATACATGGTTAAATTCCTTATTAGATGAAGATTCTAAAGCGAAAATAACAGAGAGTCTTCAAGATAATTCTTCAACAGAATATGAGGATAGTAGTCAAGAGTTCGAAAAAAGTATTGTTGAACAACTTAATTTTAGCTATATCGATGAAGTATTGTATATCATTCTATTTATTACTATTTTCTACTTAATCTTTAAAACATATAAACGAAGAAAAGAACTAGATTCAGAATCAGTCAAGGTAGATCACGTATTAGTAGAAGAAGGGGAAGGGTTTTACCGAAGGAAAAAAGTAGAACATCTAAAGACCATGCCGTATTCAAAAGCATATAATGACATCCGAAAAGAGGTAATAAAAGTAGAACGAATTGCCCGCAAACAAAAAAGAGAACGTAAGTCAAACGAGTCATTGCGTGATTGGCTAGATCGAATCGGATTAGAGGAAAAAGAATGGATCGAATTATATGAGAATGTTAGATACAGCCATATCCAACCAACAACTGAGCAAGTTGATAGGTTTAAGCAAATGGCAAACAGGATTATAATGAGAATAAAGGACAATACTTAAGAGCATATAATGCTCTTTTTCTTTTGGAGGGAGCTACACATGTTTACATTAAAGAATATTGTCTATAAGGATATTTTAAGGATCAGTGAATTACTTATTGAACAGGGAAAAGTAACATGCATTATAGGAGCTAGCGGCTCAGGAAAAACGACATTGTTAAAGCTGTTAAATAAAATGGTTATTCCGAATAGCGGTGAAATATTTTTTAAAGGAAAACCACTTTCCGAAAAGGATGCAATTCTTCATCGTCGTGAAGTGTCAATGCTTGCTCAAACTCCGTTAGTATTTGAAGGAGATATTGAACGTAACCTTCAAATAGGGAGACTATTTGCGGAAAAAAAACCCGCAAGTCTTAGTGCATTGAAAGAAATATTGAAAGCAGTTTCTTTAGAAAAAGAGCTGCATGGTTCACCTAGTTCATTATCCGGTGGAGAATCACAGAGACTATCTCTTGCGAGAATATTATTAGTCGAGCCATCTGTCTATTTATTTGATGAACCGACGTCTGCACTTGATAAGGAGACAGAAATGAAAGTAATGGATTCGGTTTTATCAAAAGTTAAGCAGCAAGGAGGTTCAGCAATCATCGTTACACATTCACATGAAGTGTCTGACCGATATGGAGAGGAAATTATTTCATTATCATGAAGATTATCGATTTGAGGAGTGAGATATTCTGGAACAAGGAATAATAAATATTGAGTTTTGGCGGCTTATTGCTTCCTTTGCCTTCGTCGTATTATTATTATGGATCGTTCGTTTTCGAGGTGTAAAAAGAGAACGTGTGATTATCGTTGCCACTTTTCGAATGACGATCCAACTTGTCATCGCTGGTTATATCTTAATTTTCTTGTTTGAGCGCCCTAGCTGGATATTAACGTTAATTGTATTAGTGATTATGCTCATTTTTGCCATTCGAAATGTTTACCATCAAATAAAGAGTCCATTATCGTTTTCAATAAAAGCCGTGATTGCTATCTCGATGGTTTTGGGAACGATTTTATCCATCTTATATTTCACACTTATTGTCATTCATCTGTCTCCGTGGTATGAACCTCGTTACTTTATACCGATCTCAGGGATGATCATTGGAAACAGTATGACTGGAATTACAATCGGTGTCTCCACTTTGTTCACTTCGTTAAAGGCGAATAGAGACAAAATCCTCGGTGCTTTAATGCTGGGTGCTAAACCAAAAGTAGCGATAAAATCTTATATTAATGAGGCTTTCGATGCAGCTATTTTACCGACACTCAACAATATGATTGGAATGGGAATTGTCTTCTTACCAGGTATGATGACAGGTCAAATCATTGCAGGTATAAATCCATTACTGGCAATTGAATACCAAATCGTCATTTTATTAGGAATACTTGGTAGTGTTACATTAACCGTTTTTCTATTCATTATTTTGTCTGTGAATTCGCTATTTACAAAGGAAGCTAATCTAAATGTCTCATAAGAGTGTTCTATTATAGCAAAATCCTTCATAACTATTACTAGTATTAATAGGAGGGGTTGCTATGAAAACAGAAATAGAGCAGGCAATTCGAATAAAAAGTACGGCATTAGATGTAATTGAGGAGTTAGTGAAAAATGAATATTCACTAAACGAGCAACAGGTAAAGGAGTCTTTAGAATTGATGGCTCGATGTGTATGTGACTTAGTTAATGTATACACAAATATCACTGAGGACCACCAATCAGCGTTACAGGGAGGAATGATTAAATCAAAAATTTGCTTAAACCTTATTCAGAAAAGTCAAACGACGAAATAGAATAATTTACCTCATCGTAAAAGAAATAGATAATCTATTAAAACGATAAATAGATCAATCTGAAAAAAGTGTGTTCACTCCCCTTTAGAAACACACTTTTTTGTATTTGGTTCATCTATCTAGTAATCCTTTGTACGGTTTTTACACAAGAGGAAGGTCAAAAAATAGGAATAATAACTTTCTAAAGAAGACCCACTGTGAACACATAGTGGTGAATCAGTTAAAAACATAGTAGCATAAAATTAATTCAGTCATTCTACATCTGGTAAGACAGGTTGGGGTGGATATTAATCGATTACTGTGTAGATAGAAAATAAAGTCGCACCGATTGGACCCTACGGATATCGTAGGGTTTTTTCAGTAAAAGGGAAATGAATTTAGAACTATAAGCTAGATAAAAGAAAGGAAAATATTAGGGCGATTCCAAAAAGGGCCTTATTGTGTATTGATATTAAGAAAAGGATACGAAAGGAAGTAGTTAAGCTAGCGGGTGGGTTATATGAAGTACCTCATGATAGTTTCCTTATTCTAAAGGTATTTGTGTTATTATTAAATTATCAAAAAATTAAATAAAAATTTTTTTGCAATATTTTTTAAGGAGGTAGATATTATGACTAATAAAACGACCAATGGCGTAATGAAAACTAAGGGGAATACGTCTAATTAAATAGAGCGTTTCCCCAATTTGAAAGGGGAAAATCATTTGAAGCAAACATTATTAATCATTGATGCCCAACAAGAGCTAATAGATGGGAATCAAGCAGAAAGTGCTGTTTTTAGAAAAGAGCAACTTATAAGGAATATCAATAGTGTTGTTAAAAAAGCAAATAAATCCAATGTCCCGGTTGTCTTTGTTAGAGATTTAGATGTTGCTGAAGGCAAAGGAAAAGGGTTTCAAGTCCATGAAAAAATTCATGTGCCTACGGATGCAATGATTTTTGATAAAACGGCAACGAATTCGTTCCATGGGACAGGACTTCTAAATTATTTAAACGCTCAAAAAGTTGAGCATGTTGTTATTATGGGGTGTGCTACTGAGCATTGCATAGATAGTGCAGTTAGAACCGCCACTATTAGTGGTTTAGATGTCACATTAGTAGGTGATGGACATTCTACGAAAGATAGTCATCCATTAAATGCAGAACAAATTATAAAGCATCATAATCAAACCCTTCATGGTCATTACAATGTAGAAAACTTTTCAATTGTAAGAAATACAGAGGAAGACTTATTTTATCCAACGCATGATTTATATAGAGAGTAGATATTATTAAAAATCAATATCCCAATTTCTTTAAGTTAGTCTAAGGAATTGGGATATTCCCCCTTTATTAATGGTAACTCTATCATCTAAAATACATTGTTTTTTTGTAAAGCGTTTACAATTCGGTGGAATTTATACATAAGATGACAACTTTACGAAATACTAAAAAAAAAGGCTTATTATAATTGAGAAACTTTGAAAAGCATGATATTCTTTGTAATTGAGAACTACTTCACAAAGTTCGTGTTTTTTTATACGAATGGTTGAAGTGATTAATGTAGACTAAAGGAGAGATTTTTTATGGCACAAAAACAATTCACCGTAACAGCAGATACAGGGATTCACGCACGTCCTGCAACACTATTAGTTCAAACAGCTAGTAAATTTGATTCTGATGTGCATTTAGAATTTAAAGGAAAAAAAGTAAACCTAAAATCCATTATGGGTGTCATGTCTCTTGGAGTAGGAAAAGGCGGAGAAATTACGATCATTACTGAAGGTAGTGATGAGGATGAAGCATTAAATACTCTAGATGAAGCTTTACGAAAAGAAGGTTTAGCAGAATAATGTCAACAGTCTTAAAAGGAATTGCCGCATCTAGTGGCATAGCAATTGCAAAAGCATATCGCTTAGTAGAACCTGATTTATCTTTTGAAAAGACTTCCGTTGATAACACAATGGAAGAAGTAAGTCGTTTTCAGCAAGCCATCTCTACCTCAAAAGCAGAGCTAGAAGCTATCAGGGATGCTGCAAAGGTAGATCTTGGTGAGGATAAAGCCGCTATCTTTGAAGCTCATTTACTAGTATTAAGTGATCCAGAGTTGGTTGGACCGATTGAAGATAATATTAAAAGTCAACAAATGAATGCAGAAGCAGCCTTAAAAGAAACAGCTGATATGTTTGTAACCATGTTTGAAAGCATGGATAATGAGTACATGAAAGAGCGTGCTGCTGATATTCGGGACGTAACAAAACGAGTACTGTCTCATCTTCTAGGTGTGCAAATTGTAAATCCTAGTATGATTTCTGAAGAAGTCGTTGTTGTAGCAGAGGATTTAACTCCGTCTGATACAGCCCAACTTAATAAAAAATTTGTAAAAGGATTCACGACAGACATCGGAGGACGTACTTCCCACTCAGCTATTATGGCACGTTCATTAGAAATTCCTGCTGTGGTTGGTACAAAGGTCGCAACTTCAGAGATTCAAAACGGAGATATTGTTATTATTGATGGATTAAATGGGGAAGTACATATTAATCCTACGAATGAAATAATTCAAAAGTATGAAGAAATCAATAAAAAGTACGAGCAACAAAAATTAGAATGGGCGAAATTAGTTAATGAGAAAACGGTATCTGCTGACGGACATCATGTTGAATTAGCAGCAAATATCGGAACACCAAATGACCTTGATGGGGTAAAGAATAACGGTGGAGAAGGCGTAGGGCTGTACCGTACAGAATTTCTTTATATGGGCCGAGACGAACTTCCAACAGAGGACGAGCAATTTGAATCGTACAAAGCGGTTCTTGAAGGGATGCAAGAAAAGCCTGTCGTTGTTCGTACTTTGGATATCGGTGGAGATAAAGAACTACCTTATTTAAATTTGCCACATGAAATGAATCCATTCTTAGGTTACCGTGCCATTCGTCTATGTCTAGATCAACAAGAGATTTTCCGTACCCAATTGCGTGCTTTATTACGAGCAAGTATATATGGAAACTTAAAGATTATGTTCCCAATGATTTCTAACCTTGATGAATTTAGACAAGCAAAAGATATATTATTTGAAGAAAAAGGAAAGCTCGTATCAGAAGGTGTAAAAGTTGCCGAAGAGATTGAAGTAGGTATTATGGTTGAAATACCGTCGACAGCTGTTATGGCAGACCTTTTTGCTAAAGAAGTAGACTTCTTTAGTATTGGTACAAACGATTTAATTCAATATACGATGGCAGCTGATCGTATGAATGAACGAATTTCATATTTGTATCAGCCTTATAATCCTGCCATCCTTCGATTAGTGAAGATGGTAATAGATGCTGCACATAAAGAAGGTAAATGGGCAGGAATGTGTGGAGAGATGGCTGGAGATGAAATCGCTGTTCCTATCCTCTTAGGCTTAGGTCTAGATGAATTTTCAATGAGTGCTACATCTATCCTCAAAGCACGTTCGCAAATTCGTTCATTATCAAAGTCTGATATGGAAACTCTTGCGAACAATGTACTGCAAATGCACACAAATGAGGAAGTCCTATCAGAAGTAAAACGTATTTTAAAATAGTGAATGTATTTAAAGAAGCCGAGTGGTAGTCCTCTCGGCTTTTTTAGTGAACAAAATGTTTGAGAAATTTTTAAATGCCTCAAAACGATTTTCAGTTATAATAAAAGAGGAAATAATCATTTGAAGAAGGTTTAAAAAGAAGAGGGTAGGGTATTCTATTAACAAGCATGAAATTGGAGAATGTCACTTAATACCCTTTTTTCCTTCTTTTGAACCTGAATTTCAGGTTCTTTTTTTATGTTAAAAAGGAGGGAGTCTAAGAAATGAAACGAATTGGATTTATAGGACTAGGTGTTATGGGAAAAAGCATGGCTCGCCATCTCGTGCTAAATGGTCTTAATGTGACAATATATACACGAACAAAGGAAAAGGCAGATGACCTTATTCGAGAAGGTGCTAAATGGGCAAATTCGTTAAAAGAAGTTATTGAAGTATCTGATATTATCATCACCATGTTAGGTTATCCATCAGATGTTATGAAAGTATATTTAGGTGATGAAGGGCTTATACCAAATGGACATAGCGGACAGATCCTTATCGATATGACCACATCTGAACCATCGTTGGCAAAGAAACTCTACAATGAAGGAGAAAAGAAAGGTATTTCTGTAGTAGATGCACCTGTATCTGGAGGGGATATTGGAGCCCGAAATGGCACTCTATCTATTATGGTTGGTGGAGATGCTAAAACATATGATGACCTAAAACCTATTTTTGACTTCATGGGAACAAATATTGTTTATCAAGGGCAAGCTGGGGCTGGTCAGCATACGAAAATGTGTAACCAAATTGCTATTGCTACAAATATGATTGGTGTTTGTGAAGCTTTGGTATATGGGAAAAGAGCAGGGCTAACAATTGAAGATGTCTTAAAAAGTATTTCCACTGGAGCTGCCGGGAGTTGGTCGCTGGATAACTTGGCTCCTAGAATGTTAAAAGGAGATTATGAGCCTGGTTTTTATATTAAGCATTTCATCAAAGATTTACGGATTGCTTTACATGAAGCGAAAGTAATGGGCTTAACATTACCAGGGTTAACGTTGGCTGAGAAAATGTATGAAGAGCTTTCGAAACGTGGGGAAGAAAATAGTGGTACTCAAGCGCTCTATACATATTGGGGAAATGAATAAGTTGCAGTCCCTTTTCTAATACTAGAATTGATTCTATTTATTTGGAAGGAGAGTCACTGTGGCCAAACGAACAAAAAAGCATGATGCCGAACAAAAGAATAAAAAAGGATTTGATTCTAGCGTATTAAATGAGGAATTTGCTCATGAAATGGGTAGTGCCCAAACCAATAAAATTCATCATGATAAGGCGAAAAAAGAAAAAGCATCAAAGAATAACGGTAAATTTGAAGGATGAAAAAGCGGTGAGTGTTACTCACCGCTTTTTTATGCTTATCCTATCTCTTCAAGCCTGACCTTTGTTAAATAAGAATCAATACGATGAAGCCCTTCTTCAAGGTTCTCTAAACTACAGGCAAAACTTATGCGAAAATAGCCATCTTCTCCTCCTGAGAAGGCACTTCCTGGTACGACGGCTACCTTTGCCTTTTTTGCTAAGTTTAGTGCGAAATCAAATGAATTCTCTGTTATAAATGAAGGAATTTTGACGAAAAAGTAAAACGCACCGTCAGGTTTGACCGTTTCTAGCTCCATTTCTTGAAGTCGTTGAAATACAAAATCTCGCCGTTCTTTATATATGTTTAGCATCTCTCTACTTTCGGTCTCTCCTCCCGAAAGAGCAGCTATTGCCGCCTTTTGAGAAATAGAGGAAGCACATGAGACATTATATTGGTGAACCTTTAACATATGTTTAGTTATATTCCTTGGGGCAAAGGTAAAGCCAATCCTCCATCCAGTCATACTATGTGATTTCGAAAGTCCGTTAATGACAATCGTTTGATCTTTTAGGTATGAAGCAATAGATACATGCTCGTTTTCATAAGTTAAAGCACTATAAATCTCGTCTGCAATAACAAAGATTTCTTTCCCTTTAATTAAGTCTGCAATCTCCTGTAATTCATGCTTCGACAAACTCACACCAGTTGGGTTTGATGGGTAAGGAAGAATAATACATCTTGTATTAGCCGTTATCGCTTGCTTAATTAATGATGCAGTCAATTTAAATTGATTCATTGTTGTATCAACAAACACAGGTTTAGCACCACACAGCTTAATAAGTGGTTCATAGCCAGGATAGACGGGACTAGGTAGAATCACCTCTGTATTAGGAGCTAGGATGGTTCTTAACGTAACATCTAATGCTTGAGAAGCTCCGCTTGTGACGATGATTTCATCAAGCTTATAGTCGAGGTGGTAATGTTTTTTTATATACTGTGAAGCAGCCTCTCTTAATTCTATAAACCCAGCGTTATGTGTGTAGCTAGTATAATTGTTTTCAATTGCTGAAATTCCAGCAGTTTTTACGTAATCAGGCGTGGGGAAATCCGGTTGTCCAATTGTTAAAGAAATCATATCCTCAGTATTGGAAACTAGATTGAAAAATTTTCTTATACCTGATATTTCAATTTTTTGAACAGCTTGATTTAGTAGGTGTTCCATTCATGACATCCTTTCCTTCGTCAATAGTTATATTGTAGCGTAAAGAAGGTAGAGAGGAGAAGTAAAGCGCTGTAAAAAATAATCTATATCTTTATCTTTTCTTATTTTTAGCACAAAGGTTAGAATAAACCATTTACCAATGTGGTGAGCGAATTAATTGACTTAGCTTAATTAAGATTTTATACTTATGATGTTATTAATAATAATTATAATATGATATTAATTATTTTTGGAGGAATTTAAATGAAATTGCGGGAACCAATGCCAGAATTAACAGGCGCTACTAAATGGATAAATGGAGAAGTAAAGAAAGAAGATTTAATAGGAACGAAACCAACACTCATTCACTTTTGGTCGATAAGCTGTCATTTATGTAAGGAAGCAATGCCAGAAATTAATGAGCTCCGTGATGAATATAATGAAGAATTAAATGTCGTTTCTGTTCATATGCCGCGTTCAGAAGATGACTTAGACCTTAATATGATTGAACATATGGCATTAAGTCATGATATTATTCAGCCTACTTACGTTGACAGTGAGCATGTTCTGACAAATCGATTTGAAAATCAGTATGTACCAGCATATTACGTATTTGATAAAGAGGGGAAATTACGTCATTTTCAAGCAGGTGGAAGTGGAATGAAAATGTTACGGAAGCGTATTGATAGAGTATTAGGAGAAGAATAAGGAAGCAAAGGATCTGAAAGAGAATTCAGATCCTTTTTTTGTCTGATGAGACGATTCTATCTAGTAAGGGTTTGTCCAAAGCTGTAGTGATAATCTCTGCAATTGAAAGAGAGAATATATATGTTATTGTTCATTTCCTTCTTGTTTTCAAGGAATTCATCGTATGATAAGCTTAGACTAACAAAATTTACAAAACATTGAATGGATTCGGAAATTATTATTCTGTTCATATGTAAAAAAAGAAGGTAGGTCAAATGCTATGGAAATGGACAAAGGTATTTTACTAGAGTCGGGAACAAATGAATTAGAAATTGTAGAGTTTGAAGTAAATAATAATAAATTTGGCATAAATGTTATTAAAGTAAAAGAAATTATCCAACCGGTAGAAGTAACGAAAATACCGCATGCCCACCATTACGTAGAAGGAATCATTCAGCTAAGAGGAGAGGTATTACCTGTTATTAATATGGAGAAGGTGCTCGGAATATATGGAAAGGCTGAGCATGCCCATAGTAAATACATCGTCACACAGTTTAACAAGCAGAAAATCGTTTTTCACGTTCATAATGTGACTCAAATACATAGAATTTCTTGGAAAGATATTGAAAAACCATCTGATTCTTATGATGTTGGTAAAACCAAAATTATTGGGATTATAAAACAAGAAAAACAAATGATACTATTGCTAGATTTTGAGAGTATACTTGTTGAGATCAACCCTGAATCTGGTATCCATGTTAATCAAGTAAAAAAAATGGGGCTACGGGAAAGGTCAGAAAAGAAAATAATCGTAGTCGAAGATTCTCCATTGTTACGAAAATTATTATATGACACATTAAATGAAGCTGGTTATGTTAATCTAGAGTTTTTTGAAAATGGACAAGAAGCACTTCGATATTTAGAGTCATTGGCCCTCGAAGAAGCGATAGAAAAAAAGGTTCAACTGATGGTTACAGATATTGAAATGCCACAAATGGATGGGCACCATTTAACGAAAAGAGTCAAAGAAAATAATCGCCTAGCTAATTTGCCTATCATTATTTTCTCCTCCTTAATTACAGATGACCTCCGTCATAAAGGGGAAGTAGTTGGAGCAGATTCTCAAATTAGTAAGCCTGAAATTGAACAATTGATTTTGACAATTGATGAACTAATTTTATAAACAGAAAAGGAGTTTGCCAAAATAGCAAACTCCTTTTTGCATAATGAAGTACATGATAGGCTTAGATCTACATGAGTTCAATCCTTGTATGTATTTCGAATTTAAAAGAAGCTATCACCTAATTTTTTGAATACAGGTTTTTTATACGCTTTTTGATTGTTATGATTAGTTAGCTTTTTTTCAATTGTACCAGTATATTTTTGTAAAATCCTTTTTGCCTCAGTAAGATTCATTCGGCATTTGGGGTTTCTTGTAGTTTGGTTAAGTTTCCCTAGGTGGCGCAAAGATTTGAAGTCTTCTTTGGATGGAGGTATGTGGAAAGTGTATTCTCCGCACTTAACTAAAACATCAGACTGTTGGTTACTGAATTTTGGGTTTTGTGAAAAATGGAGGCCAACTTTTGAGGCTTTACCTTCTTTTATCATTTTAAGAATAGCTTGTTTCTTTAATGTATATAAAAATTTTGGATTTGTAGCCGTTTTGGCATGTCGATTTACGGTAAAAATTGCTTGAGAGAGCATTTTAGTCGTAAAGGGTTTTGAGGGATTATTTTGATTATGCGTATTTTTCAAGATGTTGACTCCTTTCTCAACCATCATACTTCATTATATCATCTTTTGAATATGGACAAAAGTTATGCAATGAGAAATTTTAAATCATCTGAAATCTGGATATATTATAATATAGTGTTAAGGAAATTATTAATTAGGATGATGAATATGGAAAAGAAAGCAATTATCGATATTGGCTCCAATACTATAAGGTTGGTAATCTTTGAATCATTATCTACAGGAATGGTGAAGGAGAAGGAAAACGTAAAGACTGTAGCCCGATTAAGAAGTTTTTTAAATAATAATAATGAACTTTCTCAAAAAGGAAAAAATGTACTGTTATCTATCTTAGTAAGTTTTAAGGAGATATTAAGTTTCTATAACGTGGAGAATGTCCGCTGTGTAGCAACGGCTACGATTCGTCAAGCGACTAATGCACACGAAATTGTTACAGAGATAAAGAAACAAACAGGGTTAGAGGTGAAAATTTTATCGGCAAAACAAGAAGCATATTACGGTTTTATAGCAGCCGTTCATTCCACCTCTATTGAAGAGGGAATTAGTATTGATATTGGTGGGGGAAGTACTGAGATTACGTACTTTAAAAATAAAAAACTAATTTTTTCTCATAGCTTTCCTTTTGGGGTGGTTTCCCTTAAGGAGCAATTTATTAAAGGAAATCAACTGAAGGAAATAGAAAGGAAACAACTTCAACTTTTTTTAATTAGTCAATTTGATTCACTTCCATGGCTAAAAAATAAACAAGTGAAAATCATAACAATCGGCGGAAGTGCTAGAAATATAGCTCAGATAGATCAGCAGAAAAAAAAATACCCCATAGCTGGTGTTCACCAATACGAAATGGGTATAAATGATCTAAAGAACATTAGAGAAGAACTTTATCCGTTACAATATCATGAGATCGAGAAAATTGAAGGGTTATCGAAGGACCGAGCAGATATTATCATTCCTGCGGTAGAGGTTTTTAATCAATTGTATCATTATACAAACGCCACAGGCTTTTTGTTTAGTCGAAAAGGGTTGCGAGATGGTTTATTAATTGGGGCAGATGTAGGTGCGATCACCAATGAAGAAATCAAACAGGAGAGCATAAACGAACTTGCACTTGAATACAGTTTAAATTACACACATGGGGAACAAATGATATTTTTAACAAGAAAATTATGGGAAGAATTAGCAAGAGAAGGATATTGGGAGTGGGACGAAGAAGATAGTATTATGCTTCAGAGAGCGGCATTTCTTTATTATTTGGGGGCCTATATTGATGATGAATCCAGTTCTCAACATACGTTTTATCTTCTTGCCAATAAGAATATTAATGGTTTTACCCATAAAGAAAGAGTGCAATTAGCCTTATTAGCTTCTTATAAAAATAAGGCGACACAAAAGCAATATTTAAAGCTATTTGATGCATGGTTTGAAAAAGAAGAATTAAAAAGAATGAAGGGTTACGGTCCTATCTTAAAGTCTGCTTATAGTTTGAATGCAACAAAAAGAAGTGTTGTGAAGGACTTATTCATTAAGCGTCGATCAGAAAATGAGATGCTGTTGACGATTTATACGAAAGGAGATATTCTTGCGGAAACATACCAGTTTGAGAAGCAAAAACACCATTTAGAAAAGTTCTTGAAAAGTACTATTCAATTAGATGTTATCGCAATGTAGTGAGTAATCTAAAGTGAATTTAGTAAAGAAGGTGTTTACATGAAAGAAAATGATTTATCGACGCTAAAGAAACACGACTTTTCATTACCTCAATATTATAATAATCGAGAGTTGAGCTGGCTAGCTTTTAATGAAAGAGTGTTAGGTGAGGCGCAAGATGCTGAAAATCCACTCTTTGAAAAAATGAAATTTTTAGCTATTTTTAGTAGTAATTTAGATGAGTTTTTTATGGTAAGGGTAGCCGGACTAAAGGACCAAGTTAAAGCGGGTTTTAATAAGCCAGAGAATAAAGCGGGACTTACTCCCATGCAACAGCTTAAAGAAATTAGTAAAAAAAATCACGAGCTTGTTGAACTACAGTATAAGACGTTAAACCAACTGGTCATACCATCTTTAAAAGAAGAAGGCGTCATGATACTTGAGACAAAAGATTTGACATTATCGCAAAAAGATTATTTGAGAAAATACTTTGAAGAACAAATATATCCTGTATTAACTCCTATGGCAGTAGATGCCTATCGCCCCTTCCCGATGCTTCTTAACAAAAGTTTAAATATTGTTGTGATGCTAAAAGACAATTGTGCTCAGGTTGGAAGCCATCAAAAAGTGGCGATTGTTCAAGTACCATCCGTATTGAATCGATTTGTTCCTCTACCACATGAGGATGGAAAGGAATCTTACATTTTATTAGAAGACGTCATTCAACAGCATATTTCCTTATTGTTTAACGGATTTGAAGTCCTTTCAAAGTGTCCTTTTCGTATTACACGAAATGCAGACATGACGATTCATGAAGAGGGAGCAAGGGATTTATTATTAGAGATTGAAAAAGAGCTAAAAAAAAGAAAATGGGGCTCTGCTGTTCGTTTAGAAGTAAATGAAGAAATTGATTCAAAAGTTCTATTGTATTTACTAGACCAATTGGAGATTCATAAGGATGATGTATACAAAATAAACGGCCCCCTTGATTTGACTCATTTATTTGGTTTCATTAAAGAATTACTTCCAAAACGTGAACATCTTAGTTATCAAGCATTTATTCCACAGTCCCCAAAAGATTTGTCATCAAGAGAGGATTTATTTGAAAAAAGTCTCCACAAAGACTTACTTTTTCACCATCCATATGAGTCCTTCGAACCTGTAGTGGATTTCGTTTCAGTTGCTGCAAATGACCCTGATGTCTTAGCAATCAAACAAACCCTTTATCGTGTAAGTGGTGATTCGCCTGTTATTGAAGCATTAAAAAGAGCGGCTGAAAATGGGAAACAAGTAACGGTTCTTGTAGAGTTGAAAGCTAGGTTTGATGAAGAAAATAATGTTCAATGGGCTAAAGAACTTGAAAAAGCAGGTTGCCATGTCATTTATGGAATGACTTATTTAAAAACACATAGTAAAATTACACTGGTAGTTAGAAGGAAAAATGGACATATTGAACGGTTTGTCCATCTAGGCACTGGAAATTACAATGATCAGACTGCAAAGTTGTATACAGATTTAGGGCTCATTACGTCAAAGAGGAAGATAGGAATAGATGCGACAAACTTTTTTAATTTCTTGAGTGGCTTTAGTGAGAAGCCAGATTTTCATCATCTCGTTATTGCACCCTTTGATATTCGAGACGAATTTATTCGGTTAATTGAAGCGGAAATTCAATATCATAAAAAACACGGTAATGGTCGAATTATTTGTAAGATGAATTCTCTAACAGATAAAGTCCTTATCATGAAGTTATATGAAGCTTCAGCAATTGGTGTAAATATAGATTTAATTATTCGAGGCATCTGCTCTCTGAAACCAGGTATTCCAACAATAAGCGAAAACATTCGGGTTATTAGCATTGTAGGTCGTTTTTTAGAGCATAGTCGTGTTTATTATTTTCATCATAATGGGGAAGGGAAGATGTATCTGTCTTCAGCCGATATGATGACAAGAAATATGGTGAAGCGGGTAGAAATACTATTCCCGATTTTTGAAGGAATACTAAAACAGCGGTTGTATCACATGTTACAGCTACAATTACAAGATAATGTTAAAGCAAGAGAACAGGATTCGAATGGTATTTATCACTATGTTTCAAATAAAGAGCAAGAAGAGCACATCAATAGTCAGCTAGAAATGACTAAGGAAGCTTATCGATTATTAGAGGATGAAGAGTGATTTTACTATAGTATTTCTCTACAAAGTACAACGGTTGGTTGTTCCGATAGTTAAATTTTGTTGGTATGTAAGTTCGTATTTAAATAAGAAAAGGGGCGTCCAATAGTCGAATAATTGACTGGATCGCCCTTTTTTTATCTTTTTATGAAGGTGTTGGAGCATATGGAGACTGATTATACGGTAATTGATTATATGGACTTTGATTAGGTGGACCTTGGTTGTATGGTGGATAAGGAGGTGGATAGTATGGGTATGGTGGATAATAAGGTGGTCTATTAAATAAAAGTGGCGCAGCGGCTAAGCCTCCGACGAATCCTAATGCACCAAAGGCGACTGGAAGAGCGAATGGAAAAAAGCGCTGGTTATAGCGATTTATCGTTCGATAATGATTAGGGTGATAACGATGCATGTAATAGACGGCCTCCTTTCTTTATAAACAGTGTATGGGAGCAAAACGGGCTTGCGCCTGTACAACATGATGATGGGCTAATGACCCTTAATTATCTTACATATAGTTTGTAAAATGTACATGATTTCATGGTTGAAATTTTTAATTACGAGATAGGTCGTTTCTAATGCTATAGTACTACAGAAAGAATCTTTATGTGTTTATGAAAGGTATGCTCTTTCTTATGCCAAAAGGCATAATTCAATAGGAGTAGTATTTGAACGTTTCTTTAAGATATCCCTAAATGCACAACAAAATTTTGTTGTGCGTTTTTATAATAGTGAAAATTTACAAATTTATAACGAAATTAGGCTAGAATTGGCGCTAATAATTCATTATAGTATGAGTAATTATTAGGTACATTTTTTATGAAATGTAAGAATATTTTGAAATGTAAGGATGAATAAAATCATTATAATGTCTAGGGGTGAAGAATATGCAAGGGGACTACCGCTATGAAATGATTATCCTTCCAACTGATTATGGAGATATTAAAGTGTACATATACGGATTTGAACCTTTCTGTAAGTGGGGACATGTAATTGCTCAGTATAAACAAAATGTTGCTTCTTCCAAAGGGTGCAATCGAAAACAAACAATTATTCGTACAATGACGATGCTTCATCACTCGATTGTAAAGGAAGGATGAAGACTTAAATTATAATTTTTAAATAATAAAATATTCTAAAAAATTAAAAAAAAGTAGGGATAGTAGATGAAGTATGGTAGAATAATGACTGAATACTCATTCATTTATTGTAAAGGGGGATCATTATGGGAGAGAAGGTTGTTATAGTTACAGGTGGTTCAAATGGAATGGGAAAGTATATGGCAAAGAAGATGGCAGATGAAGGTTGGAATGTATTAATTACAGGAAGAAACAAAGAACGACTAGTAGAAGCACAACAAGAAATACAAGGGGAAAATGGCAGAGTTGAAATTTTTCAAATGGATGTTCGTGTTGAGGAGCATGTTGACGGAATGGTTCAGTTCGCTCATGAAACGTTTGGTCGAATCGATTCTTTAATCAATAATGCTGCGGGTAATTTTATTAGTCCGGCTGAGAAATTATCTTTTAACGGTTGGAATTCAGTTATTAATATTGTACTAAACGGGACTTTTTATTGTTCAAGCAAGGTAGGAAATTATTGGATTGAACAAGGTATTAAAGGAAGCATTATTAATATGGTGGCAACATATGCTTGGAATGCAGGGGCTGGAGTATCTCATTCTGCTGCAGCGAAAGCCGGAGTATTATCCTTAACGAGAACCCTTGCGGTTGAGTGGGGGAATAAATATGGAATTCGCGTAAATGCAATTGCTCCAGGACCAATTGATAAAACAGGTGGTGCAGAAAAGCTTTGGACTTCAGAGGAAGCGGCTAAGAGAACCATAAATTCCATTCCATTAAAACGATTAGGGCAACCAGAAGAAATTGCTGACCTAGCGCATTTCTTATTATCTGAAAAGGCAAGCTATATCAACGGAGATTGTATTACTATGGATGGCGGTCAATGGTTGAATCAGGTCCCTTTCTAAATCATTAAAAATGCGTAGTCTGATGGTTCATTAAAAGTGGAAGATTTAGATAGAGTTTTCATTAAAAAAGATATGGGTAATCACGTTCTCAATTTTTTTGGCAATTGATTAAAGAATGTATAAGCTAAAGACTCGTGAGGAAACGTAAAGGAAAGAGAAAAAGAAAGGTGATTCGATGAGTGTTTATATAACCGTTCTTTCCTTTATTGTGGTTATCCTTTTATTAGTATCATTAGGCTATACATTTTATGTCACAAAACAGCAAAAAGAGTTAAAAGGGGAGTATGATGGTCCTATTCCGGATAGCGTCAAAAGTCATCCCTATTTGCGTAATCCGATTTTTCTATCTATGCTCATTGCAACAGTATTAATCTTGATGTACATTGTCTATTTGATTGCAAAATAAAGGGTTACCTATCAAGGAACCCTTTTTTGGGTTGGAGGGATTTTAGTGTTCCTTGAATATAGGATTGTTTAATTTTGTAATGCAGATTGGATTTCTTCCAATTGAAATCCTTTAATAACCGTATCATTTACAATGGTTGTTGGGGTCGAGAAAGATTGAAGTTCATGTATTAATTCTCTCTTTGCTTTTTTATCCTCTTTAATGTTTTTTTCAACATATGAAATTCCTTGGTCCTTTAAAAATAATTTAACGATTTCGCATGGTGGACAATCTGGTTGAGTATAGATGACAACTTTATTCAATTCAGGAACCTTCTTTCATATTTTTCTGTTAGTATTTAGTAGAATAGCTTTAGCTGTGCTATTATTATAAAGGTACAATACTGAAATGAGAAGTAAAGTGGACTATTATTAAAATGTCAGAACATTCTTTTATGGGGAAAAGGCTGTATCTCATATTAAAGATATGGTATAGTGACTAATGCTTTTCCTTGTAGAAAGGATAAAAAAAATGAATAGGCTAATGCTAAAAAATGACTGGACGTAATGAAAGGAGATTGGCTCATGTCTCAATTAATGGGGATTATTCAAAGGTTGAAAACAATGCAAGAAACACAAGATAACGGTGAAGTACCTCAACGCTTCTTTGAAGTGAACGGAAAGAAATTGTGCCAAGTTAAATATTTCCCGTCAACTGACACTTTCGAGTTAGAAGTTTACGGATCGGATAAAAAGACAAATAAATATCCTTTTGATGATATTGACATTACTGCCATTGAGATTTTTGAATTATTACAAGAGGAAAATGATTAAGAGCCATAGGGCTCTTTTTTATCTTTTAAGATGTGATACGCTTTAGAATCCAAGAATAGTTAACGTTTATTGTGCCAATATAAGTACGAGGTGAGGATCATGATGATGCCAAAGGTAAAATGTCCACAATGTCGACAGGAACAATATATGAATGATGTGGTAACGGCCCAATCCAATCAAAATATAATATATCAATGCCCACATTGTGGTTTTCAAAAACGAAATATTCAAACTCATAAAGGATAAATAAAATGGTTGTGTATCACAAAAATAGGTAACGTATGATACAATATTGGTACATATGAAATATGTGGGATAGGGAGTTCGGATAATGATTTCATTTCAAAGTAAAGAACTATTAGAAACAAGCATTCAACCATTTATTATTCCTTCTGAGAAAGTGGCTCATGTCCAAATGGGAAATTCTCTAGAGCATGCATTACTGTTGTTAACGAAAAGCGGGTATTCAGCGATTCCAGTTCTTGATCCACGCTTTCATTTTCATGGTTTAATCAGTTCTCCACTTATAACAGATAGTATTTTAGGTTTAGAACGAATCGAATTTGAAAAGCTTGATCAAAAAAAAGTAGAAGATGTCATGAATCGTACTGTGCCAACAATAAAAGTAAATTCGCAGTTTCAACAAGCTCTTACTTTGTTAATTGATCACCCATTTCTTTGTGTAGTAGATGATGTTAATTATTTTGAAGGGATATTAACACGGAGAAGTATTTTGAAAGAGTTGACGAAACAACTTCATACAAACAAGAAGCAGTGAAGATAATTGTTTCTTTGTATTTTTTTACATAGCTCCCTTAAGGGGGCTTAACTTTTTTATTCAATTATTGAGGGCACAATGGGTGATGGTCGGTTTGTTTAGGAAGAAGGATATAATGAGAGATGAATACGTGATAACAAATGTTCAAAATAAAACAAAAAAATCCTTTGTATTAGCCTCTGTGATGTTGGCGATGTTTATGGGGGCAATTGAAGCAACGATTGTTTCGACTGCTATGCCTGCGATTGTAGGGGATTTAGGTGGCTTCTCATTATATAGTTGGGTCTTTTCCTCTTATCTATTAATGAACACTGTTACGGTTTTGATTTACGGAAAGCTATCTGATTTATTTGGACGTAAGCCAGTCATTACATGGGGGATTGTATTATTTATCATCGGTTCTATTCTTTGTGGCTTAGCGCAAACGATGGAGCAGCTGATTTTGTTTCGGTTTATTCAAGGTTTCGGAGCAGGTGCTGTCTTACCAATAGCTTCTACAATTGTTGGCGATATTTATTCAAAAGAAGAACGAGCGAAAATTCAAGGATACTTATCTAGTGTGTGGGGAATATCAGCTATCTCAGGTCCAGCGATTGGCGGCTTACTTATTGAGTTCGTTAGCTGGCGTTATGTTTTTTGGATTAATATTCCTTTAGGTATATTGGCTATCGCTGGAATTTGGTTATTTTTACATGAGGATATTGAGAAAAAACAACCTAAAATTGATTTTATTGGTGCCTTTTTACTAACCATGTCTATTACAAGCTTACTATACATGCTAGTTGAAGGTGGTATAAATATTCCTTGGCTCTCTTGGGAAGCATTAGGGTTATTTATCTTTTCCATCCTCTGTTTTAGCTTATTTTTTTGGAACGAAAAAAATGTCAAAGAGCCTATGATGCCTTTCTCCATTTGGAGGGAACGCTCCATTTTTATTGCCAATATCGTTTCTCTTACCTCAGGCATTATATTAATTGGTATCTCTAGCTATCTACCTGCTTTTGTTCAAGGAGTGATGGGGGAAAGTCCTACTGTTGCTGGATTTACACTTACGGCTATGTCAGTTGGTTGGCCGATTGCTGCAACGGTTGCGGGAAAGTTATTGTTGAAAATTGGTTACTTTAAAACCTCATTCATGGGCGGTGTAGCACTCATTTGTGGCGGAACTATATTTGTAACAATGAACCCTGCTTATGGTCCTTTATATGTAGGGCTTGGTTCTTTTTTTGTAGGCGTCGGAATGGGGCTAACGACAACGGCGTTTATTGTCTCGATTCAAAGCCATGTCAGTTGGCAGCAAAGAGGGTCTGCGACGGCAGCGAATGTATTTATGAGGAACTTAGGGAGTACTGTGGGAGCTGCTTTATTAGGAGGCATATTAAACACAAGACTTATCGCTTACATAAAAGAACAGGATACAACAGGAAAGCTTACAGTTGATTCGGTTAATCGCTTGCTTGAGGCTGAAAGTAGAAGTAATTTAAGTCAAACAGCAAGGGATATTCTTCAACCGGGGTTAACTGTGTCTCTTCACTGGGTATATGGGGGAGTACTGTTGTTTGCTGTAATAAGTTTTGTTGGGATTCTCTTCTTGCCAAGGGATTACCCGAAAAAAGAAGAAATATAGTACGAGGAGAGCAAAATGGCATTTTCAGAATATCAGCTGCTTTCTGTATTAGCTCAAGAAATGAATATGAGGAAAGCAGCAGAGCGACTGTTTGTATCACAACCAGCCTTGTCACAAAGGCTACAAAACATTGAAAAAGAATGGGAAACAAAACTCTTTATTCGTTCGCAAAAAGGTTTAACGTTAACACCCTCTGGGGAGTTAGTTGTTAAGCTAGCGAATGAAATGTTAGAACGAAAAGAGAAAGTTCGTGAAGAAATTCAAGCAGTAGATTCCAAAATCCATGGGACTTTAAAAATTGCTTGTGCTTCAATTGTGGGACAAAACTGGCTACCGCAGGTTTTAAAGAAATACGTAGAGAAACATCCAGAAGCTAAAATATCGCTGATGACAGGTTGGAGCTCTGAAATTTTAAAAGCTCTATATGAAGATGAGGTACACATTGGTATTATTAGAGGTACACCTGATTGGAAAGGGACGAAAACCCATCTGTTTAAAGACCAATTATATTTAGTTGATAAGGAAATTGAGAAGGTTGAAGACGTGTTAAAGACAGAGCGACCATTTGTGCAATTTAAGAGTGATTCGAACTATTATCAGGAAATTCAAGAATGGTGGCATCGTCATTTTAAAACAACACCAAACCGTACGATCATCGTTGATCAAATAGAAACGTGCAAGCAAATGACGTTAAATGGTATTGGTTACGCGATTCTACCGTCGATTACGTTGAATTCTACTGATGATAATATTTATAAAATTCCTTTAACCGATGAAGAGAATCGGCCAATTCAACGCGATACGTGGTTACTAGGGTATGAATCAGCCTTTGAGTTAAGGCAAGTCAATGCTTTTGTTGAAATTGTAAAAGAATGTATCGAAGCAGATCCCAACCTTCAATAAATGAAAAATAGAGGTTTGTCGTACAGAAAATTATACTCCTTCAAGGGAAGAGAAGAATTTTTGTGCGATTGTATATTGATAAATTGAAAATAAACATCTATAATTTTAAAAAATACAAACTGGAGGTAATAGAAGTGAAAATGATGGACGCAAATGAAATTATATCTTTCATTCAAAATAGTAAAAAATCAACACCTGTTAAAGTGTACGTAAAAGGGAATCTAGAGAATATTAAATTTGATGAAAGTGTACAAACCTTTTTAAATGCGGAAAATGGTGTAGTGTTTGGAGAATGGGCTAGTATCCAAGCAACATTAGAAGAATATAAAAAAGAAATCGTCGATTTTGTTATAGAAAATGACAGACGCAATTCTGCGATTCCTTTATTAGACATGAAAGCAATTAATGCTCGTATAGAGCCAGGGGCGGTTATTCGTGATCAAGTTGAAATTGGTGATAATGCCGTTATTATGATGGGGGCCATGATTAACATTGGAGCGGTCGTTGGATCTGGGACAATGATTGATATGAATGTTGTCCTTGGTGGACGAGCAACAGTAGGAGAGAATTGTCATATCGGAGCTGGCGCTGTACTTGCAGGAGTGATTGAACCACCTTCAGCTCAACCAGTTATCGTCGAGGATGATGTAGTAGTAGGTGCAAATGCAGTGATTCTAGAAGGAGTTACTGTTGGAAAAGGATCTGTTGTCGCGGCAGGAGCTATTGTAGTAGAAGATGTACCACCATTTACGGTCGTGGCTGGAACACCTGCTAAAGTCATCAAACAAATTGATGAAAAAACGAAGTCAAAAACAGAGATTAAACAAGAGCTTCGCCAATTATAATGGTAAACAGCACAGGGGGTATCCTTGTGCTGTGTTTTTTTAAAGGTTATTAGGTCAAATTGGACAGGAACAAGCACGTAGTCTTCATTTTGTTAGAATGCGAGCTTTCGCCTGCGCTTTTTTTATTGTCTAGCTCTTTTGACCAGTGCTTTTCTTATTTCAGATAGGGGTGTTATTTAGTGAAACAGATGAATCCTTTTGTTGGAATACGTCGAGATCTTCACCAAATTCCGGAAATCGGATTTCAAGAAGTAGAAACGCAACAATATTTGTTAAATTATATAAATTCTTTACCACAAGATCGAATTGAAATAAATACATGGCGTACCGGGATTTTGGTGAAAGTTAATGGAAAAGTAGGAGAAAAAACGCTTGGTTACCGAGCTGATATAGATGGTTTGCCAATTAAAGAAGAAACAGGATTGTCGTTTGAATCATCACACGCGGGTTATATGCATGCATGTGGTCATGATTTTCATATGAGCATCGCCCTAGGGGTATTGACAAATCTTGTCCATTCTCCCATTGACCATAATGCTTTATTTGTTTTTCAGCCAGCCGAAGAGGGACCTGGAGGGGCTGAGCCGTTATTGAAAAGTAATGAATTTAAAGAATGGAAGCCTGACTTCATGTTAGCTCTTCACATCGCACCGGAATATCCAGTAGGCACAATAGCTATTAAAGAAGGGCTATTATTTGCCAATACATCGGAGTTATTTATTGATATGATTGGCAAAGGAGGGCATGCAGCTTATCCACATCAAACAAAAGATATGATCCTAGCGTCCTCTCTGTTTGTCACACAGTTACAATCAATTGTATCTAGAAATATCGACCCACTAGATAGCGCTGTTGTTACCATAGGGAAAATGACAGGAGGAACTGTTCAAAATGTTATAGCTGAAAAGGCTAGACTAGAGGGAACAATCAGAACGTTAAAGCCTGAAACAATCGAAAAGGTTAAAAAACGAATTGAGGCTATGGCGACCGGGATAGAGTCTTCATTTGATTGTCAGGTTACGATTGATTACGGTAGTAACTATTATCAAGTATACAATGATGAAGAGTTGACACGTGACTTTATGCGATGGGTAGAAGAATATAATGACGCCACATTATTAGAATGTAAAGAAGCGATGACTGGCGAAGATTTTGGGTATATGTTAAAGGAGATTCCTGGATTTATGTTTTGGCTTGGTGTTGATTCTCCATATGGCTTACATCATTCAAAGCTAGCCCCGAAAGAAGAAGCTATTGACTTTGCTATCTCTCTTTTATCTCAATATATTCACCAGCTTTAGGTAATAAGTAAAAAAACACATGAGCAAGGTGGAGTAATCATGTGTTTTTTTCTGAATACCTACTATTTAGTAAACCTTAAATTCAGAAATTTATAATAGTTTTTTATAAATTGCAATATATTCTATAGGTGAGTTTGTAACACATAGAAAAATAGTGGAAAACGATATTAGTGAATGGAGGAGCATAATGGTGAATTTAAGAGATGCATTACGTGAGGATGCTGAGAGAATAAGTAGTATAGCGATTAGATCGAAAGCCCATTGGGAATACAGTAAAGAATTTATTCAAGCTTGTAGACAAGATTTAACCATTGATGAAAATTACATTCAAAATCATAATGTCTTTGTTTTAGAAGAAAAGGAAGAGATTGTAGGGTTCTTTACCTTTATAAGAGGAGAAATGGATCGACTAGATTTTCTTTATATAGATCCAAAATATATAGGAAAGGGCTTTGGAAGAATTACATGGGAGCATGTCATTCAAAAAGCACAAGAAATGGGGGTAAAGAGCTTTACTATTGACAGTGACCCAAATGCAAAAGCATTTTATGAAAAAATGGGTGCTAAACAAATTGGTGAAATACCGTCTACTGTATTTAAAGATCGCTTCCTACCTTTGATGAAATTTACGGTTGAAGATAATTAGATCATTCAATGCATAGCGAACTAATAAAATATAATCCTTTTCCTGGTTTTCTTGAATAATGAAGCACCCATTATTTATTTTAAGGGAATTTATTTTGTAAATTTCCTTAATCCTTCTTTTCCTGGGAATGGGCAAAACCCCTATAATACTTTAAAATCTATCTAATGTTATATCCATGTTTATGCTGAAAGCAGCCTTATTGCCGTCGGCCGCAGCCATCATTAAAGATGAGGGGCCTACCGTTTCGGTTTCACCTGCAATGTATACCCCATTCGTTGTTGATCGTCCACCATCTGTGATAATTCTTTTATTTTCATTAATTTGACAATTTAATTGTTCGGCAAATTGATTTGGTCGATAAAAACTAGGAACGACAAATCCGCCACTTCTTAGAATGTTATCACCTGATTCTAACTCAATACTTTTTATGTTGCCGTTATCACCATGTAAGTTTTTAATTCGTGTTGTATAAATCTTAATTTCTTTTCTTGCAAAATCATTTCGTACATTATTGGATAGTTGATGACCATTCGTAAAAACGATTAAATCCTTTGACCAATTATAAACTAATTTAGTCAGATGAATCATGTGTTTTTCAGCTTCGGCAATGATTGCTAACGGCTTGTCTCTTTGTTCCCATCCATCGCAATATGGACAGCTGAATAAACTTTTACCATAATATTGTTTAATTTGTGAAAAGGAAAACTCTTCTTGTATACCAGTAGCTAACAATATTCTTTCTGCAAAATAAAAATGATTGTTCGATGTTTTGATTAAGAATAAATCCTTTTGCTCTTCTTTCTTTACCTGAATAACGGTCTCATTTGAAATCGAAACAGAAGGATAAGATTCTAATTCCTTCATTGCTATTTCTTTAAATACTTGTGGTTTAATTCCATCTCTTGTTAAAAATCCATTTGATTCGCGAGTTACACGATTTCGATTTTTTCCATTATCAAATATGGCAATCTTTCTACGTGCTCTCCCTAAAGTTAAGGCTGCACTTAACCCTGCAGGTCCTGCACCGATTACAATACAATCGAGTTTCTCCATTAATTCTTTACCTCCGCACCAACAAAGTATATTAAAGAGTTTTAATATCTATTATTTGTACATGTTCATTTTGTTAGCAAAATCAACTAAACGTGTTTAATTCTATTCATCTTAAAGCTTTTTCTCAGGTGCCTTAATCTGCTTCTGAATAAAACAATCAGGAAAGACAATTATTCAAAATAAGCGTCAAACCTTCAATAATAGCTTTTATAAAATCTAGTAATGAAAGCTCTTCGCAACCTCGTCTTAATTTATAGCCCCCATTTACTCCTGAGATAACTTCAACTACACCTGATTTTACTAACTTTGTTAGTATTTTAGATAAATATGTCGTTGAAATTTATTGTTGTTCGACTCATTCATTAAAAAGGTTAAATGCTAAGGTTATTTAACAAAAATAAAAGAAGCCCTTTTAAATCAGTATTCCAAATAGGCTTCTTTTTAATCATGAAAATAGAAGGATTATTGACATATATAATCTATTCTAAGACAACGGTTAGGGTAAATTTATATCATGCTAATTGTTATACCATCACACCTAGTATGCAAAAGGTAAAGGTTTAGATGACGAGTGTAGTAAGTTCATTAAGATTATTAATTACAATTACATCGTTATGTGATGTTTTATCCTTACGATTGATCCAAATTCCTCTCATCCCAGCCTTCGTACTTCCAATAGCATCTATTTCTAACCTATCCCCAATATAATAGCTTTCTTCCATCTTAACATTTGCTTGCTTACAAGCTTCTATAAATATTTTTGCATCGGGCTTAGCTACGCCTACTTCGCTAGATGTAATCACATGACTAAAATACTTACTTAGTCCTATTCCTATCTTATGTATTTTTTCAATTTGTTGGGTATAGTCACCATTACTAATAATGCCAAGCTGGTTTCCCAATTGCTTCAATGATTCGAGGCAAGGAACAGCATCTTCATACGCTGTCCAATTTCTTCTATAAGAAAGTAAGTAATCATTAAACTTCAAATCGGCTTGTCGGTTATTTAAGTGATGTCCAAATAAATCTTTCATTCGCAACCTTCTTTGCTCTTGAAAGGATACTTCCTTTGATAAATATTTATCATAATATTTAGTAGATGAATGGTTCATCCATAAAATCATAAACTCATTCTGGGTAAGCTGTAGCTCTTCAGTGTAATCGTTATAAAATTCAAACGCAGCCACTCTCTCTGCCCGTTCATGATCAAGTAATGTTGCATCAATATCGAAAAAAATCACAGTTTTCACCCTCAGTCATTCTATTTTCCATTCACATATTACTATAAAAACCATCATTCTCCATCTCTTATTCTCTCAAATAAGTATTTAATTTCTTCCAAATGTATAAATACTAATTGGGGTAAATTAGAAATTTTCTTTGTGTTGATAAGAAGCTATTTTAATTTCTATTTAACTGTTTCATTTGAACATTCATGATTAGTGAAACGGTAAGATTAAACTCAATTTTAATTATCCAAATGACCTTTTCATAATCACAGATGAAGGCTGTGCGAATCAGGTAGTTAACTTTTTTACTACCAATCCGATACTAATACTACGGTATAGCTAAATAAGGAGGAAAAGAATGTTTAAGAAAATACAAACTAAGATTATGCTTACTGTTAGTGTATTTATTGCAATTATTCTTATTGCTGTTTCATCAATTACTTACTTTCAAACAAAACAAGAGATTCTTTCAAGTGTCGATCAAATTTCTAAAGAACAAGTAGAAGATGTTAAAAGTAGAATGGATCTCTATCTTAGCTTTTATGGAAAGGCTGTTGAGCAATATAGTCAAGATAATCGAATCCTATCATACTTGCAAAAACTAAAAAGCAATGAAAAGGAATCATTGGAAAAATACTGGCCGAGTGTTGCAAATGATTTTGAACATTTTACAAAGTTAAATCAAAATGTTGCAGTTATTTATGTAGGAGCTGAGACGAAACAATTTCAAACGACACCATTGATTGATTTACCTGATGACTTTGATCCTACTGAAAGGCCATGGTATGCTGCAGCATTGGATTCACCAGAGAAGGCAGTTTGGACCGAACCATACCAAGATGCTAGTACAGGGGAGTACGTCGTTACAGTGGTAAAACCTGTAGTTGATCCAATCTCAAGTGAAGTATTAGGAGTAGTAGGGCTTGACTTGAACTTAGCAGGATTAACCGAAATGATTAACAGTCTTAAAATAGGTTACGAAGGGTATGCTTTTCTATTAGATAAAGAAGGAATAGCCTTGGTGCATCCAGAGGAACAAGGAAATAGTTTAAGTGAGAAAGCATACATAGAGACAATAAATAGTAGTCAGTCAGGAGATACGTCATTCAAAGAAAAAAATACAGATCATGATATGTATTATCACACGTTAGATCAGACAGGCTGGAAAGTTGGCGTCGTTTATGAAACAAACAAGCTACTGTCGAATGCAGAAAATTTAAGGAACTTGACATTAATTATTGCTACCATTTCTGTTATAGCTAGTTTGGTATTAACTTATCTTCTTTCTAGAAGTATTGCAAAGCCAATCACACAATTGAATAAACAAGTTCAAGAGGTGGCTATGGGTGATTTAACCATTAACACCGAGGCTAAATCAAAAGACGAAATAGGGCAACTAACCTACCATTTTAATGAGATGGTTCAAAATATGAGAAACCTTATTTCGGCTGTTCATCATTCAATTGGAAATGTGAATGATTCTGCTAACAACCTTACCGCGGTTGCCGAAGAAACGATTGCTTCTAGTGAAGAAGTAGCAAAGGCGATTGGAGAAGTAGCTATAGGGGCAACTCAGCAAGCACAGGATTCTGAGGTTGCGAATGATAGAACCCTTAGTCTTTCAAATCAATTTGAAATAATTAACCATAAAGTATTAGAAATGGAGAATTTATCTAAACAGGCAGAAACAACAAATCAAAATGGCTTGGCGCAAATGAATAATCTAAGAGATAGAACAAAGGAAAGTAGTGAGGTTGTAACAAAAGTGGGGGGAGTCATTGATAATTTAGCTACTCAAGTAAAAGAAATTGAGCAGGTGATTCATTCTATTACTGAAATCTCTGAACAAACAAACCTACTAGCCTTAAATGCTAGTATTGAAGCGGCAAGAGCGGGTGAGAGCGGGCGTGGCTTCGCTGTAGTAGCTGAAGAAGTAAGAAAATTGGCCGAACAATCTGCATTTGCTGCCCAACAAGTGAAAACGACCATCTCGACGATTGATAATGAAACAAAAATAGTCGTGAAAGAAATGGAACAAACAGTAGCGATTTCCCAATTGCAGAATGAAACAGTAAACCATACAGAATCTGCTTTCACGGAAATTTCTCAAACGATGAAGGCAATTGTCTCTTCAATTGAACAAATAACAAAAGAAGTAGAAAGTACGAATGTGATGAAGGACGATGTAGTAGCCTCCATACAAAATATTACATCGGTATCTGAGGAAACCGCAGCTGCAACGGAAGAGGTAAGTGCCTCTACGGATGAACAAGTTCGAGCTTTGAGTACTGTCACACAATCTGCTATTGAATTAAACGAATCTAGTTCAAAGCTCTCAGAAATGATTAAGCACTTTAAAATATAATTATCCATTGTTAAATAATATGTGATGTCAACGTTAATTAAAGGGTAGTTGAAGGCGGAGTAAATTCTTTTAGCTTTTTTACTAGACTTGGTTCAAAAGAAAAGTTTATATAAACGGAAGATGTAGCATGAATGCTGCATCTTTCGTTTTGTAGTAGTAAGATTTGGGTTGTTTCAAATTTGTATTAACATACTCGTAGACCATTAGGAAGAGTATATGAAATCTTCCTTTTAAGAAAATAAAAGGGGGCTTTGATACGAGCTTTACATATATGAATTTCACGACATATAAATTGAAGGTGACAGAAGTGTACAAGATTATTGGACTAAATGAGAAATAAGAATTTAACCGAAGTAATAGAATTAACGTTCTGATATTTCCTTTATGACTTATGAATGCGCTTAGCGTATTCAAAGGATAGGGATTCATTATTAATTTAAAGCCCTTTATTATCTATATGAGTACCAAACATTCCACCCACTATTTTTAGTTTTTACTACAAAGAATATTCCTGAAGGACTTGTACTAGGAAGCAACTTAGGAAATTCTACTTTAACTATCCAAGAATTATTGGCAATTGGTTCTCCGCATAATCTTATAGCTATTCTATAATAAGCATCATCGTACTGAACCCCAATTACTGAAGGTAAAGGTACTATTTTTATAACATTCCATTTATTATATTCATTGTCAGGATAAGCGATTGGAATGAGGTCATTTAATTTCCGTACGAGCTCATCCGTATCTGCTAAAGTGGTCTTTAAAATGCTTTCGATATTCGGGCAGTTTGGTTTTAAAAAAGGTAATTCTGTCGCTTCTGCTACATTTGAAGTTATTGTACACAATAAGATAATAATAATCTTCTTTACCATATCATTACCTCCTCGTATAAAGTTTGCATCTTATTGATTGCTTTAATTAGTACCGTTACTTAATAAGAACGCTCATACATTATTCTAAATGGGTCGAACCCTCCTATATTTTATGGAAAAGAAACTGAAAATCTGTGTCGAAAAAGTTAGTAATATCAAGATGAAAAAGAACGTTAAGTATATCTTTTACGTTCTCCTGTTTATTTATTGGTTTGTATGGAACAGTAAAAAAATTTACATCTAGTAGGTTGAATTCTTCACAAAAAATGGTGTGAAAACAAGAGAAGAGAAGGTGAGGAGGTTCAACGGGGTAACAGTAAAAAAATTACGAGCATAACTTGTGCTTTCATTAATCAACATAAAAAATGTCGTTTATGTTGAATTTTGATCATACTTAGAAATAAAACGTTTTCGGCTGTCTTCAATTTCATTTTTAATATAATCTTGGTATTCTTTTTTCATTAACTCGTCTGTGAGTTCTATATTTCCGTTAATTTCAGCTAAAAGCAAACTACCATCAACTTGAGAGTAAGTCATAAAAATATATTGTTTGTTTACTTGTGGAAGACCATTGTCTTTTGATTGGTCAGTTTCATTTAAAATTAATGTGCCTTCATTGTTATACCCTCCTTGCTTCTTAACTTCCACTGTAGTGACTAGTTTTCCTTTCAAGTTTTCATTGACCTTTATGCGGTAAATTCTATTTGGGAAGTCAGAATTCACTATATCATCCACTATCTCTTCAACTGTTCCGATGAATATATAGTCCATAGTACCCGCATACTCGTATAAATTTGTTTCATCTAGATCTAAAGTTAAATGGTTATATGCTACTTGCCCATTTGGTTCTACTTCACTTTTAAGAGAACAACCTGTTATATATATTGAAAATATTGCAATACAAACAAAGATATATTTTAATTTCATGAATATCCCTCCCTTTTAATAATATTAGACGTTGCGTCTTAGAAAAAGTTTTGAAAAATTTCTATCTTTGTATTAGCATTAGTGTTTAGTGAAAAAATTCGAACTTATCGGTATTATATTCGCAGTTTTGCATCAATAACTTCTTAAAAGGTGCATCTATTTAGATGGAAATTATTCATGATGACTTTCAAAATGAAGTACGTTTACATAATCTGTGCAACCGATAACCACCTGGGTTTGAAGAGTGGATTTTATCGTACCATTGTGTATTTACGTAACGTAATGAATCACTCTAGTCTGTCATACGTTCAACATGCTTGTTAAAGAAATTTAGGAGTAATAAATATATTCACTCCATGACAAAACGTTCCTTTCAAAAAGGGTTTGCCCTTATCCATCAACCTTTGTAAGGTTTAGGCAATATATTTTATTCTAGAAGAAAAGAATGGTAAACTAAAACTATTAAATGAAAAAAGTTTTTTAGACAGGATTATTTTCTACATATTATGGGGAAAACAATGAAGTAGATTTTCCCTCTATTCAATAACTGTTTTTTATTTAGATTTATTTTAAATAAAAGTTGACGAGAATAGAGGGTTACACTATAATTATTATTGTTGAGATGAAAGTAAATGAGAAAATATGATTTGCTTTCTCATTTATAATTTTTGGAGGGATTTAACAATGGCAGAACGTATGGTTGGAAAACAAGCTCCACGTTTTGAAATGGATGCTGTATTAGCGAACAAAGAATTTGGAAAAGTTAGCTTAGAAGAAAACATGAAGAATGATAAATGGACAGTTTTATTCTTCTATCCAATGGACTTCACTTTTGTTTGTCCAACAGAAATCACAGCGATGTCAGATCGTTATGATGAGTTTGAAGATCTTGATGCAGAAGTAATCGGTTTATCTACAGACACGATTCATACTCACCTTGCTTGGATCAATACTGATCGTAAAGAAAACGGTCTTGGAGAATTAAAATATCCACTTGCTGCAGATACAAACCACGCAGTATCTCGTGAGTACGGCGTATTAATCGAAGAAGAAGGAGTTTCACTTCGTGGATTATTCATTATTAATCCTGAAGGAGAACTTCAATATCAAGCAGTATTCCACAATAACATTGGTCGTGATGTTGATGAAACACTTCGCGTGCTTCAAGCCCTACAAACTGGTGGGCTATGTCCTGCGAACTGGAAACCTGGACAAGCTACACTTTAATTAACAGAAAAAGACCTAACGGCTTGTTAGGTCTTTTTTTCTGTTAAAGAAGTTATTTGATTGTATGTAGTACAAAGGGTTATTTACGTTATAAATAAATTCGAATACTGATGGAGTGATAATGATGAAATTAAGAACATCGATGCCTGAACTTGCAGGAGCTACTGGCTGGCTAAATGGAGAAGTTCTGAAAGCGAATCTTGTAGGGGAGAAACCGACGTTAATTCATTTTTGGGCGGTTAGTTGTCACCTATGTAAAGAAGCAATGCCTCAAGTAAATGAATTCCGTGACAAATATAATGATCGCTTAAATGTAGTGGCAGTACATATGCCACGTTCTGAAGATGATTTAGACTTAGAGAAGGTCAAACAAGTAGCAACAGAACATGATATTTCACAACCGATTTTTATTGATAATGAACATAAATTGACAGATGCCTTTGAAAATCAGTATGTACCTGCTTACTATGTATTTGATAAGGATGGCAATCTTCGTCATTTTCAAGCAGGTGGAAGCGGTATGAAAATGTTAGAAAAAAGAGTGAATCGCGTTTTAGCTGAAATGGAAACAGCGGAATAATTATTGAGTAGGTGAAAGGGCAACCTTTAATAGGGGAATGACGTCATTCAGCTATTTATCTAATTAATTGGTCGAGAAAAAGCCATCATTAGATGTGTAACCACATTTAATAATGGCTTTTTCCATTGTATTTTATTAAAATGTACGTACTTTTAATGAGAGGTTATTGTTTGTTCTCTTTCATTAACCTCCGTTATTGCTTGTATTAGTAATTGTTTGTTAAAATCAGGAAAATACGTGTCTGTGAACCATAGATGTGATTTGGAGGATTGCCACAATAAAAAATTGCTGATCCTTTTCTCTCCTCCAGTACGTATAATAATTTCTGGGTCTGGTAGTCCGGTAGTATAAAGATAGTTTTCAATTAATTCATTACTGATTTCTTCCATCTCAACCGATGTGTTTTTAACATCTTTTATTAATGATTTTACGGCAAAAAGTAGCTCTTTTCTGCCTCCGTAATTTAATGCGAAATTGACAATAAGCTTATTATTATCCTTTGTTTTTTGTACAGCTTCTTCAACAGCTTTCCTCGTATGTTGAGGTAAACCTTGAATATCACCAGAGATACATACTTTTATATTATTCTTCATAAATTCAGGCAATTTTTCTTTCAGGAAGATAGTAGGAAGATCCATTAAATAGTTTACTTCCTCCTTCGGCCTAGACCAATTCTCACTCGAAAAAGCATAAAGCGTCAATGCTTCAATACCCAAATCAAGTGAATCTTTGATGATGTTCTCCATGGCGACTGAACCAGCATAATGTCCCTGACTTCTTGTAAGGCCTCTTTGTTCTCCCCACCTTCCATTTCCATCCATCATAATGGCAATATGCTTTGGTGCTATGAGTGTTTCCATTACTATCACCGCATCCTCTTCACTATAAAATTAAGAATATCTTTTGCATAGATTTTCTATAAATAATTATATAAAAAGAATGATTATAAGAGAAGAAATTTCCAACATTGGAAGTACTTTATCACATTTCTGTCATTATGAAATAAACAAGATAAGAAGTATTACCTTTTAATATGATACTTATCATGAGAGGTGAAAAGCTGAACGACCGGTCGTAAATTGGAGAAGGGAGTTGTGGGAACATAGAAATTACTGGATAATTCTAATAGGATAACGTAGTGTTTTATTGGAAACGCATATCTAAATAGGGGGACACAGTCAAATTGAATCTAAAAGATGGAGAATTTATAGTAAGTTTAAACGGAGTAGATCATTGGGTAAAAATTGAGGGAAGTGAAAACGAAACACCTCCACTTATTATGATTCACGGTGGGCCAGGTGGAAATCATTATGTTTTTGAAAGAACGGCAGGCCCTTTATTGGCGAAAGCTAGAACGGTTGTTTACTATGAACAGCGTGGAAGTGGTAGGTCTCAAAAGCCAAAATCAGATCGAGATTATTCGATTAATTTACTTGTTAAGGATTTTATTGAATTGAAAAAATGGTTAGGGATGGAAAAAGTAGACCTTCTAGGATATTCATTTGGAGGTGAATTAGCACTAGAAATATCTAATGCTATTCCTGCAGAGATTAATCAACTGATTCTATCTGCTCCTAGTTTAATATATTCCGAAATTGATAAGATGGTTAAAATAACTGGATTTATGTCAATAGCAAACACTTCACAATCAAATGATATTAAAATGCTTCTTCAAGAAAAACTGGATATTGGAGAAGTTTTAACTGGAATTTGGGAGCTTGTTGGACCTGAAACGGTTGATAAATTATTATTTGAGAATCAAATAATCGCAAGAAAAAATAGGCAGTTGTGGGAAGAAAGTAATTTGATTAATACAGGCAAGATGATTGAAGCACTTCAAAGCAATCCGGTGGAAGTGCCTCTAACCAAACGCCTTAATGAGATTAATCATCATACGTTAATTTTGACAGGAGCTTTTGATCGAAATACAGGTTTGCCTATTGCAAAAATCCTACATACTAACCTTAAGAATAGTAGTCTTGTTGTATTTAATAAGAGTGCTCATTTTCCGGATTTGGAGGAAACAGATAAATTTGTAGACGTTATAAATGATTTCTTAAAAGCTTAATTGCTTTTTATTTATTCCATATATGAGCTCAGGAAGAGTAACATCGCGCTTTTTTAATGCAAAAAGCTTATATGAAAGGGAGTTACGGTCATGCGAGATAGAGCTTCAGTAATAATCGTAGAAAATAAAAAAGTTGGATTAATTAAAAGAATAAGAGAGGGTATCGTTTATTATGTTTTCCCTGGTGGGGGAATAGAAAATGGAGAAACACCAGAAGATGGTGCGAAGAGAGAAGCATTAGAAGAATTAGGCGTGGATGTTAAGGTGAATGATTGTATTGCAGAGGTGGAATTTAACGGAACTCAATATTTTTTCCTCTCTGAAATAATAGGTGGAGAATTTGGAACTGGACAAGGTGAAGAGTACATAGATGAAAATAGAGATAAAGGAACATATATACCCATGTGGGTTAATGTAGATAAATTATCATCTATTGATGTTAAACCGAAAGAAGTTGCTTTAAAGATTCAAGCGTTATTCATATAAAGAACGTACTTATTAAAGCAAAAAAGGAGTATAAGAAGGAAAAAGCGGAAAATTTATTAAAATTCTTATAAGAGTAAAAGAAAGGGGTGCAAGCAATGGAGTTGAAAATTATTAATACCATTAGGACGAATAACTTCAATGACGAACATATCATTCAAAAAATCACAGATATGTGGAAGAGTGCATCAACTGAGTTATCAGAACATGAAGGCAATACATACGGTTTGTATTATGGTTATGCATCTAATTATCAAGGCGATTATACAGTAAGTGTGGCTATTGAAGGAGAAAATGAAGGTTCAATAACGATTGCCGAAGACACAAAATATGAAGTGTTTAAAGTCAATACAGATGAAGAACAGGGGATTTTTAAAACATGGAGTGAGAATTGGGGTAAAGAAAAAGACGGACAGTTGGAACGTGCTTATACGTATGATTTTGAAAAGTACTATCCGGATGGAACGGTTGATATTTATATTGGTGTTAAGTGAAATTCTAGCATTTTCAATTTTTGGGCACGCTTATTCGATAGCGCGCCTTTTTTTATATTAACTTTAAAATATTGCATCTTTCTTATAAAGTATTGACCATTTCTGGCATGGTGACTTCCTTTACACAAGCTGCTTTAGACAAGTTTGCAATCGTCTTTACGAGCGAAACGATATCCTGAACAGGGATTTTTGTTCCTTTATAAGTGGTTAATGCTTTTTCTACCCCTTCTTCATATGGAATTGTTGCTGCGATGTTACCGGGATTGATACATGTTACACCAATTTCATATTGTCTTAAGTTTTCACGTAGGGCATTACTGATACCACGAACTCCAAATTTAGAAGCGACATAAGTAACTTGTTTACTAGAGTTATGATCGACTCCATCAACAGATCCGATTAAAATAATCTTTGCGTTATTTGATTGTTTTAGATTAGGTAATAATTTTTGTGCGCAAAGGATCATCGAGGTTGTATTGACAAACATGATGTTAGCAATATCCTGAGGATTATCTTTTTCAAAGTCATAATGGTCTTCAAATCCTTCTTTTTCCCATATACCAGCATTATAAATCAGTACGTCGATTCGAGTGCCTTTTAGCGCATCTGATATACGGTTGCTTGAATTATTCAAGGATAAATCTGATTTGATCCAATGTCTATTCACGCCATCATTTAGCGATAAATTAGCTGGAAGGCTCCTGGAAACTCCCCATACATGATCACCTTGCTCGGGAAGTCCCTTAACAAATGCATCACCTAATCCCTTACTTGCACCTAAAATAACATAATTCATAATGATTCCCTCCATCTTATAGGTAAGTGACTTCTAAGCCCTACTTTAATGATAAAGACTATTTATAGTCGAAACCTCATTCAAAGTAATGAACTGTTTATACAACTTAAGTCTGAATTCTCACCTTTAATCTTTCTAGAGAATAGGGAATCTGAAAGCATAGAAGAAACTCTTTAAAAATTGGTAAGTTATGTAGGCTTGATATAACATGACTATTTAAGAGGAGTTCGATATTTTTGTAATAAGAGTAGCCCGTTTCTTTATGAAACGGGCGCGATTGTAATAGGCATGCGATTTACTCAATTTTAATAAGGGTCTTAATTATTGCAATGATTGGTTCGTAAAATTAGTTATGGATACTATTTGTTCACCAGTATCAGCATACGTAAAGGTCACCTTATCACCAGCTTGTGTGAACATACTATTCGGAAAATCAGCTGTAGAGATCATAAAGGTTCGTTTATCGTTTTCCATCAGTAAGAATACGATAGAAAAATCCTCTCCCTTTTCTTTATGAACACGTTGAACGGTCCCTGAAAGTTGCTTCTCCTCACTTTGAGAGCTCGGACGCTTTGTTAAGTCTTGCCTTGTTAAAGAAGTATTATATTTGGTAAATGCTTCTTTTTGTGTTGCCCCAGTCGCAAACACTTTCGCATTAGATGCTAAAACGACTGCATAGCTTCGTACAAGACCGCCATCATCAATGACAGGTACAACCCAACTCGGTTTTCCATATACATTGTAAATGACCGGCATCGTTCCGTGCCATTTTTCCTTTTTAAACGTATTGTCGACGACTTCATTTGCTGCAGACCCATCCATAATGCCTTTCACTAATTCACCGTTATAATAAGATAAAACACCTGAACGGGCATCAATGAGCGCATAGCCTAATGCGGAGTCCACTCCCTCTTTAGGAGAAGTAAAGTCGGTGAAATAATACATTTTTCCATCCTTACTAAAAATGGGTGTAACACTTTCATACGTTCCCCAATCTGTGGGAATTTTAACATCACTTTGTGAAAAGACGTTGTTCCAAAATCCATGAACATACTTGCCAAAATAGTCATTTGCTAAAGCAGCTGTTTCATAATTCAGGATGCCATCAATAAAAGCAGGCGCTTTATCCTTTTTGTATTTCTGAATATCTCCTGTTTGTGGATCAATGACTACTACACCCTCTACAATAAACCCTGAGCGTAGTGATATTTTACGTCCATATGTCATGGTATAAAACGGCTTTCCATTATCATCGATTTCAAATCTTGGTCCACCATTAAAGATTAAGTCTGGCTCAACCTTCCTAACCACCCGTTCAAGATTATTTCCGAAATACATGCTTGGTGTATAGGTCATGTCATAGCCAACCATTAATTTGGCTTCCGCATCAGGATTAGTACCAGACATTGTAATATAACCTGGAATAGACCCAGCTTTTATTTCTTTAAAGAAACTAGAAACTTCAATTGGCGCTACATATAGCGATTCACCATTTACAATCTGGGGTGTTAATTCGCCTAATTCAAAATATGAAACGTTCTTAAGGTTTCCAAATACTTTTTTCATTTTATTTCTAGCTGTTTCAGGTGGTACGGAGAAAGGTGTATCATCCTCTGTAAATACTTCCGATAGTTCTTTTTCGACTTTTTGAACGGACTCATATTTATCTTTTGCAATAACCATTGAGTGAAGGAAGCTCATATAAAGGAACCCTCCTATTAAGACGATTGATATGAACGTTTTTACACCGATTGTTGTTTTTTGTTGAGCTGGCTCAAACATAAGGCTTAGAAAAATGAAAATAGCAGCGACGATAGCATATGACGTCCAAATTGAAGCAGGATTATTATCAAATAAGAAAAAATATTCACCTAGTCCTATGAAGGTCCAAAATAAGATAGGGAAGAAAAGAATTTTCTGAAGAGGTATGGATTTTTTAAAAGGAAACATAAATGCAGTTAATATAAGTAGTATAAGAAATTTAATCAAATGTACTACCCCTTTCAATTGGTATTAATAACTATACGTTAATTGGGTACCGCAAGTTTCAAAAATGGAATGAGAAAGTTTTTAAAATTTTTTAACAGATTACTGGATATTTATTTCGGAATCCGATATATTAATTATTATGTTTTATTGTTAAACATCATGAGGGGAGGATAAAAATGGAAGTATTTAAAAAACTAAAGGAGTTTTATTGGCCTTATAAGAAATACTTTTTTACTTCAATGATTTTTTTATTATTTGTAACAGGTATAACAGTTGTATACCCAATGATTTTACAAATTACCATTGATGAAGTTGTGCTAAAGTCAAATTATGATTGGATTCCATACTTAGCATTAGGGTTTATTGCTGCAATGGCTTTAAAGGGAGTTGCAACATTTATTCAACAATATACGGGTGATATGTTTGGGATTACGTCTGTTTATCGTTTACGAAATGTCCTGTATGAGAAACTTCAATTTTTACCTTTTAAATATTATGATAATGCAAAAACGGGGGACTTGATGTCAAGGTTGACAGCAGATGTTGAGGCTTTTCGTTTCTTTTTATCATTTGGCTTTACTGAATTAATTCGATTTTTCTTATTGATATCGATTAGCTTTAGTGTCATGATGTACTATTCAGTTTCTCTGACATTTGTTACGTTGATGACATTGCCATTTTTGGCCATTGTTGTTTATAAATTTGACAAAGCGGTACACCCGGCATTCAGGGGAATTCGAAAATCATTTGGGAAACTAAATACGAACGTTCAGGAAAATATTAGTGGAATTAATACGGTTAAAAGTTTATCAAGAGAAGGTCATCAAATTACAAAGTTTAACTCTTCAAATGGAAATTACAAAGAAAATTATATATTTACGGCAAATATTTGGGCTAAATACTTTCCGTTGATGGAGTTATTAGGGAATATAAGCGTCGTTGTTTTACTAGCGTATGGTGGCTACTTAGTCATGAACGGTAGCATACGACCAGGAGAATTAGTTGCGTTTTATAGTTTAGTTTGGTATATTATTTGGCCAATTATGAATCTAGGCTTTACGATTAATTTGTTTTCTCAGTCAAAGGCCTCAGGCGAACGTTTACTTGAAATTCTTGAGGTAGATGAAGAGATTAAAGATAAAGAGAATCCGATAAATGTAGATCGATTTGAAGGGGAAGTAGAATTCAAAAACGTTACATTAAAGTATACAGATGAAGATGAACCCGCCCTTAAGGATATTAACTTCCATGTGAAACCAGGATCTGTCATTGGCTTAATTGGGGGAACAGGTTCAGGAAAAACAAGTATACCTCAACTTATGACCCGTTTTTATCAGCCTGTCGAAGGGTCTGTCAAAATTGACGGGAAAGATGTAAAGGATTATTCTTTACAGGCACTTAGGCAGAATGTTGGGTTTGTATTACAGGAATCGTTTTTATTTTCTTCCACGATTGCAGCTAATATCTCATACGGTCGCCCAGAAGTGACGATGGACGAAGTAATAGAGGCAGCGAAAAGAGCGCAAGCTCATGAATTTATTATGGAACTTCCTGATGGCTATCAGACGGTACTCGGTGAACGAGGGTTAGGTTTATCTGGAGGACAAAAACAACGAATTTCTATTGCAAGAGCGATTTGTACAGATCCTTCTATCCTTATTTTAGATGATGCTACGAGTGCAGTAGATATGCAAACAGAGTTTGACATTCAAAAGGAATTAAAAGAAGTAATGCAAAACCGTACTTCCTTTATCATTGCTCACCGTATTTCCTCTTTAAAGCATGCCGATGAAATATTTGTTTTAGAGAATGGAAGAATAGTAGAAAGAGGAAATCACGAAATGCTGTTACGTAATAATGGACCATATCAGCGAATTTATGAAATTCAATATAAAGATCAACAGCAAATATTACACGAACAAATGGGGTGAGAGAGTGAGTAAGAGTAAAAACAAACTACAAAATCGGCTATCAAATCGATTTCACTATTCAACAGACCAAGCGATAGATAAGCCTTTTAACTGGGCACAGTTATGGAGGCTCATGGCATATATAAAGCCTTATACAAAAAATTTAGTACCTTTATCGATTGTAATGGTGTTGATAACGACAGCCATTCGTTTAGCCATCCCCATTATGATCGGGGTTTACACACTAGATAAAGCAATCGTAAACAAGGACGTTAATTTGCTCACCATTTTAGTAGGGGTAATTGCAGCGCTCTATATTTTAAATTATATCGCAAATGTACTTCGCATTAGATGGATGAATATGCTTGGGCAAAGTGTGATTTATGATTTGAGAAAGCATTTATTTTCGCATGTTCAATGGCTCTCGCACCGCTTCTTTGATCAACGATCAGCAGGGTCAATATTAGTTAGAATTATGAATGATATAAATTCATTACAAGAATTATTTACAAATGGTGTTATCAATTTATTAATGGATATTATTTTACTGATCGGAATTGTCGCGATTCTATTCACCCTTAGCCCTCAGCTTACATTAGCTGTGTTAGTGATATTACCGATTATGTTTTTAATTTCCACAAGGCTTAGAAAAAATATTCGAAGATCGTGGCAAGATGTTCGCTTAAAACAATCGAAATTAAACTCTCATCTTAATGAGAGTATTCAAGGAATTCGTGTTACGCAGTCCTTTACACAAGAGAAGGAAAACATGACATTCTTTGACGGGGTTAATACGGGGAACCTTGAAAGTTGGCAAACGGCAACAAGAAAAAATGCCATGTTCCGACCGTTAGTTGAGTTAACCAATGCGGTTGGAACAGCCGTGTTATTATGGTATGGTACTCATTTAATTAGCACTGGAAGTCTACAACTAGGTGAATTTGTCTCATTTGCCTTTTATTTAGGAATGTTTTGGGAACCAATATCACGACTTGGAATGGTATATAATCAGCTCCTTATGGGGATGGCCTCGTCCGAAAGGATATTCGAGTTTCTAGATGAGAAACCAATCGTTTCAGAAAAAGGAAATGCAATCGATTTAACCAATATTCAAGGTGAAATTAAATTTGATTCTGTTGAATTTTCTTATGATGAAAAACGGAAAGCTTTAAATGGCATTAGCTTAAAAATGAACAAAGGTGATACGGTAGCTCTTGTAGGTCATACCGGATCAGGAAAAACAACCATTGCTAATTTAATTACTCGTTTTTACGATCCAACAGCTGGAAGTGTGTCCGTTGATGGGTATGATTTAAAGGATGTTACCCTCGATAGTTTGCGGAAACAAATCAGTATTGTCTTGCAGGATACATTTATTTTCTCTGGTACGATAAAAGATAATATTCGCTTTGGACGTCCGGAGGCAACGGATGAAGAAGTAATCGAAGCAGCAAAAGCTATCGGTGCACATGAATTTATCGAGAAAATGTCAAATGGATATGATACCGAAGTAGAAGAAAGAGGGAACGTATTGTCGGTAGGACAACGGCAATTATTATCTTTTGCTAGAGCACTACTAGCTGACCCACGTATCATTATTTTAGATGAAGCAACGGCGTCAATTGATACCGAAACAGAAGTAAAAATTCAAACGGCCCTTAATGAATTATTAAAGGGAAGAACAGCGATTATCATAGCCCATCGATTATCAACGATTCGTGAAGCCGATCAAATATTTGTGCTTGATCATGGTAATATTTTAGAGCAAGGGAATCATGATGAACTAATGAAACATAAGGGTCAATATTATGATTTAGTTAAAACACAATTTAAAATGCTTGAAGCGATGTAATAAAGGTGGAGTCTTGTTTCACATTTAAGGTGAAAAAATGTGAATACATTCCAAGCAAAATTTTAGTCAATTTAATTAGGAAAAGGGCAGCCATAACGCTGTCCTTTTCGTATTTACGTAAAGTATTAAACTGGTACCTTCTTATTTATTACTTAGGCGCCGTTTTTAAACTCACTACGTAGGTCTATTTTTTATAAAGATTTAAGGAGCGATGATTATGAAAAAGAATATAGTATTATCATTTCATCCAGACTATTTTAGACCGATATTATATGGAATAAAAAAATATGAATATAGAAAAGCTTTTTGTAAAGAACCTATAAGAGCCTATTTATATTTAACGAGACCAGTAAGTGAATTTATAGGGATTTTAGAATTAGGTGAAGCAATCCATCCTGAATTTATCAAAGCAACATTTTGTGAAAATCATGCTATACAAAAACGAATGGACATTTGTATAAATAAGAGAGAAAAAGCGATTATTCCAATAAAAAGTTTTCAATTGTTTAAAAAGCCAATACCATTTTCAAAAATCAAAGATGGTGGACTGGATTTTAAAGTACCGCGAGGCTTTACATATATTGACGAAAAAAAGATCCTCCAGTACCTTGAAAGCCAAGAAGTATATGATAGAGAGTTCATACATAGTCATCAGCATATTTATGAAGATAATATTGGCGTGATGTGCAAGGAAATGGAAAGGTCGGATGAGTTTATTCAAAGAGATAAAGATTTCAATCTTTCGGAAAGGTCACATCTTGTCAAATCCAATTATGTTAATAAAATGTAAATCAGTGGATACCCATTTGGCAATTGTCACTAGGTTCCTAAGATTGGTGTCAAAATGGAAGTAGGAAAAAGTACCGAATTCTTTTATAGAGTGGATTTCACGAATACGTTACAAAGAAGGGGTGCCCTTATGAATGAGAACATAGCGAATAGACTCGACTACTAAATGATTTAACATTTATTTTTCACAACGGATGTACATACTAGATCTCTAACCTCGATAAAGAGCATGTTTTGATAAATCTTAATTTCAAAATATGCTCTTTTTGTTATTTATTGTATTAGTTTTTCCTTGTACTACATTGTATGGGTTTATCTGTGAAATTTCCTTTAGATTAAATTAATCGTTGTATAATGTAACTGATATGTATATAATGTGAATATATTATATATACATTATATATACATTGTGTGAGCTGTTACTGTAAAAAATCCTTTTAAAGGATGCTAAAAACTACTTCATTTAAAATGAAGGATTGTGAGTATAACCATGTTTAAATACAAAATGAAAACCCGTAGTGTTCATGATCATTTTAGTATTAATTCAAGTGTCTTTAAGAAGAAGAGGGGTCATCATGAAAATAATTATTTCCAATAGTTCAAAGGAACCAATTTATGAACAAATTACGAATCAAATTAAATCGTCTATCTTATCAGGTGAATTACAGGAGGGGACAGCCATCCCTTCAATGCGTAAACTAGCAAAGGACCTACAAATAAGTGTTATCACAACGAAGCGTGCCTATGAGGAATTGGAGAAGGCGGGCTTTATCTATTCCATTGTCGGAAAAGGGTCTTTTGTTGCGGAGCAAAATTTAGAGATTATAAGAGAAAAGAAGCTGAAGGTGATTGAAGATCAGCTGAGTGCGGTCATATCGAATAGTAGAGAAATTGGCTTGTCATTTGATGAACTGCAGCAATTATTGAAGATTATTTATGAGGAGTGAAATAAATGGAGAATGTGGTTGAATTAAAAAATGTAACGAAGAAATTCAAAGGTTTTTCCGTTAAAAATATTGATTTGCAAGTAAAGCAGGGCTTTGTAACGGGGTTTATTGGGGCAAATGGTGCTGGGAAGTCGACAACGATAAAAATGATGATGAATTTATTAAAACCGGATGCCGGAGAAGTTAAGCTGTTCGGGTTGGACTACAAAACACATGAAAAAGCGATTAAGGAGCGCATTGGGTTTGTATACGATGGCAATGTGTTTTTTGATGGACAGAATTTAAAAGATATAAAACGAATCGTGGGACCTGCTTATAAAAATTGGGATAATGTACTGTTTAGTCGATATACAGAGCAATTTGAATTACCCCTTAATAAAGCAATGAAAACATTCTCAAAAGGAATGCAAATGAAGGCTTCATTGGCGATTGCACTATCACACCATGCAGAGTTAATCATCATGGATGAGCCAACTGCAGGCTTAGATCCAATTTTTAGACGGGAGCTGTTGGATCTCTTGCAGGAATTAATGATTGATAGTAATCGTACGATATTCTTCTCAACTCATATTACAACGGATTTAGATCGCATCGCAGATTATATAGCTTTTATACAAAGAGGGGAATTAGTCTTTAATAAATCTATTCACGATGTAGCTGAAAGCTATGCGCTCGTTAAAGGAGGAATGGACCTCCTAGATAGGGATACGGAAAAGGCCTTTGTTCAAATTCATCGTGCATCAACAGGATTCGAAGCATTAACAGACAATGTTAATGAAGTGAAAAGTATTTTCGGAGATACAGTTGTAATTGAACGCGCTTCTCTAGAGGATATCATGTATTACCTGAAAGGGGGCATGCACCATGTTTAATTTAATCAGACGGGATGTCATTTTACAAAAAAGGCAGTTGTTAATCTATATTCTTTGTATCTTATTTTTTATCTTTATGGATAAACATCCAGCATTCACTTTTCTTGTAGCCAGTATTTTCATTCCCTTTAACACATATGCCTATGATGAAAAAGTAGAGACAAATATATTATTGAATTCCTTACCTTATACACGTACGGAAATTATCGCATCACGCTATCTTGGGGCTATTGCTTATATGATTTTAGCAATTGGAGTGACAAGTCTAGTATTATATGCTTTTAATAAACCATTTACACTGACCGATATTGCAATGGGGAGTGGCTTATTTTTATTATTTGCGGCGTGTACCTTTCCATTATTTTATCTATTAAAACCAGGTCATATTACAATGACTGTAATGATTACCTTTCTGATTTTAGCGTTTGTAGGAAGGGATAGTGTTCTTTTTTTAGCTGAACATTTACCAGGCATAACGGATTTTATCGTTAATTTATCCATCCCAGCTCTATACACTGGAGCGACACTTGCCATCATGGTAGTTTATTTAATTTCTTGGGGAGTTACGACTGTTATTTACCAACGAAAAGCATTTTAAGAGGAGCGTTGCACGAACTGAAACAGTTAGAATTACCCTCGAAATAAGAGAGATTTCTTAGTCTACTTATGGAACAATTTTAATTTAAGATTAAAGAACGCTTATATGAGAGATGAACTGCGCCTCAATTGTTAGACAGCGTCTATCGATAGAAGCGCATTTTTTTGTGAAAATGATTGAATGGAAGCGGTTGTTTTGAAATAATGGGTTGTAAGAAATCGGGCGAAGTGTCTATGAAACTTTAATACATATCTATTATTTACAGTTGAAAGGTTGTTGTCTAATGTTAAAAGCCAAGGCTTTAAAAGCAGGAGATCAAATTGGGGTTATTACACCATCCTCTCCAGCACCTGTTCTTTTTAAGGAAAGATACCAACGGGGTTTAATCCAGTTAGAGGAGATGGGGTTTACAATTGTTGAGGGAAAATGCTCAAGAGAAATACAATCTTATCGTTCTAGTTCAATTGGAACAAGAGCAGAAGAAATAAATGAGTTCATTTATAACAAGGATATAAAAGCGATTATTAGTACAATTGGAGGCCTAAATTCAAATTCTTTATTGCCTTATATAGACTATGAATATTTAAAAAGGAATCCAAAAGTGATTATGGGATACAGTGATGTTACAGCACTTTTATTAGCAATCTATGCTAAGACAGGACTGACTACCTTTTATGGACCTGCTATTATTCCTTCATTCGGTGAGTTTCCTAAAATGTTAGCGAAGGGGAGGGAGTATTTTGAAGATATTGTCCTATTAAAAAAGAAAGCCCCATTTGCACTTGATGTACCATTAGAATGGACAGAGGAAAGGCTTGAGTGGGAGACGCAAAGTAGGGAAAAAGAGATGGTGAAAAATGAAGGGTGGAAAACGTTACGAGAGGGCATTGCCGTAGGAACGTTGATTGGTGGTAATTTAGATACAATGTCTGGCATCATTGGGTCAGAATATTTTCCAAATTTAAAAGGGGCTATTTTGTTTCTGGAGGACACTTCAAAAAATATGGCACTTGAAGAACGTTTGTTAAGTATGTTAAAAGTTAATGGGGTATTTGATGATATCGCCGGTTTAATTATTGGAAAGCATGAACATTTTAATGATTTGAAATCACCATTCTCACTCGATGAGTTACTATTGGAAGTGATTGGTGATACGAATATCCCAATTCTTTCAAATGTAGATATTGGCCATACTTTCCCTTCACATGTATTTCCAATTGGAATTAAAGTGAAGCTAAATGCTACAAAAGGAATCATAACGTTCCTTGAAGATGGTGTTGTAAAAGATAAAGTTGAATAATATAGATGATATTACTAAAGTGGAAGCCCTTTGGATGATTTCTTTTCAAAGGGGCTTCTTTTTGGCTGTTTGAAAATGCTGGTTAATTTCAAACGCTTTAATAGATCGAAACAGGCATATCATTTCAGAATTTAGGTTAACGATTAGTTAGTTTGTGAACAACTTCCAGCATTATTGTATTAAGAGCTCTTTGCCTAGTACTACGTTCTTAATATTTATTAATATTTTTCAATCTTTCTTATATAAATAGTAGTATTTAGTCCGATTTGCTAGGGGAAAGAACGTTAGTTTGTGATAAATGTCACAAAATGTTCATGTTCATTAATTCACATATGGTTGATTTCGTCCTACAATAGATAATAAGAAATACTGAAAAATTTTAAAGAGCAGGAGGCAGCTTTATGGAATTTGATAGTGTCATATTAAGTAGAATGCTCACATCTACAACTTTAGCATTTCACATCATATTTGCGACAATTGGTGTCGGTGTGCCTGTAATGATTGCAATTGCAGAATTTATGGGCATTAAAAAAAAGGATCCCCACTATTTATTATTAGCCCGAAGATGGGCAAGAGGATTTACAATTACAGTAGCTGTAGGAGTCGTGACAGGAACGGCGATAGGATTGCAGCTTTCTTTATTATGGCCTAGCTTTATGCAGGTGGCAGGTCAGGTGATTGCTTTGCCATTATTTATGGAAACTTTCGCCTTTTTCTTTGAAGCTATCTTTCTAGGGATTTATTTATACACTTGGGATCGATTTAAAAATAGGTGGATTCATTGGATATTAACGATACCGATTATGATAGGCTCTTCCGCATCAGCCTTATTTATTACAACGGTGAATGCATTTATGAATACACCTCAAGGATTTGATTTAGTTGATGGAAAAGCAATAAACATTGACCCAATTGCAGCGATGTTAAACCCTGCAACACCGACGAAAGTTTTTCATGTGTTAACTTCTTCTTATATGACATCGGCCCTTATACTAGCTGCGATTACTGCATTTGCAATTTTAAAGGGAAGCAAGGGGGAGTATCATCGCAAAGCTTTACGTTTAACAATGGTTGCTGGCTTTGTGTTTACGATTGGAACTGCACTGGCTGGCGATGTTTCTGCGAAATTTTTAGCAGAGTATCAACCAGAAAAATTAGCTGCTGCAGAGTGGCATTTTGAAACAGAATCAAACGCTGATCTTATTTTGTTCGGAACGTTAGATGAAAATAATGAAATTCATAACGAAATTCGAATTCCAGGTTTTTTAAGCTTTTTAGCTGGAGGCTCACTTGATACTGAGGTAATTGGTTTAAATGAGTTTCCAGAAGATGAGTTGCCACCACTATGGGTCCATTATTTATTTGATTTAATGGTTAGTATTGGAGTCTTTAGTTTAATCATTACTTTCTTCTTTATTGTTGCATGGAAATGGAAGAGGTTGAATGAATGGTGGAAGCCGCTATTATGGGGAATTGTTGCCAGCGGTCCATTAGCTATGCTTGCTATTGAATTTGGTTGGATATTTGCCGAAGTCGGAAGACAACCTTGGATTTTAAGAGGGTATATGAAAGTGGCTGAAGCAGCAACGAAGGGAGACGGTGTAGGGATTACCTTTATCCTATTTGTTTTACTATACATCGTATTAGCCGTGTTAACGATTGTCGTTTTAATTAAAATGTTTAAAAATAAACCAGCAGAAGCTGAATTAGAACAACGTTTTCCAATAAAACAGTAAAGACGTACATGAAGGTCACCTCGTCCTTCTATTTGGAAAGGAGGAAGTATTTTGAGCTTAGAAGTATTAGGAATAACCGTTTTGTGGATCTTTCTTTATGGATATTTAATCGTAGCATCCATTGATTTTGGGTCGGGATTTTTTGCATTTTATGGTAAGGTGACAGGGAAGGATCATATTTTGAATGATTTAATTAGTCGATATTTATCACCTGTATGGGAAGTAACAAATGTCTTTTTTGTTTTCTTTTTTGTCGGTCTTGTTGGCTTCTTTCCAGATACAGCTTATTATTTTGGAACATCTCTTTTGATTCCAGGTAGCATTGCCATTATTTTACTTGCAATAAGGGGCTCTTTTTATGCATTTGGTAACTACGGTTCAAAGGATAATATCGTCTATTTGTTTTTATACGGAGCAACAGGATTACTGATTCCGGCATCTTTATCAACGGCACTGACAATCTCTGAAGGGGGCTTTTTAAAAGTTACAGATGATAAAGTCATCTTTTTAGCAAATGAACTGTTGAAAAGTCCTTATTCATGGAGTGTAGTCGCCTTATCGATCGTGTCAGTCTTATTTATTTCTGCTACATTTTTAACGTACTACGCTGATAGAGCAGGAGATATAAAGTCGAGAGAAATATTGAGGCGTTTTGCATTGTTTTGGAGTCCACCTACGATCGTGACATCACTGCTAGTATTTGTTGCGTTGCGTGAACATAATGAAGAGCATTTTACTCAAGCAATTGAAATATGGTGGATGTTTGGTCTATCACTTGTTTTTTTCGCCATTGCTTCTTATCTGATTTATAAAAAAACAAGGTTTGGCTTTGCTTTTATCGCCGTTATGTTGCAATTCTTTTTTGCCTTTTTTGGATATGGTGCGTCACATTTACCTTATATTCTTTATCCGTATATTACAATCCAATCGAGTGTGACCAATCCTACGATGGGAACGACATTAGTCATTGTATTTATTGCCGGTCTGTTTCTTTTAATCCCGTCTCTTATTTTACTGATGCGCCTATTCCTATTCGATGCTGATTACATCAAAGGCCAGAAGTAATATTACTTTCATTCCCGTAAAAATATGCTAAAATAGTGGAGAAGTGATGACTTCAATTTGGGGGTATAAAGGTGAATAAAGAATTTATAGTCATAGGCTTAGGTCGCTTTGGAGGAAGTATTGTTCGGGAATTAGCGGAGCAAGGAATGGAAGTCATGGCCATTGATAAATTTGAGGATAAAGTAAATGAATTTTCTTCTATTGCCTCGCATGCTGTAGTCGCTGATGCCACTGATGAGTCTGTGTTAAAAAAATTAGGATGTCGCAATTTTGACCATGTAATCGTAGCTATTGGGGATGATATCCAAGCTAGTATTTTAACGACGTTAATGCTAAAGGAAATCGGTGTACAAAACATTACAGTTAAAGCACAAAATGATTATCATGAAAAGGTACTTCGTAAAATCGGTGCTGACTCTGTAGTACACCCCGAAAGAGATATGGGAAAACGAATTGCTCATAACATTGTTTCGAATAATGTACTAGATTATTTAGAGCTTTCTGATGAGCATTCCATTGTAGAAATTGTTGCAAATGAACAATTAGCAGGTAATTCACTAATTGATTTAGATATCCGTGCAAAATATGGAATTAATATTGTTGCCATTAAACGAGGAAATGAAGTAATTGTTTCACCACAAGCGAGTGATTTAATTCGTTCGGGTGATATATTAATTGTTATTGGTGCGGATAGTGATATAAATCGTTTTGAAAAGAAAGTATTATAGAAAGTAAGGCATATCAGTCTTTATACTGCGCCTCCCATTGTTGAATTGAACAATGGGAGGTGCAGTTTTTTTATGGCCAATACAAATCGTTCTCTGTTATTAAAATAGAAACGAACGCTATCGATGTAAGAAACACAATGATTTTAATCTAGGTAAATCAATATAAGCAGAATGTATGGAAGCCTTTAGGTTAGAAAGAGAGTGTAACTGTTTTATCCTAAGGGGTTTTTCAGTAAAAATAAAGTGCTTATAGCATTAAAAGATAGATAATAGAACGGTTAATTGACAATGGAATTTTCTGGGGGAAGTTCCGTAAAATGGAATACTTGGATAATTTTTATTGGTTTATTCAGTAAAATGTTTTAAACTAATAGTTAGTTTAGATGAAAAAACAAAATTATTTGTATATTTCTTCTAAAATCCATTGGAGGTGTTTCAGATGAGGTTTATTGATAGTCATTTAGGAAGTTTCAATATTAGGTTCGTAATATGAGTAAATAAGGTAAAGGAAAATTTGTTAAAGTCATTATAATGTCAACTCCTAAAATCTAAAAACAATTTTAAGGAGTGAGTTATAATGAAGTATATAAACGCAAATAATGCCTTACCTAAGCAATTGTTAGTAGAAATACAAAAATATGTTCAAGGACAATTAATATATATACCAAACACTGAAGGGACTCGAAAAAAGTGGGGAGAAAATTCAGGTAGTAGAGAGTATATAAAGTATAGAAATGAAAAAATCTGTGAAGAATTTACTACAGGATTAACGATTGACCAACTATCAGAAAAGTACTGTCTTTCTGTGTATAGTATTCAAAAAATCGTTTACTCAAAGAAAAGACGATGAAGAGCTGACTGGATTAACAATCCAGTCAGCTCTTTTGTGTAGAAAACGATTATACTTATTTAAAATATATTGTTCACAAAGAAATACAGATAAAATAAAGGTGAAACAGGCTAGATGTAACATATTTACTAACGAGTGAATTTGCAGCGAGGGCAAAAAATAGGGTTACATCATTTAAAATAAGGGGATTTATTAATGAATACTAATGAAAAAAACTATCTAAGTATAGAAGAGATTATTTCATTACCAACACTATCAGGTACAAACATAAGTGAAGATGGTAATAACGTAGCATTTGTTAAGAAGACAGTTAACTGGAAAGACAATAATTATAGTAATCATGTATGGATATATGAAAAAGATAAAGGGCAGTGTTACCCATTAACAACTAGTGATACAGAGAGTACAGACCCATTATGGTCTCCCGATTCTAGAAATATCGCCTACCTAAGCCCAGTTGGTGATGGTGATAATAAGAGAAATCAGATATTTGTAAAGGCAATAGATGGTTATAGTGGTGTTCAAATTACTGATGAGAAAGAAGGGGTCATTAATTTCAAATGGGAGCCTACTGGCAAGGGTTTTTATTATGTTGCACATTCAAAGGAATCTGAGGAGATAAAGAAACGTAAGGAATTATATGGAGATTTCCATCATATAGGCAAGGATTACCAGAATAATAGTTTATATTATATTGAAGTAGAAAAAGTGATGCAAAAAGATAAAGGTGAGCATGATAGTAGCGTTGTTCATCAACTAACTGATGGTAAGGATTTTCATATCCATGATTTTGATATTTCAAATGATGGGAAGAAGATTGTATTAATGGCTACACCAAGCCCAAATATGGGAGATTATTTTTATCAAGACCTATACATACTAGACATTAAAGCTGAAGAGCTACAAAAGATGAATATAGATAAGTTGTTGGGAGGGAGCGTTTGCTTTTCTACTGACGGCAGCAAAATATGTTACTCAGCAAGCATAAGGGAGAAGGATTACTATAAGACCCATATACAAGATAGTACACTAGAGATATATGATATTAACAATGGAGAGTTCATTCAACCTTTAACAGATTTTGATAGTACCGTGATTCCATTACGCTGGACAGCTAAAGGAATTTTAATTAGATGGCAGAATAAAACGAATTATCTTATTGGATTATTATCTGAGAATGGCACTGTGGAAATGTTAAGTGAAAAAGTAGATAGCTTTATAATGGAGGCTTCTATAACAAGAGATGGAAATCATCTATCCTATAATAAGGCTATTACAACTGAAACCTTTGAAATCTATTTAGACGATAAAAAAATAACGAATGAAAATAGCTTTTTCAAAGGAAAACTTAAATGTAACAGGGAAATAATCTCATGGAAAAGTAGCGATGGTCTTGAAATAGAGGGGATTTTATCAACCCCAGTTGAGTTTGACGAAAATAAAAAATATCCCTTATTAGTGATAATCCATGGTGGTCCTGCTTGGGCATCCTTTCCAATATTTTCAGGCTGTTTTGATGAGAAATATCCTATTGAACCGTTTATCGAGAAAGGCTTTATCGTTTTAGAACCAAACTACAGGGGAAGTTCTGGTTATGGTAATGAATTTTTAAAAGCAAACTATAGAAAACAGGGAATTGCTGACTACGAAGATGTTATATCTGGAGTGGATAAACTAGTTGACATGGGGATTGTAGATAAAGATAGAGTAGGAGTTATGGGATGGAGCAACGGGGGATATATATCAGCTTTCTGTTCTACATTTAGTAGTAGATTTAAAGCTATTTCAGTTGGAGGTGGAATTACTAATTGGAGTACCCATTATGTACATACGGATATCCCTTACTTTGTTAGGATGTATTTAGGAGATAATCCATGGAATGATCCAGAAATATATACTAAAACTTCACCAATGACCTATATTAAATCAGCCTGTACCCCTACTTTAATCCAACATGGCGAAAAGTGTGCAAGAGTTCCAACTCCAAATGCTTATGAGCTATATCAAGGATTAAGGGATATGAAAGTTGATACAGAATTAATTATATTAAAAGGAATGGCCTATAGTTCTGACCAGCCAGGAATTAATGTAGCGATTATGAAGCAGAATTTGATGTGGTTTTCACACTATATTCTTGGAGAAAGCATGATTGATCTTAATGTATTATAATTAATAAAAGCATATCCTCACAGGATACAAAAAGGTGAAACAGCCTTCATAAGAGGGCTGTTTTTTAATAACCGTCATCTTAATCTTATAAACATGAAAAAGTTCATAGGATATTCCTATGAACTTCAATAGTATGTTACTTGACGATATATGATAAATTACTCTGACGTATACTCTTTTTCGTCAGTATGTTTATGATACTCATCACTATGATTCGTTCCACCCTCATATTCATCATTTGAATCATCGTGAGTAAACTCTAACTTATCCTTTACACCTAATAGATGTGCTAACTTTACAGGTACTTGTGCATTATCATAATAACCATTAAAATACTCGGCTCCTGTACCAATTGCACTTAAAGGAATTCTTACACCTGTGTGGATTTCAGTTGTCCATCCAATATTTCCCCTAAGTGCAACAATTTCACTAATGGCTAAACCAGTTTTGGTGTAGTAGTAACCAATATCATTGTTTTCATTATCGTCTGATTCCTCATCCATAGCTTTATTTATAATTTCTAGTTCTTTTTCACTTAACTCTCCCAATCCGTAATCGTTGCTTAGATAATGTAAGAATGCTTCTCTATCCTTATTAAATTCTTCAGTAAACTTCGTTTGAGCTACGTCTTCAATTGAATGATTACCAACTAATTTATCTAAATGTAACATGTATTCCTGGGTTGTTTTGCCGTCTTTATCATAATCTCCTAATCTTCCCCCTAACGTAAGTCCTCCTGTTTCGTGGTCAGCAGTCACTAAGATTAGGGTTTCATCAGGATGCTTTTCATAGAATGCTAATGCTTCATCAATTGCTTTATCCAATTCTAGCGTTTCTTCAATGACTCCAAGAGCATCGTTTGCGTGAGCAGCATGGTCAATTCTTCCTCCTTCTACCATTAAGAAGAATCCACTGTCTTCCCCTTTGTTATATAGAAATTCAATTCCTTTTTTAGTCATTTGATCTAATCTAGGATACTCTTTGCCTTCTTTTTCTGTTTCATCTCTATCAATTACATAAGGAATGTGTGAATAAGAGAACAGCCCTAAAACTTTTTCCTCTTTAGTTATGTCTTCAGATAAGAATTTAGTAGTGTCCTTCTCACTTAAGAAAATCGTATAACCTTCATCTTCAAAGGATTCAATTAACCCAGAATCTTCTCTTTTTGAATTTAACCCCATATCATTATCTTCCCCAACGAAATGTCTGTATCCTCCGCCTGCTAAGAAATCGACACCAGATTCTAAATAATCCTCTGCAATTTCATTTGCATTTTCTCTTGAATCTTGATGACTTGCAAAAGATGCTGGTGTTGCATGAGTCATTCGCGTTGACGTAATAAGACCAGTTTGGAACCCTTCTTTTTCTAAAGCTTCAATAATTGTTGGTTTACTCGTTTTATCATCTTCCATTCCAATGGCTCCATTATACGTTTTGTACCCACTTGATAATGAAGTTCCCGCAGCTCCTGAATCTGTAATTAGAGTATCTGAGGAGTGTGTACTAATATCAGCTGCCACTGGTAAAGTGTGCATGGATAAAATATCTGTATTTCCCATAACCGTATTTTTATAGTATTCTGTTAAACTTCTTTGCGGCATACCCATGCCGTCCCCTATAAATAGAAATACGTATTTTGGTTGTTCAATCTCACTTTTAGCTGCAGACTTCACTTCTTTATTATGATCTTTTTCAACTTCAGTATTAGATGTACATCCAACTAAGCCTGTCATAATTAATGTGCTCGCTAATAATTTCTTTACTTTTTTCATGAATATGATCCCTCCTATATGTCTAAAGAAATTCTACATTCTTAAGATGAACTCAATATTTTTTCGTTGTTAAATATATGTAAATAATTCATTAATAGTTAATAAAAGTAATTTACATTCATATATTTATATAATTAAAATAAAAAACTAGTCCTAATACACATATGTATATTTTTAATAGTAGACAAAAAAACACTGGTAGATCAGTACGTGTTAAGGCTGCCAATTGATCTCATATAAAAAAATCAACATTAAAATTTAACAAAGGTTAAGGGAAAAAGAAGGGGAGGGGGGAGTAAGTAAGACAGATACGGAAAGTGGATGTACGTAAAGGACGACAAAAAAATACTGATAGGTCAGTACGTGTTCAGACGATCGAAAAACTTTAATAGCTTATATATGTAAATTTATGCATTTATTTAATTGGAAAAAGATATTACATATTTGAAGGCAATAAACGTATTTCATCCAAGAAAATCAGAGGGCGTTTTTGTGTAATTAGTACTCTGAGAACCATCTGCTGCGAAAGAAAAACTAATACAAAAACCTGCCTCCCTTGTAATAGGGGGCAGGTTTGTTGTTGTAAGTGCTCGTTATACTTCCATAATGATTGGTAAAATCATTGGACGTCTTTTTGTTTTTTCGTATAAGAAAGGAGCAAGTGTGTCGGTCACTTCATTCTTAATTTCAGACCATTGCGTAGTCTTTTTCTCCAGTAAAATATTTAAATGCTTTGTAATGAGGTTCTGTGCTTCGTTAATTAAATCACCTGATTCCCTCATGTAAACGAATCCTCGAGAAATTAAATCTGGTCCAGAGGCTATCTTAAAGTCCTTCATATTAATACTTACTACGACAATCACTAATCCTTCTTCAGATAAAATTCGACGGTCACGCAACACAATATTTCCGATATCACCGATGCCACTACCGTCAATATAAACATTACCTGAAGGGATTTTTCCAGCAACACTAGCGGTATCTGAACTTAGTGCTAACACTTCTCCATTGTCCATGATATAGCAATGCTCAGCCTCAACACCACAATCAACGGCAAGACTAGCGTGCATTTTCTGCATTCGGAATTCACCATGTATCGGCATAAAGAATTTTGGTTTCATCAGGCGGAGCATTAGCTTTTGTTCTTCTTGCCCACCATGTCCAGAAGTATGAATATCATTTAGAGAGCCATGAATAACGTCTGCTCCTGCTCTAAATAATAAGTTAATCGTCCTATTAACACTTATTGTATTCCCTGGAATTGGAGAAGAAGAGAATACAACGGTGTCTCCTGGCTGAATTTGAATCTGACGATGTGTACCACCAGCGATTCGAGATAAAGCGGCCATTGGTTCACCTTGACTACCCGTACAAAGAATTGTGACTTCGTTTGCTGGTAAACGATTTATTTGGTTCGGCTCAATAAAGGTTTCTTTTGGAGCTTGAATATAGCCAAGTTCTTGCCCAATCTGAATGGATGATTCCATGCTTCTTCCGAATATGGCCACTTTACGACCATGTAGAACGGCTGCTTCAATTACTTGCTGAAGTCTGTGAATATTAGATGCAAATGTAGCAAAAATAATTCGACCATCTACTTTTCGGAAAATGTCATGAATACTGTCGCCAACTCGACGTTCTGACATTGTGAAGTTAGGTACCTCACTATTCGTACTGTCAGATAATAGGCATAGGACGCCCTCTTTTCCAATTTCAGCCATTTTGGTTAAGTTTGCAGGCTCACCAACAGGTGTAAAGTCAAATTTAAAGTCTCCTGTATGAACGACGTTTCCAGGAGGTGTTTTCACAACAATACCGTACGAATCTGGAATACTGTGAGTTGTTCTAAAGAATGTCACAGATGTTTTTCTGAATTTAATAAGGTCATCTTCTTTTATGACATTAAGCTTCGCAGTACGAAGTAAACCGTGCTCTTCAAGTTTATTTTTGATTAAACCAATAGCTAATTTTCCGCCATAAATAGGGACATTCACTTGTCTTAATAAATAGGGGATTCCACCGATATGATCTTCATGACCATGAGTAATGAATAAGCCTTTAATCTTATCCACATTTTTCACTAAGTACGTATAATCTGGAATGACATAGTCAATGCCGAGAAGCTCGTCCTCAGGAAATTTGATTCCCGCATCAATTAAAATAATTTCATCTTGGAACTGTACGCCGTAAGTATTTTTTCCGATTTCACCCAAACCGCCCAGGGCAAAAACAGCTGTTTGATCATTTTTTACAAATTTCATAATTTGCTTAGTTCTCCACTTTGAAGTTAGGACTTTGTTTTTCATATTCAAGGTGGTTCTCTAGTACGGCTTGAACAAACTCAATATTGTATGGACGGTCTTTTAAAGTTTGGCGTACTTCTCTTTCAGAATTTGCTTCGACATAAGTCGTCTTCGTGTGTTCACGAACGGGTGCTTCCTTTTTACTTTCTTGGTAATACACTTTGTAAATCATTTCTTTCTCTCCTTATCCGTTATCAAAGTAACTTTTTCTATTATATAAAAAGTTATCAACTTTTTCATGTATTCTTGCGTATTAGTTGATATCTTTATATGTAGGTTTCAAAGTCTTATGAATAGTTTGATGACCTTAGTTTTGCAATATAGTGAAGTGTAAAATAAGAAGAAGCCCTCCTAAACGTGAAGGGCTTACACATTTAAGCGATTGTTTTTTTTCTGAGTAAGTCTTTCCATTGTTTAAGCAGCTTTTTACGCAGCTTTTTCAACATGGTAGATCACTCCTTATTAGTCATTTTAACTATTTTCTTCTTTAAAGTAAAGGTGAAGGCGCACGTGATAATATTTTGATGATATTAGTATGTGATAATGAAGGAAAAACTATTATGGATATATTTTCCTTAACACTTAAGGAAATTGACATTTCACGTGATTATGTTTACGTTTATGTCTGAACAGGGGAAATTTGATTAAAGGAGTTAAAAATGAGTAAGGTTGTGTTTTTTGATATAGACGGTACGCTTTTAGATCATGATAAGAATCTACCTGTTGAGACAAAGGCTGCGATTAGGCAGCTTCAAAAAAATGGGACATATGTAGCTATTGCGACAGGTAGGGCACCATTTATGTTTGAATCATTACGGAAAGAATTGTCCATTGATTCATATGTCAGCTTTAATGGGCAATATGTTGTATTTGAAAATAAGGTGATCTATACAAACCCTTTAAATATGGAACCGTTCGAACGTTTACTTCATGACGCCTCTCTTCGTTCGCATCCCATTGTGTATTTAAACGAAGAGACAATGAAGGGAAATGTTCCTCATCACCATTTTATTGAAAAAAGTATGGAGAGTTTAAAGTTTACGCACCCAGATTTTGAGGCAGATTTTTATAAAGAGAAGGAAATATATCAATCTTTATTGTTTTGTGAGGAAGGTCAGGAGGACTATTTCCGAGAGAAATATCGCGATCTTCATTTTATTCGTTGGCATCCATATTCCGTTGATATTTTGCCAGGTGGGGGCTCAAAAGCTGAGGGGATTAAACAAATGATTAAACAATTAGGGTTTGCTCTTGAAGACGTTTATGCTTTTGGTGATGGATTAAATGATATCGAGATGATTCAGGCTGTTGGAACTGGGGTTGTCATGGGAAATGCTACAGAAGCAGTTAAAAAGCATGCAGACTTTCTCACAAAAGATGTTTCAGAACAGGGTATTCCATATGCTCTAAAAGAATTAGGATTACTATAGAAAAAAGCGAGTAGGTATACTCGCTTTTTGTTTTTTTTTGAACTTTTCAAGTGTTTAAGTCAATGGATTGTATAAGGGGGCCGTTTGAGTCCCCTTTTATCGGTCAACTGGTGTTGCCCCTTCAATTGGTGCTAGTGGTTTCTGTTTATCGATATGATCGTAAAACATAATCCCATTTAAATGATCAATCTCATGTTGGAACACAATAGCAGGTAATCCCTTTAATCGTAATTTTTGTTCATTCCCGTCAACATCATACCCTTTAACCGTAATTCGTGCGTAACGTGGAACATATCCAGGTATAGTAGTTTCAACGGATAAACAGCCTTCTCCAGTAGTTAAATAGGCCTTTTCCATCGAATGACTAATGATCTTAGGGTTGAAAAGCGCAGCTTCATAAAGTGTTCCAGCTTTATCAGTGACCCTTACTGCAATCATTTTTTTGGATACATTTATTTGAGGTGCTGCTATTCCAATTCCTGAACGCAACCCATATTTTTCTGCTTTTTCAGGATCTTGACTATCTTGAACATATTGAAGCATATCCTTGAGTGTTTGTTGATCTTCTTGAGAAGGAGGTAAAGGAACAACCTCTGCTATTTTTCTTAAAGTAGGGTGTCCGTCTAGAATAATATCTTTCATCGTAATCATTTTTATATCCTCCAAGCTATTATGGCTATTCAATCTAACAGTAGTGTATCAAACTGCTAGGAAAATGTTAACCAGTGTTAATTAAAAAATAAAAGGGGTCATAAGCAAGACAGTTATTTGGTATAATTCAACAAAAGGGAAAGGTTTGACAACGAATGACTTCACTATATATTGTCATTTCATAAAGCTACATATATAGTAAGGGTTGAAATAACAGGGGGGATTTCTATGAAAAAATTATATAGTGGTATGGCAACGATGGTTTTAACATCATTAATACTTTCAGGGTGCCTCGGAGGTCAGACACCGGAAGAGAAAATGTATGAAGTGATGGAGCAAACGGTCCAAAAAGAACAACCTTTTCAAAAGGTTCAACAACCATTATCTGAACTAGAAGTTAAAGAACAGGAAATCTTTTCAACTGTCATTACTTTAGGGATGAAAGAGTATGATGAGATTGTCAAATTGTCTGATGAAGCATTGAGCAATATCGCAGAGCGAGAAGAATTATTTGAATCTGAGAAAAAAGCATTAATAGAGGCAGAAGAACATTTTAATTCCATTAAAGAAGTTATAGGCGATATAGAAGATAAAGAACTAGGGGCGAAGGCGAAAGAATTATTGGAGATAATGAATGCCCGATATGACTCCCATGATACGTTGGTTACTGTATATGAAGAGGGGTTGAATCTTGATAAAAAGTTGTACGAAAGTCTAAAAAAAGAAGATTTAACAATGGAAGACTTTGAACAACAGATTGAAGAAGTGAATAAGGTGTATGAGAAAATTTATCAAGCCAATGAAGCCTTCAATAAAGAAACGGAAGCCTTTAATGAAAAGAAAAAAGCATTTTATAAAGAGGCAAACTTAACAGAAGCGAAGGAATAAGCGAATTGAATAGGAATGATAAGGCCACTGCATCGTAGAAGTGGCTATTTTTTTGTTCATTATTAAAAGAGAATATGGTCTGTTTCTAATATAGTACAGAGAAAAATAACTATATAATACAGTTCTAATATATCAATGGGAAAGCAGGGAGGAATCTTGGTAGAAAGTTATTAAATTCTTGAAGATTTACTAATTGACTTTAATGATTTTTGTATTGTACACTATGAAGCGAACACATATTATTGTATTAGTGTTAAAAGAAATGATATTAATACAGTTTAATGTCGATCATGATCTCATAATGCGGGTTTCTTTTCCTGGATTATGGAAAAATAATAAGAGATCTATCCCAAAGGTTAGATGTGGTAGAATGTGTGAATCTTGGGTAACCTATCTCTGTATGTAAATATTTAATTTTATTGTCAGAAAGGAAGAGGTGAATTGCATGGCTTCTAAATCAAAGAAGGCAGAATTCGATGCAGTTAAAACGCTCGAACATATTGAACAGCAATTTGAAATGTTTCAAATTTTAAATGAAGAAGGCGAAGTTGTTAATAATTCAGCAATGCCATCATTAAGTGATGAAGAACTTCAAGAACTAATGCGTCGTATGGTTTATACGCGTATTTTAGATCAACGCTCAATCTCTTTAAACCGTCAAGGTCGTTTAGGTTTCTACGCACCTACAGCAGGTCAAGAGGCTTCTCAAATCGCTTCACATTTCGCACTTGAGAGTGAAGATTTTGTATTACCTGGCTACCGTGATGTACCACAAATTATTTGGCATGGTTTACCGCTTTACCAAGCGTTCTTATTCTCTCGTGGTCATTTTCAAGGAAACCAAATTCCAGAGGGTGTTAATGTTCTTCCACCGCAAATTATCATTGGGGCACAATATATCCAAACAGCTGGTGTCGCATTAGGGATGAAGAAACGTGGTAAGAAAGCCGTAGCAGTTACATACACAGGTGACGGTGGTTCTTCTCAAGGTGATTTCTACGAAGGAATCAACTTTGCAGGTGCTTATAATGCTCCAGCAATCTTCTTTGTTCAGAATAACCAATTTGCGATTTCTACTCCTCGTGATAAACAAACAAAAGGGAAAACGATTGCCCAAAAAGCAGTTTCAGCTGGAATCCCAGGAGTACTAGTTGACGGTATGGACCCACTAGCTGTTTACGCGGTAACTAAAGATGCACGTGAGCGCGCAATCAACGGTGAAGGCCCTACTTTAATTGAAACAATGTGTTATCGATATGGACCTCATACGATGGCAGGAGATGACCCAACTCGTTATCGTTCTTCTGAAATGGATACAGAGTGGGAAAAGAAAGATCCACTTGTTCGTTTCCGTAAGTTCTTAGAAGCGAAAGGTCTATGGAGCGAAGAAAAAGAAAATAAAGTAATTGAACAAGCAAAAGAGGACATTAAACAAGCCATTAAGAAGGCTGATGGAGCACCAAAACAAAAAGTTACTGATTTAATGTCTAATATGTATGAAGAACTTCCATTTAATCTAAAAGAACAGTATGAAATTTATCAGGAAAAGGAGTCGAAGTAAGCCATGGCGCAAATGACAATGATTCAAGCGATCACGGATGCACTGCGTACGGAGCTTAAGAACGATGAAAACGTTCTTGTGTTTGGTGAAGACGTAGGCTTAAACGGTGGGGTATTCCGTGCAACTGAAGGTCTTCAAAAAGAATTTGGAGAAGATCGTGTATTTGATACACCGCTTGCTGAGTCTGGAATAGGTGGATTAGCAATCGGTATGGCATTAGAAGGGTACCGTCCAGTGCCTGAAATTCAGTTCTTTGGTTTCGTATATGAAGTAATGGATTCAGTAAGTGGACAAATTGCTCGTTTACGCTATCGTACTGGTGGTGTATTTAACGCCCCAATTACTATTCGTTCTCCATTTGGTGGAGGAGTTCACACTCCTGAACTTCATGCTGATAGCTTAGAAGGATTAATGGCACAGCAACCTGGATTAAAAGTGGTTATTCCATCTACTCCTTACGATGCAAAAGGGCTGTTGATATCTGCTATTAGAGATAATGACCCAGTAATCTTCTTAGAGCATATGAAATTATATCGTTCTTTCCGTCAGGATGTACCAGAAGAAGAATATACGATTCCACTAGGGAAAGCAGACGTAAAGCGTGAGGGTGCTGATTTAACGATTGTTTCTTATGGCGCGATGGTTCACGAATCAATTAAAGCGGCTGAAGAGCTAGAAAAAGAAGGACATTCAGTAGAAGTTATTGACCTTCGTTCTATTGCTCCATTAGATATTGAAACGATTATTGCTTCAGTTGAAAAAACGGGTCGTGCTATTGTCGTTCAGGAAGCTCAAAAACAAGCAGGGATCGCAGCGGACGTTGTGGCTGAAATTACAGAGCGTGCCATTTTAAGCCTTGAAGCACCGGTATTACGTGTAGCTGCACCAGATACAGTGTACCCATTCTCACAAGCTGAACCTATTTGGCTTCCAAATCATAAAGACGTTCTAGAAACGGCGAAAAAAGTATTAAACTTCTAAATTAGATAAAGTGGAAGGGGGTATCTTTGACTCTCTTCCTATTGAACTAAATATATAACAGGAGGGAATATCCTTGTCATTTCAATTTAAATTACCCGACATCGGTGAAGGTATACACGAAGGTGAAATCGTTAAATGGTTTGTTAAACCTGGCGATAAAGTAGCAGAGGATGACGTGCTTTGTGAAGTACAAAACGATAAAGCAGTTGTTGAAATTCCTTCACCAGTAGCAGGTACAGTAGAAGAAGTACTAGTAGATGAAGGTGAAGTTGCAGTTGTTGGTGATGTATTAATCAAATTCGATGCACCTGGATATGAAGACTTAAAGTTTAAAGGTGACCATGAAGGTGATGAAGCGCCAGAAGAAAAAGTGGAAGAAGCTGCTCAGGATTCTGGACAAAAAGTAGAAGCGACTCCAACAGAAGCAACTCCTGAAGTTGATCCATCCCGCCGTGTTATTGCGATGCCATCTGTACGTAAGTATGCGCGTGATAAAGGAGTTACAATTCAGCAAGTCGTTGGTACAGGGAAAAATGGTCGTATTTTAAAATCAGATATAGATGCATTCTTACAAGGTGGAGCAACGCCAGTAGCTGAAGCTTCAGAAGAAGTAATTGTTGAAGAAGTAGCTGTTGAAACTGCAGCTCCTGAAAAACAAGCGAAAGTGGAAATTCCTGAAACTGAGTTCCCTGAAACTCGTGAAAAAATGAGCGGAATTAGAAAAGCAATTGCGAAAGCGATGGTTAACTCTAAACAGACTGCTCCACATGTTACGTTAATGGATGAAGTTGATGTAACGGAACTATGGGCTCACCGTAAGAAATTTAAAGAAATTGCTGCGGAAAAAGGAGTTAAACTAACGTTCTTGCCTTATGTTGTAAAAGCTTTAACTAGTGCTTTACGTGAGTACCCTGTATTAAATACTTCTATTGACGACGCGGCAGGCGAAATTGTTCAGAAGCACTACTTCAATATTGGAATTGCAGCAGACACAGATAAAGGTCTTCTTGTTCCTGTAGTGAAGAATGCTGATCGAAAATCAATGTTCTCTATTTCTGACGAAATAAATGAACTAGCAACAAAAGCACGTGACGGCCGTTTAGCTCCGGCAGAAATGAAAGGTGCATCTTGTACCATCACAAACATTGGTTCTGCGGGTGGACAATGGTTTACACCAGTTATTAACCATCCAGAAGTAGCGATTCTAGGAATTGGCCGAATTGCACAAAAACCTGTAGTCAAAAATGGTGAAATTGTAGCGGCACCTGTGTTAGCATTATCATTGAGCTTTGACCACCGTATTATTGATGGTGCTACAGCTCAAAATGCGCTTAATCACATTAAGCGTTTACTGAACGATCCAGAACTATTATTAATGGAGGCGTAATGCTATGGTAGTAGGAGATTTTCCAATTGAAACAGATACTCTTGTCGTGGGATCAGGTCCTGGTGGATATGTAGCGGCTATTCGTGCGGCACAACTTGGACAAAAAGTAACGATTGTTGAGAAGGGTAGTATAGGCGGGGTTTGCTTAAATATCGGTTGTATTCCTTCTAAAGCACTTATTTCAGCCGGTCACCGCTATGAAACAGCTCAACATTCTGATGATATGGGAATTACAGCTGAAAACGTAAAGGTTGACTTTTCTAAAGTGCAGAAATGGAAAGCTAGTGTAGTTAATAAACTTACTGGCGGTGTAGAGACTTTATTAAAGGGTAATAAAGTAGACATCGTAAGAGGAGAAGCTTACTTCGTTGATGCAAATACAGTTCGTGTAATGGATGATAATTCAGCACAGACGTATAAATTTAAGAATGCGATTATTGCGACGGGATCACGTCCAATTGAAATTCCAACGTTTAAATATTCTAAGCGTGTTCTAGATTCAACAGGAGCGATTAACTTAGGTGAAATTCCAAAAAACCTCGTGGTCATTGGCGGAGGATATATTGGGACAGAACTAGGTACAGCGTATGCAAACTTTGGAACAGGTGTTACGATTTTAGAGGGATCTGATGAAATTCTTGGCGGATTTGAAAAGCAGATGTCTTCTATTGTAAAGCGTAAATTAAAGAAAAAAGGCGTTGACATCGTAACAAAAGCGATGGCAAAAGGTGTTCAAGAAAGTGAAGACGGTGTTGTTGTAACTTATGAAGCAAACGGTGAAACAAAAACTGTTGAAGCTGACTATGTGTTAGTTACAGTGGGACGTCGTGCGAACACTGATGAGCTAGGATTAGAGCAAGCTGGTGTAGAACTAACGGACAGAGGAATTGTGAAAATCGATAAGCAATGTCGCACAAATGTTTCAAACATTTATGCAATTGGTGATATTGTTGAAGGTCCTCCTTTAGCACATAAAGCTTCTTACGAAGGAAAAATTGCAGCTGAAGCGATTGCAGGAGAAAAATCAGAAATTGATTATCACGGAATTCCTGCTGTTGTGTTCTCTGATCCAGAACTAGCTTCTGTTGGTTATACTGAAAAAGAAGCAAAAGATGAAGGAATTGAAGTAGTAGCAGCGAAATTCCCATTTGGTGTTAATGGACGTGCACTAGCTTTAAACAATACTGATGGTTTTGTGAAACTAGTTACACGTAAAGAGGATGGCTTGCTAATCGGTGCTCAAATCGCAGGTGCTAGCGCTTCTGATATGATTGCTGAGTTAGGCCTTGCTATTGAAGCTGGTATGACAGCAGAAGATATAGCGATGACGATTCATGCTCACCCAACATTGGGAGAAATTGCTATGGAAGCTGCTGAAGTAGCGATGGGTACTCCAATTCACATCATGAAGTAAGTTAAGATTGTATAAAGTAAAATATTTTAGGATAGGGAAGTAGAGGTAAAAGCTGCTTCCCTATCCTTTTTGTTTACGAGCAATAAAGACATTCGAAAGATTATATTAGTTTGAAATAAAGTTTTAATCGTTAATAAAAGATATGACTTTATATTCTTAGGACATACAAATGAAGGGTTTCTTAGCACTTGAAGAAGATATGAAACTTAGCAACAACACGGTTATTCAATAAATTTAAAAGATGCCTTATGACTTATATCTCTGCAATAAAACGGTTCAGCCCCTACTTGTAGATACATGTGTGAGGCTGGTTGGGATAGGTGTTGAGGTTTTGAAAGAAATAGCATGTATGCCTCCCTTAGAATAATATCCATTATCTATATTCAATAAAAAACCCATTTTGTTTCAAAATGGGTTTTTAAAATTAAGTACGTACAAGCTATCCGCTACTCTGCAAAGATTGTTTTAATGTCTTCTAACATCGTGTTAGCGGCGATAACTCCACCGGCAGTGTTCCAAATCGTATCATTTACTTTATATACATTTCCACTTTGTACTGCATTTAAGTTTTTCCATAATGGGTCATTTATCCATTCTTCTTCGACAGCTGCAGCATCAGTATAGGTGAAATAAAAAATAGCATCTGCATCCATTTCAGGAATTAATTCCTTCCCGACTTCAACAGCAAAGTTCCCCATTTTATTATCCTCTGTAAAGAGCTTTTCTTGATGAGCGGCACGTTTAAATCCGAGTTGCTCGAAGATTACACCTGAAAATGAATCCGTGTAGTAAATTCGCGTCGGGCGAGAGCTAAAACGAACAACTGAGATTTCTTTGTTTACGTTATCTCCTAGACTTTCCTTCACATCTAACACATGCTGGTCAAAATTATTCATAACTTCTTGACCTTTTTCTTCTAAATTAACGGCCTTGGCATATAAATCAAAGTTCACTTTCCAATCGCCTGATAGATCTTCTGAAAAAATAGTTGGTGCTATTTTTTCTAACTTATCGTAAATCGCTTCTTGACGGATTTTATTTCCTATAATTAAATCTGGTTTTAATTCAATGATTCTCTCAATATTTACTTCTGTTTCATTTCCGACAACTTCTACGCCATCCATATCACCTTTAATATGATCGTACCAAGGGTCACCTTCCCAAGATTGTACGGCTCCTATTGGTTTCACATCTAAAGCAAGCAGTGCCTCTGTACTCTCGTTTGTTAAAACAACAATCTTCTTAGGTGTCTCTTTTATTTCAGTGGAACCCATAGCATGTGTAACCATGTAACTAGTATTCTTTTCATCCCCTTTATCACCCTCAACTTTCGTCGCATCTTCTGTCGCTTCACTACATGCAGCTAATAGTAGAAGAGTTAGGATGCCTAGTACTGACAATGTAAAAGATAATTTCTTTTTAAACATAATGAACCTCCTAAATATTTTTAAATGCTAATAATAATCATTCTCAATTAAACTAGCACGACATTATACTAAAACATTAGTAAGTAGACTGTCAACAACTAATTGAAAGTGATTATCATTTTCATTGACGACATTGTTAATATCTCCTAGACTAGTAGTTATAAAACACTAGAAGGGAGAACAAATGGGTTTATCAAATCAATTATTAAAACTATTATCTTTAATGACAGCACTATCCCTATTAATTCTGTTTATCTTATTGAGTTTGCTTTTAGGCTATGCTGATACGACTGTTCAAACAGCTTATGAAGCATTTACTCAATTTGATGGATCGAATGAACATCTTATTATAAAAAACGTTCGATTACCTAGAGCCTTAATAGCAGCAGCGGTAGGTTCATCGCTTGCTATCGCAGGGGTTCTCATGCAAACATTAACCAAAAATCCTTTGGCAGAATCGGGTATATTAGGGATAAACGCTGGTGCTGGGTTTGCAGTAGTTATAACTATTACATTTATTGAAAGCGCTCAGCTTCTTCCATTCGCTGCTTTTATTGGTGCAGGTATTGCCGCAATCGCTGTATATTTCACTGGTTCAGCTGGACTTCATGGTTTAACCCCCATGAAATTAACCCTTGCTGGTGCTGCATTTGCTGCGTTATTTTCATCCTTTACTCAAGCCTTATTGGTCACAAATGAAAGTGCGCTTGATGAGGCTCTTTTTTGGTTAGCTGGGTCAGTCCAAGGGAGAGACTTATCCATTTTAGTAACACTTTTCCCTTATTTAGTAACCGGCTGGATTATCGCTCTATTCATCTCTGCAAAAATGAATGTACTAGCGATGGGGGATGACGTTGCGAAAGGACTAGGAATTCAATTAGGTCTAGTAAAATTGACTGTGGCTCTAGTAGTAGTATTACTTGCTGGAGGATCTGTTGCCATAGCCGGTCCAATCGGATTTATTGGAATTGTTATACCTCATATTGCCAGACATATAATAGGCACAGACCATCGCTGGCTAATTCCGTTTTCAGGGTTGCTAGGGGGCATTCTTCTTTTGGCAGCTGATATTGGTGCAAGGTTTATCATCATGCCTCAAGAGGTTCCAGTTGGAGTCATGACTGCTTTTATTGGAACACCATTCTTTATTTATATAGCAAGAAGGGGGTTTAATAGCCAGTGAAAAAATATTATAGTTTCCGTCTATTTGCTGGTAAAGTCTCCTTTTTAATTGATAAAAAAGCAACGCGCACGATTCTTTTTTTAATGGGTTTGACAGCAATGGTCTTTATTATTAGTACGGGTTTAGGTGATTTTGCAATTAATCCTTTTACCACCATAAGCATGTTCTTTGGAGGTGGTACGGACATGGAACAGCTCGTTGTATTTCAATTCCGTCTGCCAAGGATTATCGTTTCTTTATTAGCTGGAATGTCATTGGCTGTAGCTGGAGGGTTACTACAAGGAATCATCCGAAATCCGTTGGCGTCACCAGATATTATTGGATTGACGGCTGGTGCTGGGACAGCGGTTATGGCATTTTTATGGATTTTTAGTAATAACAATCATTCTTTGTATGTAAGTATACAGTGGCTACCCATAGCTGCTTTTATTGGGGCTACAATTGTCGCTTTGGTTGTTTATTTATTATCATGGAGAAATGGCGTAACCCCTATTCGCCTTGTATTAATAGGGATTGGACTATCAGCCTTAATGCAAGCAGCAACGACAATGTTTATGATTTTAGGTCCAATTTATCAAGCTAGCCAGGCGAATATTTGGATGATAGGAAGTGTAAATAATGCATCCTGGGAAAACGTGTGGTTTTTACTCCCATCGACGACAATCTTACTCGTGATTGCCTTTATTTCTTCTCGAAATGTAAATGTGCAAGAGCTAGGTGAAGATGTAGCAACAGGAGTTGGCAGTTATGTTCAAAAGCATCGTTTTATGCTGTTATTTATCAGTACTGCACTAGTAGGAGGTGCAGTTGCATTCGCAGGAGGAATAGGGTTTGTTGGACTCATGGCACCTCATATGGCAAGAAGATTAGTAGGTTCTTCTTTTGGTGCATTATTACCGACTTCCGCTTTTATAGGAGCTCTTTTAGTTATGCTAGCTGATTTAGTTGGAAGAACCTTATTTTTACCAATCATTATTCCAGCAGGGGTTTTTACAGCGGGGATAGGTGCTCCCTATTATATATATCTATTAATTAAAACAAAAAATGGATGAAACACTGCCGTCGATGGAGGGAACGGAATGGAAGAAATTATTCGAACGAATGCTTTAACATTGTCATATAGTGATTCGACTATTATTAAAGAGCTGGACTTAGTGATTCCAGCAGGGGAAATTACAGTTCTAATTGGCGGGAATGGTTGCGGGAAATCAACATTGTTACGTGCATTAGCTCGTTTATTGCCTCCCGAAAATGGTTCAATTCTTTTGAATGGGGATGATCTTTCTCGTCTTCCCACTAAAGATGTAGCAAAAAAATTAGCCATTTTACCTCAATCACCTATCACACCAGAAGGACTATCTGTTATACAGCTCGTAAAACAAGGGAGGTATCCGTATCAAAATTGGTTAAAGCAATGGTCGAAGGAGGATGAAGAGGCGGTAGTAAATGCATTAACAGCGACGGGACTACTTGCACTAAAAGATAGGCCTATTGATCAGCTATCCGGTGGACAAAGACAAAGAGTGTGGATTGCCATGTGTCTAGCCCAAAATACAAATATCGTTTTACTAGACGAACCGACTACTTATTTAGATTTGACTCATCAAATAGAAATACTGGATTTACTATATGAATTGAATGAAAAAGAGAAAAGAACGATCGTAATGGTTTTACATGATCTAAATTTAGCATGTCGTTATGCACATAATTTAATAGCCATTAAGGACCAAAAAGTAGTGGCCCAAGGGGAACCAGAAAAAGTGATAAATTCCAAGCTTGTCAAAGAAGTGTTTGATTTAAATTGTGAAGTCACGCTAGATCCGTTATTTGGAACCCCCCTATGTATTCCATACGGAAAAGGGAGGAAGATTGTGTAGAGCGATAAAGAAATGAAAAGGAATATATTAAAAGCAGAGATAAATTATTCACTCCATCAAGGTAATTTAAAGAATGGGGAATGTAGGGGTCAATCTGATTTGTTGGATTGACCCTATTATTATGGATAAAGCTTAGTCGCTCATAAATGTGCTACAAGGAGGATGGAAGCATGGAAGAAGTTTATGCTTTACTAAACCAGCACCTTTCGTAAGTAACTAAAAAATTTATATTTTACAGGTCTTTAAAATGAAACTAGGTCATGATCTTTTTGAGGTGAAAGTCTTTATTCCTTCTAGAATTGGAAGTATATCGAATCTTAATCTGATTCCTTCTGCCGCACCAACACTTCAACTTCCTAATCCTGCTTTCTAAGTCTCTTCAATTCAATGAATGATGGGCATAAAAAAAAATTTTTTATGGAAAAGATTATTTTTATATTGAAAATGATAATCATTATCAATTATAATGATAATCGTTATCAATTAAACTGAAGCACCAAATCATATAATGAATGGAGAAAGGAATGAGCTCATTGTTTGTTCAAATGAAATATATTTATGTAACTGAAGGCCATGCTCATAATATGAAAAATCGATTTGCAGGGGAGGGTGTAATTGAGAAACAACCAGGTTTTATAGACTTGAGTGTGTTAAAAAAAAGTAGTCGTAAAGGGCAAGAGGAAGTAATTGTCATGATTCGATGGGAATCAGAGAGGGATTGGAAGGCTTGGGAAACGAGTGATATTCATCTTGCAGGGCATCGTGCCAATCGAGGCAAACCTTCCCCTTCTTACATAATTGATAGTCGCCAAGAAGTCTATCAAGTGCTTGCGCAAAAATAATTACTACTATACCTTCAATTTTGCATTATTAGTCCATAGGGCATAGTGAAAGGATGGAATCATGCAACACACAGCAAAACAAATTGCACTTTATGCCTCGTTTCAAGCATTTCTTAATGGCTATATTCGTGAAATAAGTGGCGGTCGATGGATGAAGAAGGACGAATGGGTAAAAGAGCAAAGAACATCAGAGATTATGACAGAACCTTATGTTTATGAATTAGAATTACCACTGCAATCAATTCGACTCGCAATTGGGGTTAAATATCGTTCCTTGGTAGGAAGACATACATTTGGAATTACTCTTACGTATAGTGAAGGGAATAGGGTCTGGGAAAAGTCGGACGAGTTAATCACGATAATGACACTCAATCAAGAATTATATTTAAGGAGTCAAATCAATCTGAGTGGTCAACACGACCCTCGCTACGATGAGCTAACTATTCGAATTATGGACAGCTATCAAACAATGACGAGAATCATTGAACAGAGGATGGAAGATGCTACTAGTCTGTATGATTCAAATAGCTCATTTATCGAAACAGAACAGTCGTTAATATATGGCCATTGGCTACACCCTACGCCAAAAAGCAGGCAAGGAATGGCACAATGGCAACAATCGACTTTTTCGCCAGAGTTAAAAGGATCGTTTCAGCTTCACTATTTTCTCGTAAATCGCAGCATTGTAAGGGAGAGTTCCGTTCTTCATGAAAGTGCAAGTCAGATATGTAAACAGCCCTTAATCCAAAGCGAATGTGAAATTAATACCTTAGAGAATGAATGTGTCATTCCAATACATCCTCTCCAAGCTCAATGGCTTTTGCAACAACCTTCTGTAAAAGAAGTAATGGAAGCTGGGTTAATCCAAGAGCTTGGGATACTAGGACCTTATTATCAGGCAACATCCTCACTAAGAACCGTGTATAACGAGGATGATCCCTATATGTACAAATTTTCAATTCCTGTAAAAGTAACCAATTCCTTGCGAGTAAATCGTCGTCACGAGCTAAAAGCAGGAGGTTTGATGGCAAGTCTGATGAATAAGCTTCACTATACAATTCATTATCCTTCTTTCCAAATCATTCATGACCCTGCCTTTATAACGGTGGATTTCCCAGATCAATTAGAATCTGGGTTTGAGGTCATTATTCGCTCAAATGTATTCCAAAGGGGTCAAGGTGAGGGGATTAGCTCTATTGCAGCATTAGTGCAAGATCCCATTCCTGGACATAAATCAAGACTATACAATATTATCGTTGACTTAGTCCAATTAGAATCTGAATCATTAGAATCTGAATCATTAGAATCTGTCAGCTTTAAGTGGTTCAAAGAGTATTGGCATTGTACGATTGAGCCCTTAATTAAATTATATGATCAATATGGTATCGCTTTAGAGGCTCATCAACAGAATAGTGTTTTAGATGTGTCAGCGGGTTATCCCAAAACGTATTATTATCGCGATAATCAAGGCTATTATTTATCAAAGTCTTATCAAGAAAGCTTATTAAATTTGGAACCTATGTTAGTAGAGTCCCCTGAGCTTTTTTATGAAGATGAATGTATTCAGGATCGATTTGCTTATTACTTAATTTGGAATCAACTATTTTCTATTATTCACCGTTTAGGTGCAGACCACTTAATTCGAGAGGAAGAATTACTAAAATGGTCTACAGAACAATTACGTGATTTACTAACTCAGCTCGGTAAAAGTGGAAAGACCTTTGTCCAATCCATTTTAAATAATGAAAAACTTGCCTATAAAGGCAACTTGTTAACAAGCTTTTATAATGTAGATGAATTAACGGCTGAGCTAGAACAAGCTGTGTATTGTAACGTGCCCAATCCATTTTTTCTTCATGGGAAGGAGGGGGAATATGCATTTTCAAAATCCAGTATCTTATCGTGAAGCGGAGAAGAGGGTTAGAAGGATGCTTGTAGAGTGTATATTATTTGAAAACCTTCTCCCTAATGAAGAAGCAGAAGCGGATAATATTTTTTTCATTTATGGAAAAGAACGAGTGTATAAATGCGTAGGGAAGAGGTCTGTGTTTGATCGAATTCGAATAAAAGAAGATCAGATTTTTAAAATAGTGGAAAACGAATCATTAATAGAGACGACCATTGAAGAATTGATAGATGAGCTTGTTCATAATAATGAGGATAAAAACGGATTATTAATGGAGTTACAACAAACCATTAAGTTGAGTAGCTGGAATCAAGATAATCTTTATCAGCCTAAATCTAGAAGAAAATCTACATATGAGGATTTGGAGTCAGAAGTAATGGAGGGGCATACGTATCATCCTTGCTATAAGTCACGAACAGGTTTTTCTTACGAGGATCATGCGATGTATGGACCTGAGGCTAAACAGTCCTTCCCGCTCAAATGGATTGCCATTAAAAGAAATTATGCTCAGCTTTCTATTTTGAAAGAGGAGCAAAGCTTTTGGAAAAGTGAGCTAGGACTGTCTTTCTGGGAAAAACTATTAGCCACCCTTCATAGGAATGGAGGGACATTTGAAGACTACACATTTCTTCCAATCCACCCGTGGCAATGGAAATCAATTGGCGAAGAGTTGAACCGTTATATCGAGAAGAGAATTATTATCCCTATATGTGATGGGGTTGATGCCTACCGAGCAACTCAATCTGTTAGAACGTTGATCAATACAACAAGCTTAAGCAAAGCGAATGTGAAACTGTCTATGAATATGGTTAATACTTCATCCTTAAGGACAATTCAATCACAGTCCATTTCTGCTGCACCGTTCATTTCAACTTGGATTCAACAAATCATTAGGTCAGATTCATACTTACATGAAGAAGTATCTATGGTTATTCTTGAAGAATATGCTGGCATGTACTTTGCTCCTAAAGATCATAATATAAATCTAGATGGGCAGCTTGGGGTGATATGGAGACAAAGTGTGCGAACATATATGAAAAATCAGGAGGAAGCAGTGCCGTTTACTGCCTTATTGAATGTAGAGCGTGATGGTCGTACGTTTATAGATGATTGGCTAACCAAATACGGGGCAACAAGCTGGCTAAATCAATTTTTTGATGTTTGTATTTTGCCCGTTTGGCATCTTCTTGTTGCCCATGGAATCGCAGTAGAAGCTCATGCACAAAACATGATTTTAATTCATCGAAATGGGTGGCCGATTCGTGTGGTGTTAAGAGATTTTCATGAAAGTGTAGAGTATCAAAAAGGTTACGTAAAAGAAACAGAAAAGGTGCCTCATTTTGAGACTTTACATGAGAATTTTGTAGGAGCACCTGAAGACAAATACTATTGGATGTCGTCTGTTGAGGGACTAAGAGAATTAATTATGGATACTTTATTTGTGTTCCACCTAAGTGAACTCTCTTTTTTAATGGAGGAACAATACGGTTATCGTGAAGAAAAGTTTTGGCATTTATTAAATGAAAAAATGGAACAACATGTAGAGCGATTTCCTTCCATAACAACCCGACTTTTAAAACTTCAACATACGAGCTCTTCTATCTATGTTGAGTCTTTACTTAAAAAGAAATTAGCTCATGATGATGAAGCTTCCTTTCGTCATTCAGTTCAAAATGTATTTACAACTACTAAATAGGAGAAAAAATTATGTTCTTTGTAGATGATTATTTTTACTCGATAGATGATTTAGAAAATCAATATGCCATCTTTGATCGTATTTCCTTCTTAAAGGAATGTGAGAATAGTAGATTGGCTGTCTGTATTCCGGATGTATTTCAATGGTTGACTCTTTGTCTTTATGTACGTCAGAAGGGGGGCTCAATTGTCCCTATTCATCCTTCTATGCCGAAGGAAGGAGCAATGAAAATGGCGCATGCAACGAATAGCCATTCTTTGCTGTACGATACCATTCATTCGCCTATTGAGATTGACAGTGACAAAAAAGAAGCGGAAGGTGTTCTTGTCCAAATGAGCTCAGGAACAACAGGAGCACCTAAAAGTATCGAGCGCACTTGGGAATCAGTAGACGAAGAGCTTAAAAGCTACGCTTCTATCCTGCCAATTCAAATGGGAACGAAATCAATTATTGCTTGCCCAACTACTCATTCTTACGGTTTAATAAGCGGTGTGTTTTCTGCTCTAAAAAGAGGAGAGGCGCCTGTGATTATCACGAATATGAATCCTAGGTATGTTCTGAAAAAACTAAATCAATTCCCTAACCATATTTTGTACGCAGGACCTGCTCTTTTATCTCCTTTAACGAGCTTACTTTCTAATCGACAGAAACTTGACCGCGTTATGGTATCAGGTTCATTAATGACAGACCAGCTACTGACTACATTAAAGGAGAAAAGCAACGAGGTTTCACAGCAGTATGGCTGTTCTGAAGCTGGATGTATTACAGTTAATACTCACGTAAATAATGCTAGAGAAATGGGATGTCCTCTGCCTCATCTCACTGTAAAAGCTGGAAGTGAAAACGATCCGAACGAAATTATTCTTTCCACCTCTACAAAGACTATTTATACAAAGGATATCGGATATATGGTAAATGGCACACTCACATTTCTTGGGAGAATGGATGACACAATCAATGTTGCGGGTTTGAATGTTTACCCTCAGGATGTGGAAAATGTCCTACTGAATGAACCAAGAATTATCGAAGCGGTGGTATATAAACGACGACATCATTTTTCAGGTGAACGCGTTTGTGCTCAATATGTTTCGACAGAGCCGATTGAGAATAATGAACTAAGACAGTGGTGTCATAAATATCTTGCACCATATCAAGTTCCGATGGAGCTTGAGCGTGTTCCAAAGATTGAAAAGCTACCAAATGGAAAAATAAGTAGGAAGCTATTGGGAGGAGTAATGTAGTGGATCGAAAAGACATAGTAAACGCCATTTATGACATATTAAAAAATAACATAGAGCTCCCGACATTATCTGCTTTCCATGAGGAGGCAAGATTAAACGAAGACCTGTATATGGATTCGTTAATAATCCTCCAACTTATCTTACATTTAGAGCTAGATCATGGATTCCATATACCCGATGAAATCATTGTGGCAAAGGATTTTAAAACAGTGGTCACTTTAGTGAACTTTCTCGAGAAACAAAAAAGGGTTTCTAGATCGGAGGAGGAGGAATGATAAAGGTTCATTGCTTTGTGAGTTGTGTTTGTGAGGTAATTAAAAAGACAAAGGGTGTTGATCATAGGCCATATTATTTTGGCGTATGGGATGCTGATTTTGATGTTCAGGAGAATATGCAATTAACCTATCATTCTGAACAGATAAACCATGATTTTTTTAAAACATGGTATGAAATGTTGTACGGAATTAAAATTCACAAGTGGTATAATCCTCAAAAAACAAAACAGGAAAATATCATTATTTTGCAGGAATTACTAGAGAATAAACGACCGAACGAGCATGTAATGGTGATGCTAGATTTGTCGAGGTTACCAGAGCGAGAAAATAAATTCAATCAAACGCCCTTTCCCCATTATGTAATGCTGGAAACGACGGATAACGACGAAGAATGGTTAATGTATGATCATGATTTTAGGTGGGAAGGGGTATTACCTAAGGATAGAATTATTGCATCGATTAATGAACCATCGGTTGCTGGAGGATATTCTTTTGACTCCAAATCCATTATTCCACCAGATTATAAGACAGTTGAAGCCTATTTTAAAAGTTGTATGAAGCATGATAGCAATCCTTTGACAGAAGCTGTTATTAACATTGTTAATGCATTTACAACGGGAAAGGAAAAGCATAATCTATCGATGATTACATTATCATTACGGGAACTACCTGTTATTGCGATTAGAAAGTATGCATATGAACACGCTTTTGCCTACTTTTGGGAACATCTTCAACTTAACAATGAAGAGTTTGAGATATGGTGTGATGAGATTGAGAAGCTTGTAAAGGGTTATACTCTTGTTCAATATAGAGCGATGAAATTCGCATTGACGAGAAACTATGCCATTTCGGATGATATTCTTTCAAAATTGGATGAACTAAATAGACTAGAATTCAAGATTAAAAATGAACTACAAAAATATTTTAATGAATGGCTACAATCTCAAAATTACAAAGTGGAGATGAATAAATGAAAATATCAATTTGTACCATTTCATTCAGGCACTATTTACTGTCAATAGATCAGATTGCTTATTGGGGGCAAACACAAGGCATTCATGGGATTGAATTATGGGGGGTACATGCAAAAAACCTTTCAAATGACTTCCATTATGGAAAGGAATGGCTTCATGGCTTTGGTTTGGAAACGAGTATGATTAGTGATTATTTACCCCTTGATTTTCCTTCTAGTAAAATAATTGGAGAGACAAAAGAATTATCATCATTGGCAAAACATTGGGGAACGAAAAAAATACGTACATTCGCTGGAAATAAAGGAAGTCATGAAACAAGCAAAGAGGAGAGGAGAAAGCTAGTAGAAAGCATCAAATTAATTTGCGATCTTTTAGAATCAGAGGGTCAATTCTTGCTAGTTGAAACCCATCCTAATACGTTAACCGATAATGTATTGTCTACTTTAACCTTGCTAGATGAAGTGAATCATCCTGCCCTTAAAGTAAACTTCGACGTTTTACATATTTGGGAATCTGGAGTTGATCCAGTTAAAGCGTTAAAGTACCTCTTACCGTATATTTCTCATTTTCACTTCAAAAATATTGCCTCACGAAAGGATTTAAATGTTTTTGCGCCAAATAATGTGTATGCTGCTGCAGGGAGTAGAGTAGGCATGGTACCTTTATTTGATGGTGCTGTAAATTACCAAGAATTTATAAGGGAAGTACAGGATTGTAAGCTAGATGTGGGTGCTTCCTTAGAGTGGTTTGGCCCAAATGTAAAACAAGTATTAGAAAATGATTTTTCCATGGTTAAGAGAATGTTTCAAGTTGTTCAGTGAGAATCACTGAATAATGCATAAGGTCTAAAGTAGATCATTTATCTCTAAAAAGCATTCTATATATTAATTGAATACTAAATACTTTTTAATGAAGTGAGCATAGGATTATTATTCATATAATCCTAGTTCACTTCATTTATTCTTTAATGATTACCACCTTCATTTCATTATTTGGAATAGAAGACATTGGGTGGATTAGTTTAAATTGATGCGGAGGCGTTTAAATGAACGAACAAACAATGCTTCAAACAATTATTAAGGAAAGGCGTACGATAAGAGACTTCATTGACAGACCCGTACCTCTTACACTTATTCAAGAGTTATTAAACATCGCAGTTTGGGCACCTAATCATGGGCTACGAGAACCGTGGCGATTTGTGATGTTTGAAGGTGAGGGAAAGGATGTCCTAATTAACGGCTCACTGGAATCTTTGTCAAATAATTTAGGTGAAAATTATAAAGAGAAATTAAAACAATATATCTCAAAAGTACCTTTAATAATTTCTGTCATTTTACCAAGAGATAGTAATGAACGAGTATGGGAAGAAGATATTTGTGCTGCTGCGAGTATGATTCAAAACTTTCAACTGCTGACGTGGGAAAAGGAAATAGGTGTGTTATGGAAAACCGGAGAAATATTAAGCCATCCAACTATTCGCAAAGTACACGAAGTGAAAGAAAATGAAAAGATTATCGGAATGCTATTTTTGGGATATTTCGATAAAACTCCTAAGAAGATGAAACGTAAACGTTTTGAAGAATTAACAACATTTGTCACAAAGAAGTAACAAAAACAGCTCTATAAGCAATCATGAGTGTTCTTTTAATTTGGATATTAATATAATTTACTATGCAAATCTCATTTTTAAAAAATATACTCATTCCTTCTTAATGGGTGCTTTTTCACGGTATAGATTTGCTGACTGTTATTAATCCGTATTAAACACATATAATAAGGTAGGTTGCACTTCTTTGTAGTGCCACTATATGGTTATATTCTTCGTACTTTGAGCTACTTATTCTTCAATTATTTTATCTCCCTGAGCTATAGGTGACGTGTGATAAAATGAAAGAGTACAACTTAAAAAGGGTGATAACTATGAGGTCGATGATACTGATAAGTGCATTGTTTTTATTGACGGCTTGTACTAGTAACGAACCGTTAAAGGAAGAAAGTCAAGGTAGTGAGAATAAAATGGGGGAAGAGCAAAAAGAGAAAACCGTTATAGAAAATAAAGAAGAGGAAACGCGAGAAAAAGAACAAATAGAAGAATTCGAAGAAAATGAAGTTGTAGCAGAACCTCAATATAAATTAAATCCAAACACTTGGTCGATTGAGCCGATAGCTGAAGCAAATGAAAGTATTGTCTTATTGACCATTGACGATGCACCTGATAAACATTCGATTGAAATGGCTCAAACGCTAAAAGATCTTCAAGCACCTGCGATTTTTTTTGTAAATGGTCATTTTCTTGATACACCTGAGGAACAAGAGGTGTTGAAGGAGATTCATAAGATGGGCTTCCCGATTGGAAATCATACTTACTCCCATAGTAATTTAAGTGACTTAAATGAGGAGAAACAAAGGGAAGAAATTTTATCATTAAACGATATTATCGAAGAAATCACTGGAGAGCGCCCGAAGTTTTTTCGAGCTCCTTTTGGGGTAAATACAGACTTTAGTAAAGCAGTTGTTGCTGAAGAAAATATGGTATTAATGAATTGGACTTATGGATATGATTGGGAAGCAGAGTACCAAAATAAAGAATCAATTACAGATATCATGGTCAACACCCCATTACTTAGTAATGGTGCCAACCTTTTGATGCACGATCGATCATGGACGAATGATGCCTTAGCAGACATCGTGAAAGGATTAAGAGAGAAAGATTACGAAATAATAGATCCATACTTAATTGAATCTTCTCAAACAGCTCCTTTTTAATAAGGAGCTGCAAGTTAGAAAGTACGTTTAATGAAAGGTATCAAAATATGAATGTTCAAGAAGTAATAAATATATTAATAAAAAATGGAATCATTCAAAATGGTGATGTAGAAGTAAAGGAATTAAAAGGTGGGACAGTAAGTAAATTATACTTGATCAATACTAACCATGGATTAAAGGTAGTGGTAAAACAGAACCTTCCTGAGATCATAAAGGCAGAAGCTCTCTATTTAAACATCTATCAGGATGTGGAGTTTTTGCCTAATTTACTGTACGTAGAGGAACATTTTCATTTTATGGTGTATTCCTATATCGATGGATCGACGAATAGGAAAGGGCTCCGTAAAAAGGAAATGGTAGCAGAGTTGGTAACCCATCTTATTAATCACTATAAACCATTCCCTAATAGTGAAAATTGGGGATGGGTAGATGAACAAACAGATTCGTGGAACCGCTTCTTATTACAGAGAGTGGAAGCTGCTGAAAAATGGGTTAAACCTTATTTAACAAGCGAGGATGTACTATTAGTCCGCCACCTTGTTGAAAGTAAGAGCCGTACTTCAGTTAGTAATGTCCCTTATTTACTTCATGGTGATTGCGGGATACACAATTTTATCTTTCAAGACGGGAAGTTTATAGGTGTAATTGACCCTATGCCTGTTTTAGGGCCACCACTATACGATGTCATTTATGCATTTTGTTCGACTCCTGATGAATTAACGAAAAGTGCGTTACTATCTACAGTAGCTAACTTATTATATAAAGAAGGAATTAGTGAAATGGAATTGTTTGAAGAAATGGTCATTGGATTATTCCTTCGAATATCAACTTGTGTAAAACATCATCCAACCGAGCTAAAGGACTATCAATTAGCTTGGAAGTATTGGAAGAATATCCTTAACAATTGTCATGAAGTGTAGCTTAGAAAGATAGTTTATATAGTGGGGAATAGTTAAAGCAGTGCAAACATAAGTTTGCACTGCTTTTGTATGATTGAGTAAAGTTCAAGAGGTTACGAATTAGTAATAGTACCTTGATGAAAAAACATTTGCCACTTTCCATCTATCAATTTCCAAATAGAGCTACGTAAAGTATTTACCATTCTAGTTTTATCCTGAATTCGATAGGTAGCTAAAACAGCATCCTCGGCTAATGGGAATATTTCGAAATGAGAAAGTGTCATGTCCCTAACACTAAGTCCTTCTCCTCCGGCAGAATCCTGTTTATACCAAATATTACCTGAACTTCCGAATTCAAAAAAGTTATCTGCAAGTAAAGAGTCTAATTTTGCTGGCGTAGTTCGGGTGTTTGGTTGTAATAACTCCTGTTCTAACTCCAATAAATGATTTCGTAGTGTTGTAATGTCATCCATTTTTTATCCCCCGCATTTATGTAATTAACTTATAATATCTAAAATATCTCGTCAATTCAATCTACAATTAGTAATAAAAACAATGGTAATAAAAGAAGTAATAATCATTATAGAGAGGATTTAAAGGAATGTAATGATTAAATGACGAATAAAAAATAAATAAGTTATACTAATTAGGCTTGAAATCTTCAATGTGTTATATTAATATGGTGTTAGAAGGTTAAACGCTTTCACATCACATTGAAAAGGGGAGTCCTAAATATGGGGATTATTGTTTGTCAATCATGCTTAGGTACAATTGATCACTTTGAAGATGAAAAAGTAACGGTTTTATATTCCGAATGTGGTTGTGATCACGAAGAAGAATTAGATGATTAAGAGTTTGGTTATGTCTTATTTTTAGAGAGACAGTACTTTATAATATTGAAAAACGAGGTGATTTATTCACCTCGTTTTTTATGCAAACAATATCTTATTTACGGAGAAATCTCCATGTTATAAAATGGCTTTACGCTCTTTTATAACCCGTAAATGTTTTAAATCAAAGTCCTCTGGTCCTTGAACAGGAAGGCCTGCTTCGATGTTTTTCTCGATGTAGGTAATATTATCTTTGGTCACAATTTCTCCTGGAATAAAGATTGGAATCCCTGGAGGATAAACCATAATAAATTCAGCAATCACTCTCCCAACACATTCATGAATGGGCAGTACTTCTGTTTCCGAGTAAAAGGCATCTCGTGGCGTTACTGCTAATAAAGGTATATCTGGAAGAAGGACGGAAATATCTCGTTGACCAGATAAATGCTGAAATGTAAGAGAAAGCTCCTTTAACGCTTTAATAAGTATTTCAGCTTCGTTATTCGTGTCTCCTGGAGTGATAATACATAAAAGATTGTATAAATCAGACATTTCTACTTCAATATTGTATACTTCTCTGAGCCATTTTTCAGCATCATAACCAGTGATACCTAAATCTTTAACAGATATAATCAATTTCGTTGGATCATAATCAAAGGTAGCTTTCGTCCCTAAAATTTCTTCTCCTACACAATATAAATAGTCAATTTCATTCACTTGCTTACGAATGGATTGTGAAAGATTAATTGATTCTTTAATTAACGCTTCACCTTCTGTTGCGAGCCTTTTTCGAGCAATATCTAATGAAGCAAGTAATAAATAAGAAGTCGAGGTAGTCGTTAACATACTTAATATCGATTGAACTCGCTTAGGTGAGACAAGTTCCCCTTTTATATTTAATACGGAGCTCTGAGTCATCGAACCGCCTAATTTATGAACGCTAGTAGCAGCCATATCAGCACCTGCCTGCATAGCGGACATCGGTAGATCATCATGGAAATGGATATGAACTCCATGTGCTTCATCAACAAGCACGGGAACATTATATGAATGGGCGATGCTCACGATTTCTTTTAAATTTGCCGAAATTCCGAAATAGGTTGGATTAATGACTAAAACCCCTTTGGCATCAGGGTGCTGCTCTAATGCTTTAGAAACCGAATCTGGCGTAATGCCATGGGATATTCCTAACGCTTTATCGACTTCTGGGTATAGGAAAATCGGTGTAGCTCCTGAAAAAACGATGGCGGTCATAACGGATTTATGAACGTTTCGCGGAACGATAATTTTATCTCCTGGCCCGCATACGCTCATCACCATTGTCATGATGGCACCAGACGTTCCTTGTACAGAAAAGAAAGTATAATCGGCACCAAATGCTTCTGCAGCAAGGTCTTGAGCTGCTTTAATCATCCCTTTTGGCTGATGTAAATCATCTAAAGGACCAATGTTTATTAAATCAATTGACAAGGCGTTTTCTCCAATAAAATCACGAAATTTTGGATCCATCCCCGTTCCTTTTTTGTGTCCGGGAATATGAAACTGAACAGGATTTTTTTGGCTATGTTCAACTAAACCAGTGAACAAAGGCGTTTCGAATTGTGACAAAGTGTTACACCTCTTTTTTCTAAAAAACTATAAGGAAGATAGATTAAACTATTTTTTAATATGCAGGATTTTTTCTTAGCGTACATAATTAATAAAATAACGAATGAAATTATAGCACTTATGTATATTTTTGCATAGTCATTTTAGTATGTGTGATGCAGGAATTTTTATGAGTGTATTCGTAGTATGTTTAATGAAAGGAGATACATAGTATGAATTGGGAAACAAAAGTAACAAAGATGCTTAATATACAATATCCAATTATTCAAGGAGGGCTCGCTTATTTAGCGTATGCAGACCTTGCAGCTGCGGTTTCAAATGCTGGTGGGTTAGGACAAATTACCGCGATGAGCATGTCTAGTCCAGAGGAGTTAGTTGAAGAAATTCATAAGGTAAGAGCGCTAACTAATCGCCCATTTGGTGTAAACTTTGCAATTGGTCAGCATGGTAGACCGTATGAACATTTTCTTGATGCTGCAATTCAAGAAAAAATCCCTGTCATTTCGATAACTGGGGGGAATCCTACACCTATTTTTGAAAAATTAGACGGAATTGACATGAAAAAATTAGTGTTAGTCGCTTCAAAAAGGCAAGCCATTAAGGCAGAAGCAATAGGTGCTGACGCAGTTATGGTTGTGGGTCATGAAGGAGGAGGGCATTTAGGGAAAGAAGATATTGGAACGATGGTATTAGTACCTCAAGTAGTGGACGCCGTTACAATTCCTGTCATTGCTTCAGGTGGAATTGGTGATGGCCGAGGGTTAATGGCAGCGTTGAGTTTAGGGGCTGAAGGGATTGAAATGGGCACACGTTTTATTGCGACAAAGGAATGTGTTCATGCTCACCCATCCTATAAGCAAGCGTTGATTGAAGGACAAGAAAATGATACAGTCGTTATTAAACGAACAATAGGAGCCCCTGCAAGAGTTATTCAAAATGAGTGGTCGGATAAGATATTACAACTAGAGGAATCGAAGGCTACTTTTTCAAGGTTAAAAGAGTATATTAGCGGTGAAGCAAATAAAAGATATATATATGATGGAAATTCGTCAGAAGGGTTTGCATGGGCTGGACAAGTAATGGGGTTAATAGGAGAAGTTCCTACTGTAAATGAATTATTCAAAAAAATGATTTTAGACGCAGAGGATATTAGACAGCAATGGGGAAAATAAAAAAAGTAGGTGTAAAGATGGACTACCAATATCCATTTTCATTGGAATGGTCGACACAAGAAGTAGTAGATGTCATTAGATTCTTTGAAATGATTGAAAAAGCGTATGAAAAAGGTGTTAAGCGTAATCAGTTAATGTCAGGTTATCGTAGATTTAAAGAAATCGTTCCGAGTATATCAGAAGAAAAGCAACTATTTAAAGAATTTGAAAAAGCAAGTGGCTATTCTTCTTATCATGCAGTTAAGAAGATGAAAGCGGGAGAATCCGAAGAGTGGATAACAATGTAAGCATAAGTCGGTGTCACTACACCGACTTATTTAGGAGTAAAGTAATTCTAGTAGAAAACTATTAATAAAGCGATATATATTTATGACAATTTATATAGAGGGGTTAATTTATCAAATATATGATTTAAAACATTCGTCCATTCTTCTTGAGACATGGATACAGCTTGTTCTCTTGAGATGGTCATGCCACATAAAATTTCAGCTTTTTTGACCGTTTCTAGACGGTGAAACATTTTTTCTAATTCAACACGATTAAGTTCATCCATTTTGATAACGTCAGGTTTTGTATGATCCAAAGACCAAACAAAATCGGAAGGAATCATGGATTGAATGTTCTCAATATTCTTTAATAAAGTTGTGGCAAATTCTTGTTTGAAAGGTGCTTCATAGATAACAGCAAACCAAATAAATACATGTGTTTCCCATAAGCCTATTTGAAAATGAGGGTGTTGTTTGTATCCTCGTTTATTGTTAGCAAATGCAACCCACGTATCTTTAGGTGGGTTGATGGTCCTTCTTGCATGCTTTGCAACGTGATAAAACATCTCATCTCCAGTTAATGTGCTTAGAGTAGGTGAAATTTCTTCCCCTAATGCTTCAAGCTTTGGTCGAATTTGTGTTTTTAAACCTTCCATTCTTGGTTCTAGACCATCTATTGAAAATACATCAAAATCTTCATTTGTAAACCCAGTAAAACTCATATTTGAGACGTCCTCCTACCTTTAGAATTTGTTTATTATTGTAGCATATTTCTCCCTAATTCGAAAAATAGAAGAATTACTAGGTAATAACACATTTTTGTTGCGTCTTTTACTTATTTTCATACTATATAGTAACTCTAGTCCTCTAAGTCACGAAAGATGAAACTAAACGTGGAAGGGGTGTTAAAATCCATGAAACAAGTTATGAATAGCTCAGTTAGGAAAGATTTTCACAAACAAAAAATAGCTGTACTACGTTTAGAAATGGATTACGAACTCGCTGTCTTATATGAAGCGATTCAACAGAAAAATGAGTTGCTAAAATCTAAAGCGGAAAAAAAGTTGCTGAAAATCCGAGATGAACTGGTAAAGCTAAATGCTTTTTAATTTAAAAGCCCTTATAACTTAAGACGGGCCTATAGGCTCGTTTTTTTAGTGAGTCACGAATGATGTTCAGCTACTTTTTGTGAATCCAGGATTAAATGGACCTGTATAGATATTAGGTAGGAATCATATCGGCTTTGAAAGAGGATATTGCGGATTTAGTCTTTAAATATTTAATTCCATTTTACACCATTCGATATACAATCATATTCTCCCATTTCGTTGTCGACCCATTTAATTACTAGGGTCGGAGTCTTCATGTATTCTTTATCTTAAAGCAAGTGATTTAAGTTTACCCATAGCTATTCGTGAGAATCTAATAATAAGGTCACCTAGGGATGAATTGTTTAAATAAGGTGATGATAATCAATACAACGTATGAGGATACATAAGAGTATGATACTTGATGGAATGTAGGTTTTCTTATAAGCTAAAATGAAAGATACGAAGAAAAACTGTGTAAAAAAATATTGCTGGAGGGAACTCTATGATTATGTGGGATGAAATGGATAAATGTGTAAAAGAGTGGATTGAAGAAGCAGGAGAAAGGATAAAAAAATCCTTTTTAAAACAACTAACTATTGAAACTAAATCGAATCGGAATGACCTCGTTACAGACATGGATAAAGAAACGGAGCAATTTTTTATAAAAAATATTAATGAAAAATTTCCTGACCACCGAATATTAGGTGAGGAGGGCTTTGGTGATTCAGTAGAAGATACAAAAGGGGTTTTATGGATTATTGACCCTATTGATGGAACGATGAATTTTGTTCACCAACAGCGAAATTTTGCTATTAGTATTGGGATATATGAAAATGGTGTCGGACGTTTAGGGTATATATACGATGTTGTACATAATGAACTTTATCATGCAAAAAAAGGCGAGGGGGCCTTCATGAATGATCAAAAACTACCAAACCTTCCTTCTGTAGCACTAGAAGATGCTGTTATTGCTTTAAACGCATTATGGCTAACCACGAATAAACATATGGATTCTTCTAAGCTAGTTCCTCTTGTAAGAGATGTTAGGGCTGCTAGATCATATGGGTCAGCTGCATTAGAAATGGCTTATGTTGCTGCAGGGCGTTTGGATGCATATTTAACAATGAGATTAGCTCCATGGGATTTTGCTGCAGGTAAAATTCTTATTGAGGAAGTTGGTGGAGTTGTGACAAACCTCAAAGGAGAATCACTTGATGTAGTGAGAAAAGATTCGGTATTTGTTGGAAAACCAACTCTTCATCAAGATATTTTGCAACGATATTTGACATGATTAAGGCCTACAGGATGTGGGTCATGAAGGCGTTGTAACAGGACGTCGCGCAGTTAGGCTTCGTTCCTTAATGCTGTCTAGCTCCACTGCCCAACGCCTAGTAAACTTGCCCTCTCCTCCTTACGATAAGTCAACATCGACTCGCTATGCTCCTCGTGTTTCCTTTATCTCGTGCGGAGCGGTTCAAGTTTATACGTCGCTGAACGGGCAGTTCCGCATTTCTTTTTGTCTAGCTTCGTCGGGTAGCAGCTCGGGGTCAACTGCCACCCCACTCCGGAAATCGGAATTTCCTGCGTGTTGCGTCAGTTGCCTGTCGCTGCTGAGCGACCCGACTCCGCATTTCCTTTTGTCTAGCTCCACTGCCCAGCGCCTAGTAAACTTGCCCTCTCCTCCTTACGATAAGTCAACATCGACTCGCTATGCTCCTCGTGTTTCCTTTATCTCATACGGAGCGGGTCAAGTTTATACGACGTTGATCAGGCGCTTCCGCTTAGGCCTACAGGATGTAGGTCATGAAGGCGTTGCGACAGGACGTCGCGCACTTAGCCTTCGTTCCTTAATGTTGTCTTGTGGCAGTTGCTGCCGCTGCCTGTTGCCCCAGAGTTAGCCGACTGCGCTATTCTTATTTTTCCCTAATTTTTTTCTTGGTTGTGAAGCCTACTCCCATAATCGTGATCAGGGCGACGATGCATAATAGGATTCCGATTAAGCTTCTTTCACTAATAAATATACCTATACCTATAATGGCTGAAGCTGCAAGTATTGCGAAAAATACAAACGGCCATTGAATTTTACTCATGTTATTCACTCCTTCTTTTTCATTGTACATAATCTATTTCTGCTTTTCTACACTCTGTGATATAATAATCAGGTTAATAGAACGTATGATGAAGTCATGCTAATCAGGAGTGAAGAAATGAAAACAAGACAAGATTTACGAAATATAGCGATTATTGCTCACGTTGACCATGGAAAAACCACTTTAGTAGACGAACTACTAAAGCAGTCAGGGATTTTCCGCTCTAACGAAAATGTTGAAGAACGGGCAATGGATTCAAATGATTTAGAAAGAGAACGTGGAATTACCATTCTAGCAAAGAATACCGCTATTCAATATAAAGATACTCGTATTAATATTTTAGATACACCAGGTCACGCAGACTTTGGTGGAGAAGTCGAGCGTATTATGAAGATGGTTGATGGTGTTCTCCTCGTTGTAGATGCATATGAAGGATGTATGCCGCAAACCCGTTTTGTTTTAAAGAAAGCATTAGAACAAAATCTAACACCAATTGTTGTTGTGAATAAAATTGATAAAGATTCAGCTCGCCCTGAAGAGGTAGTAGATGAAGTATTAGAGCTATTTATTGAATTAGATGCAAATGAAGACCAACTTGAATTTCCTGTAGTATATGCTTCTGCTATTAGTGGTACGGCTAGTCTAGATCCAGATCCTGCTAATCAAGAAGAAAATATGCAATGCTTATACGAAGGAATAATTGAAAATATTCCAGCTCCTGTTGACAATCGGGAAGAGCCATTGCAATTCCAAGTAGCATTGCTAGATTATAATGACTACGTTGGAAGAATTGGAATAGGTCGTGTGTTTAGAGGAACGATGGAAGTTGGACAACAAGTTTCTTTAATGAAGCTTGATGGTTCTGTTAAAAATTTCCGTGTGACGAAAATGTTTGGATTTTTAGGACTGAAGCGTGTAGAAATCGAGAAGGCTTATGCTGGTGATTTAGTGGCCGTTTCAGGAATGGAAGATATTAATGTAGGGGAAACCGTGTGTCCTGTAGACTATCAAGAGCCACTTCCTATTCTACGTATCGATGAGCCAACTCTACAAATGACTTTCTTAGTTAATAATAGTCCATTTGCTGGTCGTGAAGGAAAATTTGTAACAGCCCGTAAAATAGAGGAACGTCTACTAGCTCAACTTCAAACAGACGTAAGTTTACGTGTTGAAAATACGGACTCTCCTGATGCTTGGGTTGTATCAGGGCGTGGAGAGCTTCATCTTTCTATATTAATTGAAAACATGCGTCGTGAAGGTTATGAGCTCCAAGTATCAAAGCCTGAAGTTATTGTACGTGAAATTGATGGTGTAAAAAGCGAGCCCGTTGAGCGCGTTCAAATCGATGTACCGGAAGAGTATACAGGAAGTATTATTGAGTCATTAGGTTCAAGAAAAGGTGAAATGCTTGATATGATTAACAACGGAAATGGTCAAGTTCGCCTAATCTTTATGGTTCCTGCCCGTGGCTTGATTGGTTATTCAACCGAATTTATGACATTGACTAGAGGGTACGGGATCATCAATCATTCCTTTGATAGTTATCAACCTCTTCAGCAAGGTCGTGTCGGAGGACGCCGCCAAGGAGTTATTGTTTCAATGGAGACAGGGAAATCTTCAACATATGGCATAATGCAAGTGGAGGATCGCGGAACCATCTTTGTTGAGCCTGGCACAGAAATTTATGCAGGTATGATCGTTGGAGAGCATACTCGCGAAAACGATATTACCGTTAATATTACGAAAACAAAGCATGCTACCAATGTCCGTTCTGCTACGAAAGATCAAACGGTTACGATTAAAAAACCGAGAATTATGTCTTTAGAACAGTCACTTGAGTATTTAAATGATGATGAATATTGTGAAATTACACCTGAATCCATTCGTCTTCGTAAGAAAATCTTAGAAAAAAATGAACGTGAAAGAGTAGCTAAGAAAAAGAAGCTTGCTGAAAAGAATGATTAATTAAGGAGAGGATAGGTAATGGGAGATATAAAAGTAGAAGAAAAATTGTCATTTTTTGCAGCACTTTATCAAGTTGATCAAAATGCTACATTAGGAATGTGGATGCTTTTTCTCACTATTGTAGCCCTTTCCATTTTAGTTTTTAAGCTTGGATTTGCCAAGAAGCTACCTATAATGAAGTCAGTTATCATCTACCTTTTCCTAATCATTGGCTGTACGGTTCTAACCTTTTTAGGGATATTTTTGCCTATAGCTGAAGGACTAGTAGTTGCAGCGGTCATTTTAATTATTTATAAAGTTCGCTTATATAACGAAAAGAAGGAAAGTTCTTCATCGTAAACAACATTAAAAGGCTCATCGTATTGTACGATGAGCCTTTAAAAATTGGCTGTCTGTTTTGTGAAGCACTGGACTGGTTGCAAGTATTCCCCTAAAGGGGTTTGGGACTATTAAAATTCATCAACTTCTTTAGGTGTTTGATATAGGTGAAAACTTGTAGATTTTTTTCGTTCTTCTGTTCTTATTCGAATCCGTTCATGGCAATTTGTACACATATATGTATGGATAGGACGGTTTCTCAATCGCTTAGCTTCTAATGTTTCATCTTCAAGCTTGTTAATTTGGTCACATAAAATACACTTCACTCTCATAGAAAAACCTCCATCATTTCTCCATTTTTAATAAGTATAGCATGTTAAAAGAAAAGAATCCTCTATAAGTAAGTTCTATATTCCTTCACTATCCATAATATAGTATACTAACAGCATAACCTACTCACCATGTACGTATAGATAATAAAATCTATATGAAAGGTTGAAATGGCAGACAATGAATTGGTTATAAATTTTGCAAATGTGCTAGAAGGAGGAGCGGAATGGCGAATCGAGTTGAACCGAAGCTTATACCAGCACTATTTGAAGAATTTCAATCAGAAACATTTGTAACCATCTCTTCAGTTGACAAAAAGTCAGGGGCCCCAGTAATTCATGCAATTTCTTGGATATTGGCGAAAGATGAGGAGACGCTCGTCCTCTCGGTTGATCAACGTTCGAGGTTGGTCGAGAATGTAGAAAATAATTCTACAGTCACTGTGTGTTTAATAGCCAATGAGTCTACGTATGCAATCTCAGGGGAAGCTAGCGTAGAAGGGATGCTAGAAGAAGTGCCATTAAAATTGTCTTTAATTAAAATAAAAATTAATGAAGTAAGAGATGTGATGTTTTACGGATCGAAAATGGTCCAAGCTCCGACATATGATAAAACATACGATAAAGTGGCGGCTGAACGCCTAGACAGCCAAGTAATGGAAGCCATGAAAAAAGCATAGTGCTTTTTCATGGCTTCTTTTTATTGAAAGAAGTATCGATTTTATTCTTCTTTCATGAATTGATTCGATTGATCTTCTTGGATTTCATTTAATTCATTCTCTGTTTGTGGATTTAGTTTCTTTTTCTCCTTATCTGGAGCATCTTCAGGGTTGGGATCTTGAAGTAGTCTAGGAACTTCCGGCATAAGTCGACCTACAATGTCAGATAATTCATTTGTAATTCCTTGAAGAGGGTGTCCATTTTGTATATCTTGTCCAATTTCTTTTAATCTTGCTGTAATGTCAGGATCTGCTACGACAATGGCGTTCGCGCCACTAGGGTCATTTTTTAGACTTTCTGCTACAGAATATTTAATGGTTCCAACTTCAGAACGATCAAGGTTTTGGTCTACATCAATACCAACAATTGCGTACCCCCCTAAAGCGACAGCGGTAGCTCCTTTTACGTTACGGGTTGAAATAGCTAATTTTTCAAGATGCTTAGATACAGTAAGACTTTGTTCACGATCCTCTATTTTTATATGACTATCTTTAACCGTAATGGCTTGATTTTTGGCTTGAGCTAACTCATCTTTTTCTGGATTCGTGGCACAGGCAGTTAGCAAAAAAAGTATCGTTGAAAAATATAAAACGTTTTTCATAATTTTCCTCCAAGCTTTAATATGTTCCTGTAAAGGTTAGTGTGTATTTATCTTCTATCTTTATGCGTTGGTTCATATATTTTAACAAGCTGAGAATGGAAAATAACCTGTTGGAGAGGAGCTACATACAATAGAATAAGAAATGAGGAGCAGGAGGCATCGATTTGAGTAAAATTTATGTATTAGATACCAATGTCTTGTTACAAGATCCGTATGCGATTTTTTCCTTTCAGAAAAATGAAGTGGTTATTCCAGCCGTCGTCTTAGAAGAAGTTGATTCTAAAAAGAGGTACATGGATGAAATCGGAAGAAATGCAAGACAAGTATCCAAAATGATCGACGGCTTACGGCAACAAGGAAAGCTCCATGAAAAAATAGCACTCCATAACGGTGGTTCCTTACGTATTGAATTGAATCATCGTTCTTTCCATCAACTCCAAGACATATTTGTAGAAAAAACAAATGATAATCGAATTTTGGCTGTGGCTAAAAATTTATCGAATGAGGAAGAAGCGAAAAGTAATGGTAAATTAGTCATATTAGTCAGTAAAGATACGCTCGTTCGTGTAAAAGCCGATGCTCTAGGGCTACAGGCAGAAGACTTTTTGAATGACCGAGTAATCGAAGTAAACGATATTTACAATGGCTTTTTAGAAATCTATGTTGAAAAGAAATCATTAAATATATTTTATGAAAAAGGAGAGCTGATGTTATCAGATATAACAGATCAGCGCTTCTATTCTCAACAATTTGTCATATTGAAAGATGTGCTAGGGAGTTCGTCATCTGCCATCGGGATAGTTGATCATACTACGAAAAGCTTAAAAAAGCTCGTGTATGATCAGGAACAAATATGGGGAATTAAGCCGCGGAATGTTCAACAAACGATGGCTTTGGAACTACTTCTTCGAACTGATATCCCTTTGGTAACACTTGCTGGAAAAGCAGGTACAGGTAAGACGCTGCTGGCTTTAGCAGCAGGATTATTACAAACTGAGGATTTTCAATCGTATAAAAAACTTCTTGTTGCTCGACCTATTGTACCAGTAGGCAAGGATATTGGCTTTTTACCTGGTGAGAAGCAAGAAAAATTACGACCTTGGATGCAACCGATTTTTGATAACCTTGAATATTTGTTTAATACGAAGAAGCAGGGTGAATTGGATAATATATTGGCGGGAATGGCATCCATTGAAGTGGAGGCATTGACTTACATTCGTGGTAGAAGTATTCCGGACCAATATATTATCATCGATGAAGCACAAAACTTAACAAAACACGAAGTTAAAACTATTTTAACGAGAGTTGGAGAAAGAAGTAAAATCGTGTTAATGGGAGACCCTGCACAAATTGATCATCCATATTTAGATGAATATAATAATGGGTTAACCTATGTGATCGAGCGCTTTAAGGAACAGCAAATTGCTGGTCATATTAAATTGTTAAAAGGGGAAAGGTCAGGTCTTGCTCAATTGGCAGCAGACCTTCTGTAAAGGGTGTTCACTATAAACGTCTTTTAAAACATGCCAGACTGTAGACAAACTCGATGCAAATCGAAAAACTCTACAGTCTTTTTTTATTTTATAGTAACTTAAGTTGCAATCTGGAAAACAATCTCTCTTATTAACAATAATTTCAAGAAGAAAGAATCCAAAAAAGAAACCTAACCCGTTTGATAAGCATAGGTGGGAGTATAGTTAAAACGATGGGAGGGATGCTTAGTAAAGAAAAGACAAATGAAACCATGTATTTCTTCTTTCCGGACGCTATCAGACGTGCAACGGATTTTTTTCGCTAATCCTTAAGTCAACATGGAATAGTTTAGTGAGGGCTTAAATGATAAACGAACTATTTAAGACGAAAAAAAGGGGTGATGAATATAATGTTCATCATCCCTTTTGACGACAATATGTTTTACTCTTTTGTTTTTAAATAATGAAATGTGCAAAAATTTACTCTATTCGTAAAGTTTTTACATGTGTAATGGGGTTGGACTTATTCGAACCATCTTGAAAATAAACGTGAACAGGTCCATCATCTTGCAGAGGCTTCCCTTTAGAGGAAAAACAAAGAATAAATGAATACGCATCTTCTAATGGGAAAGCATACTCGTTTGTTTCTGTTTCGATAATAAACGTTTTTGCCTCTTCAAAAGGGGCAGCATTTTCAATAAAAGGCTTTAAAACAATCGCAAACGTGGATGTAAGTAACCTTTCCTTTTCATATTTTTTTTCAGTTTTTAGCGTTGGTGGGTAAGTTGCCCCTTCTTGAATTTCTCGTGACCAATGTTTGGAGATGGCTTTTGTATAGGTTTCTAATTCATTATTCGTCTCGTTAGTTGCTTCGAAAAAACTTTCTAACTCTTGTTTGCGATCATCAAAAATCCAAACAGAGGGGTCAATCGTAATAGGGAATTTGACTTTTCCTGCAAAGTTAATAATCTTATCCAATTTGTTCTCTCCCTTTCATCATTCGTGTAGGCGCTTCCTACTCATTTCGTGAATAAGCATACCATACGAAATTCATCAATTCATCCTCTTTTAAATCAAAATGAGTGACTTAGTAGAAAAGGGGGAACCTATTGTATAGGAAGTTGATTTGTTTCGTTAGGTAGAAAGGGTGAGTAAATTGATAAGCTGTAAGACAAATGAAGAACTTACAAAGCTTGTTGAACAGGCAAGACCATTTGTAAAATATGGGAAAGTTGCGGACTATATTCCTGCTTTAAAGGAAAGTAATCCTGACGATTTATCTGTGTCCATTTGCTATTTAGACGGGACAAGATTTTTTGCAGGAGATTATGTGAAGAAGTTTACTCTACAAAGTATTTCAAAAGTGATTGCGTTAGCATATGTATTAATTGAGAATGGACCAAATGAAGTTTTTTCAAACGTTGGCATGGAGCCGACGGGAGATCCGTTCAATTCAATTGTCAAGCTGGAGACTAGTAATCCTTCAAAACCATTGAATCCGATGATAAATGCCGGTGCCTTAGCTGTGACAAATATGTTTAAGGGTGAGGATCATTACGAGAAATGGGAAGGATTTATTCAATTTGTCCAATCATTATTAGGAATTGAAGAGGTATCATGGAATGAAAACGTGGCCTTATCAGAATTTAATACTGCCTTTTTAAATCGTTCCTTAGGTTTCTTTATGAAACAATACGAAATTATTCATGGTGATATTGAAGAGTTATTATTTTTATATACAAAACAGTGTGCCATTGAAATCAATTGCTCACAACTAGCTACAATCGGTGCAGTATTTGCAAATGAGGGGAAAGATCCTGTAACGCAGGAGGTTAAAGTTCCGTCAGATGTAGCAAGAATATGTAAAACCTTTATGGTAACGTGCGGTATGTATAATGCTTCAGGAGAATTTGCGACTAAAGTGGGGATTCCAGCCAAAAGTGGGGTTTCAGGAGGGATAATGGGAGCAGTTCCCCATAAATGTGGAATTGGTGTATTTGGTCCAGCACTAGATGAGAAAGGAAATAGTATTGCTGGCTTAAATTTAGTGCAGCTTATGAGTGACCGTTATCAGTGGAGTATTTTTTAACATTTTCAATTGTAAATCCCTTTCCTAGCGCTTGCAATTTTATTCATTTCACGATAAAATTTTTGGTAGGATTGGCTATTTGCTCGGAAACAGGGGGGATCACTGTGGCGTCCGAAATGACAATAAATCATCGCGAGAAAGCCTATGAATTATTAAAGCTCGATGCAGAGAAAATTTTACAGCTAATCAAAGTCCAGATGGATAACTTAACGATGCCTCAATGTCCTCTTTATGAGGAAGTGCTCGATACTCAAATGTTTGGGTTGTCGCGCGAAATTGAGTTTGCTGTCCGTCTTGGTTTGGTTGATGATAAAGATGGAAAAGAACTGATGGATTCGCTTGAGCGTGAACTATCTGCCTTGCATGAAGCTTCAACAAGAAAATAATCTATTTTTATAAGAGGCTCAAACAATACGATGCGATTGTTTGAGTTTTTTTGTACAATAGAGTAAGGAATTAAGAAATGAGGCAGGATTTGCAAAAAAATTATAGAATGATAATATTTAGAAAAGGGAATGAAATCTGAATGTTTAAAAAGATTATGAAATCCTATGACTACTCATTAATTATTGTTTATGCACTACTTTGCTTATTCGGTGTGGTCATGGTGTATAGTGCGAGCATGGTGGTTTCGGTTACAAAGTATGAACTTCCTAGTGATTATTTCTATCAAAGACAATTGCTCTATGTATTGGTAGGTTTTGTTGCGTTTTGTTTAGCGGCTGTATTCCCTTATAAAGCTTTTAAATTTAATAAAGTGCTAGTCCCCATTTTAATCTTGACGGTCGGTTCTTTATTTGCGGTTCAGCTTATTGGAGCTAATGCAAGTGCTAATAATGCGCAAAGTTGGATTTCATTAGGTGGAGGCTTTAAGATTCAACCTTCGGAGTTTGCGAAGCTTTCTATCATTATCTATTTATCTGTCGTTTATGCTAAAAAGCAGGCTTACATAAATGATTTTAACAAAGGGGTAGCACCGCCCATTGCCATTCTTATTTTTATCTGTACACTCGTCATTATTCAGCCAGATTTAGGAACTGCTACGATTATTTTTGCGATTGGCTGTTCAGTTATTTTATGCTCTGGGGTGAACATTAAAACTTTATTCAAACTGATAGGGTTAGCGGTAGTGTTTGCCGTCCTGTTTTCCCCCATGATTTGGTTAAAAAAAGATGATATTTTAACTGAAGAGAAACTAGGTAGAATCGATGCTTATTTCGACCCGTTTCTAGATCCATTGGACAATGGTCTTCAATTAATTAATTCTTATTTTGCAATTGGAAATGGCGGAATACAAGGCGTTGGGTTAGGCGAAAGTATTCAAAAATTAGGCTACCTTCCTGAACCGCATACAGATTTTATTATGGCGATCATTTCAGAGGAGCTTGGTTTATTAGGGGTAAGCTTCGTCATACTAGGAATAGGGTATATTGTCTTAAAAGGAATTTATATAGGGATGAAAAGTAAAGATCCTTTTGCGACCATGCTTGCGGTGGGAATTAGTTCAATGATTGGTATCCAAACGTTCATCAATCTTGGAGGCGTCTCAGGACTGATTCCAATAACAGGAGTCCCTTTACCGTTTATTAGTTTTGGTGGATCTTCACTGATAGTTTTGTCATTGTCAATGGGGTTATTAGTAAATGTTTCCATGTTTGCGAAGTATGAAGAAAAATATAAAGAAGATAAGAGTCAAAAGAACTCAAGTTCAAAAATTCGTCAAAATGGGTATTCTATCAACGCGTAAAAGAATACTTCTAGAACAAACATAGGGGAGTGGCTAAGTTGAAAAAGATCAAGAAAATTCTTGTCGCCAATCGTGGTGAAATTGCAATTCGTGTATTTCGTGCTTGTACGGAATTAAATATTCGAACAGTAGCGATTTATTCAAAGGAAGATTCAGGTTCGTACCATCGCTATAAGGCGGATGAATCGTATTTAGTAGGAGAAGGCAAGAAACCGATTGATGCATACTTAGATATTGAAGGGATTATTTCGATTGCGAAAACTGCCAATGTTGATGCTATTCATCCAGGGTATGGATTTCTATCAGAAAATATTCAATTTGCTTCTCGTTGTGAAGAAGAAGGGATTACATTTATTGGACCAACAAGTGAACATTTAAATATGTTTGGGGATAAAGTTAAAGCTCGGAAACAGGCTGAACTTGCAGATATTCCGGTTATACCTGGAAGTGGAGGACCTATTCAAGGATTAGAAGATGTTATCGAGTTTGGAAAAGAGTACGGTTATCCGCTAATCATTAAAGCGAGCTTGGGTGGCGGCGGTCGAGGGATGAGGATTGTCGAAAGTCTAGAGCAAGTAAAAGAATCATACGAGCGGGCTAAATCGGAAGCGAAGGCTGCTTTCGGTAACGATGAGGTGTATATCGAGAAGTTTATTCAAAACCCAAAACATATTGAAGTTCAAATTCTGGGGGATAAAGATCAGAATTTGATTCATTTATATGAGCGTGACTGCTCTGTTCAACGTCGTCACCAGAAGGTTGTTGAAGTGGCTCCTAGCGTAAGTTTATCAAATGACTTTCGAGAAAGGATTTGTCAGGCAGCTGTTAAGTTGATGAAAAATGTAGATTATTTAAATGCTGGAACCGTTGAATTTCTTATTTCGGGTGAGGATTTTTATTTTATTGAAGTAAATCCTCGAGTTCAAGTTGAGCATACGATCACAGAAATGATTACGGGTGTAGATATTGTCCAATCTCAAATTCTTATTGCAGAAGGATACTCCTTACATAGCAAGGAAGTGGGCATTCCTCATCAAAGCGACGTCACTACCCATGGATATGCTATTCAATCGCGTGTAACGACAGAGGATCCATTAAATAATTTTATGCCAGATTCAGGAAGAATCATGGTTTATCGATCAGGAGGGGGATTTGGTGTTCGCCTTGATGCAGGAAATAGTTTTCAAGGTGCAGTTATAACCCCGTATTATGATTCTTTATTAGTAAAAGTTTCTACTTGGGCACTCACCTTTGAACAAGCAGCATCTAAAATGGTTCGAAACCTACAGGAATTTAGAATAAGAGGGATTAAAACAAATATACCGTTTTTAGAAAATGTCGTTAAACATGAAAATTTCCGTACAGGGAATTATGATACGTCCTTTATCGACGATACTCCAGAATTGTTTATGTTTCCGAAAAGAAAAGACCGTGGGACGAAAATGCTTAATTATATTGGCAATGTTACAGTCAATGGTTTTCCTAGTATTGAAAAACAAAAAAAGCCTGTCTTTTCTCAACCGAGAATCCCGATTGTAGAAATGGGAAAAGACATCCCAGTTGGAACGAAGCAAATATTGGATGAACAAGGTCCTGAAGGATTGATGAGCTGGGTTAAAAATCAAAAATCAGTCTTGTTAACGGATACAACCTTTAGGGATGCTCATCAGTCATTGTTAGCTACCCGACTTAGAACGCATGACTTAACGCAAATATCAAGCCAAACTTCTCGTCTTTTACCAAACCTATTTTCAATGGAAATGTGGGGTGGAGCAACGTTCGATGTGGCATACCGCTTTTTAAAAGAGGATCCTTGGATGAGGTTGTTGAAGCTTCGTGAGCAAGTACCGAATGTTTTATTCCAAATGCTTCTAAGAGCTTCTAATGCGGTAGGTTATAAAAATTATCCTGATAATGTTATTCGGGAGTTTGTTGAGAAATCAGCTAATGCTGGAATAGACGTTTTCCGAATTTTTGATAGCTTAAACTGGGTGAAAGGCATGGAAGTAGCCATTGATGCTGTGAGGCAATCAGGAAAAGTCGCTGAAGCAGCCATTTGTTATACTGGCGATATTTTAGACCCTACTAGAGCAAAATATAATATTGATTATTATAAACAACTAGCAAAAGAGCTTGAACATCAAGGTGCGCATATGTTAGCCATTAAAGATATGGCAGGGCTTTTAAAGCCTGAAGCTGCTTATCGATTGATTTCAGAGCTTAAGGACACAGTAGATTTGCCGATTCATTTACACACCCATGATACGAGTGGAAATGGAGTCTTTATGTATTCAAAAGCTATTGATGCTGGAGTAGACGTCGTTGATACAGCTTTAAGTACGATGGCTGGATTAACGTCACAACCGAGTGCGAATACACTTTATTATGGGTTAAAGGGGAATGACAGAGAACCTCAAATCGATATAAAGTCATTAGAGAGTCTCTCACACTATTGGGAAGATGTGCGTAAATACTATAAAGACTTTGAAAGTGGAATGATGAGTCCTCATACAGAAGTATATGAACATGAAATGCCTGGAGGACAATACAGCAATCTTCAGCAACAGGCCAAAGCAGTAGGTTTAGGGGAGCGCTGGGAAGAAGTCAAAGAAATGTATGCCCGTGTAAATCACTTATTTGGAGATATCGTGAAGGTAACTCCTTCTTCCAAAGTAGTAGGAGACATGGCCCTATTTATGGTCCAAAATGACTTAACGGAAGAGGAGGTACTAGAACGAGGCGAAAGTATCGACTTTCCTGATTCTGTCGTAGAATTATTTGAAGGGTACTTAGGACAACCTCATGGTGGGTTCCCTAAGGAACTACAAAAGGTGATTTTAAAGGGAAGGGAGCCTATTACGGTTCGACCTGGAGAATTATTAGAAGAGGTAAACTTTCCTGCGTTAAAAGAAAAGTTATTCCATGACCTGGGCAGACAAGTGACAAGCTTTGATGCATTGGCTTATTCACTCTATCCGAAAGTATTTATGGAATATTGTCAAACAGTCGACCAGTTTGGTGATGTTTCCGTGTTAGATACACCAACATTTTTATACGGAATGAGATTAGGGGAAGAAATTGAAGTCGAAATTGAAACAGGAAAGACTTTAATCGTAAAGTTAGTATCCATTGGACAAGCACAAGCAGATGGGACACGAATCGTCTATTTTGAATTGAATGGGCAGTCTCGTGAAGTAGTTATTAAGGATGAGAATGTAAAAACGACAACCTCAAGTAAGGTAAAAGCAAATCCGAAAAATGATTTCCATATTGGAGCTACCATGCCTGGTACAGTAATCAATGTGATCGTTGAAAAAGGCGATAAAGTGCAAAAAGGGGATCATTTATTAATTACAGAAGCGATGAAAATGGAGACAACTGTACAAGCTCCTTTCTCAGGTATAATTAGAGAGTTACATGTTAGTACAGGAGAAGCAATTTCACCAGGAGATTTATTAATCGAAATTGAAAAAGGGTAAAAAAAGAGACGACCTATTAGCTAAGTTAATAGGTCGTCTCTTTTGTGTGTAAAAACGGTTTGTTTATCCATTGTAAGCTACATACTTTTGCTTCGAGATGCAAGTAAAATAAAATAACATAATAGGCCAAATAATAATGTGATAAAGAATGCATGCGCAAGCGCTAATGGTAAAAATAATTTTGTCAAAACAACCAATGCACCAGCAATCACTTGAAGTGTAACAAGGATAAAGGCAAGAATCCAACCCCAATAAATCACTTTTTGATGTTTATACTGTTTAATGGCTAGAAATGTAATATAGGCTATCCAAATAAAAACAATTCCTGCCGCAGCTCTATGCCCCATCTGTACCCATTCGTGTAGATTACCTGGTAAAGATGGTGAATTATTAATACATAAAGGCCAATCAGGACAAACTAAACTGGATTTTGTATGCCTTACAAGAGCACCAGTATAGACAACAATATACGTGTAGATAGTTAAGGAAAAAATATGAAATTTCATTTTTTTGTCTATGATTACATTACGAGCATCAAACTTTTTGTCTACCTCAAAAATTAGAAGAGTAAGTAAAAGAACAGCAGCAAAGGAAATAAGTGATATTCCAAAATGTAGTGCTAAAACAAACGAACTTTGGCCCCAAACAACTGCGGCTGCTCCAATCAGAGCTTGAAGCATTAAAAAGGAAAAGGAAAGAAGTGAGAGAAATTTCGTTTCCCTAATATGCCCAATCGTTTTCCAAGAGGCAATGGAAAGAGCTAAAACAAGTAATCCAACCACACCTGATACTACCCGATGTGCTAATTCAATAATCGTTTCAAGAGGAACATCGTCTGGGATTAATTGACCATGACATAAAGGCCAAGTTTGTCCACAACCCATACCAGAGTCTGTTTTGGTAACGAGGGCACCGCCTAGTAAAACGAATAGCATTCCGATTGTCGTAATGACAGAAAGCCATTTAATTCCTTTATTCAAAAATGTCACCTACTTAATCGTTTTATGAATAGTTTGCTAGAAAAATAAATGTCACATTTTTAAATGATACAGAATATAGGCAGGAAACTCAACTAATAAAATGTGACAGTTGTGCTACTATCCTGTGGTAGGAGTGATGATGGAGAGATAAAAAGCAAGAGATAAGTCAAAATATTGAAAGCGTTTTTATAGAACCTATGATAAAATGAGGATTGTATTATGAGAAAATCCCTCTATAATATAGTAGGACACAATTTTGCCATAATTATTTCATAATTACTTCGCAATTGTCTTATTATTTATGGTTTAATATGTTCATAATGGAGAAATATGCGCAGATTTTACGTGTACTTGATGAAATTTAGTATACTTCCTAGAAAAGAGAAGTCATTTCCTTTATAGTATAAGGTAGTATGCGCAGATTAGGAGGGGGGAGAATATGTCAAATAGTCGTATTTTGACAACTTCAATCCATGAAGCCGATATACCTCGAACCAGTGCGTGGAAAGATTTCTTAGCATTGATAAAAATAGGTATTGTTAACTCAAATTTAATAACAACGTTCACTGGTCTATGGCTTGCTCTTTATTTTTCAGGAGCACACTTTTTAGAATCATTAGATATTATGTTCTTTACCTTAATAGGTTCTTCTTTAATCGTTGCTGGCTCATGTAGTATTAATAACTACTATGACCGAGACATAGATCATTTAATGGAACGTACGAAGAGTAGACCTACTGTTACAGGGAAAGTGAGTACCGCAAAAGTTCTTGCACTCGGCTTTGGCTTCATCATAGTAGGGTCGATTCTCTTGTTTATGACAACATTGATGGCGGGAATCATCGGATTAATTGGGGTTTTCAGCTATGTTGTTTTATATACAATGTGGACAAAACGACAATATGTTAGTAACACTATTGTTGGAAGTGTATCTGGGGCAGTACCACCTTTAATCGGTTGGGCAGCTGTAGATCCAAATTTAAGTGTAACAGCGTGGGTATTATTTTTAATTATGTTTATATGGCAACCACCACACTTCTATGCGATTGCGATGAGACGGTGTGAGGAATATCGAAAAGCAAACATCCCGATGTTACCAGTTGTAAAAGGGTTTGCCGTCACAAAAAGGCATATTATCGCGTGGGTCATTGCCCTGTTACCACTACCATTTTTCCTAATGGAGTTAGGTATTACCTTCGTTGTGCTAACCACTCTATTAAATGTTGGTTGGCTAGCCATTTCGTTAGCAGGCTACAAAATGAATGATGATATCAAATGGGCAAAAATTAACTTTATTTACTCGTTAAACTATTTAACGATCGTTTTTGTCAGCATGGTCATCGTGACCGTTATTTAACAAACGGGAATTCTTTCTATTGAGAAATCCATATATATTCTTTCAGTCCTTGTTTACTTACCAGAACATATAACGAAAGAGGGGTTTGATTAAGCTATGAAAGCAAGGCTACAAAAAAAAGGGCGTTTAATTGCACTATTTGCTACATTAACGCTAATTTTATCAGGCTGTGGAGAAGCATTTCTATCCACATTACAGCCAGCCGGTGAAGTTGCTCAAACACAATATGATTTAATGATTTTGAGTACACTCATTATGGTTGGAGTAATTGTAGTTGTAACCATCATTTATGCAATTGCAATCATCCGTTTCCGTCGTAAAAAAGGGGACGAAAACAAAATTCCAAAACAAGTAGAGGGAAGTCATACACTTGAAATTGTGTGGACGGTCATTCCTATTATCTTGCTACTCATCCTAGCTGTTCCGACTGTTACAGCAACGTTTAATCTTGCAGATACATCGGGTATGGACAAGGTGGATGAGGATGGAAATAGAGAAGCACTTGTCGTTAACGTACGTGCTAACCTTTACTGGTGGGAATTTGAGTACCCTGACTTAGGGATTGTTACAGCGCAGGACCTTATTGTTCCAACAGATGAAAAAGTCTATTTCAACATTACTGCTTCTGACGTTAAACATTCATTCTGGATTCCAGCAGCTGGTGGAAAGCTAGATGCGAACGTTGATAATATCAACACATTTTATTTAGAGTTCGATAGCGAAAAAGCAGATGAGGCTGGGAATCTATTTTACGGAAAATGTACTGAGCTATGTGGACCATCACATGCCATTATGGACTTTAAAGTAAAAACGATGGATCGTGACGAATTCGATGGCTGGGTAACAGCTATGCAAACGACTGAAGAAACGGTCCCAACATCTGAAGTTGCACAGCAAGGACAAGAGATCTTCGCTGAGAGCTGTATTGCTTGTCATGCGGTTTCACCAACGACTGGAGTAGGTGGAGCAGGTCCAAACTTAGCTAACTTTGGAGAACGTGAACAATTGGCTGGGTTCTTAGATCATGACAAAGAAACATTAAAAGAATGGATTAGAAAGCCTGAAGACTTTAAACCAGGCAATAAAATGCCTAATTTTGAATACTTAAGTGAACAAGAGCTCGATGCTCTAGCAGAATACTTAATGGGCTTAAAAGTGTTAGAATAATATCGCAATTAGGATTGAAAAGGGAGGTAGAATTGTGAGTAGCTATGCACAGAAAAAAGGCTTCCTCGGTACCATTTGGGAATACTTAACGACAGTAGACCATAAGAAAATTGCGATTCTTTACTTAATCGCAGGCGGAATCTTCTTCGTTATCGGTGGTATTGAAGCCCTCATTATTCGCATTCAGCTTGCAGTGCCTAACAATGACTTTGTTAGTGCAAATCTTTATAATGAACTATTAACAATGCATGGGACGACCATGATATTTTTAGCCGCAATGCCACTTGTCTTTGCGTTTATGAATGCTGTAACGCCTTTACAAATCGGAGCACGTGACGTTGCATTTCCATTTTTAAATGCATTAGGTTTTTGGTTATTCTTCTTCGGGGGACTTTTCTTAAACCTATCGTGGTTCTTAGGAGGAGCACCTGATGCAGGTTGGACTTCTTATGCATCATTGGCTTTAGAATCTCCTACTCACGGTGTGGACTTTTACGTACTAGGTCTGCAAATATCGGGAGCTGGAACCTTAATCGGGGGGATTAACTTCCTCGTTACGATTATTAATATGCGGGCGCCAGGTATGACTTACATGCGTATGCCACTGTTTTCTTGGACTACATTTGTAACATCTGCCTTAATCTTATTTGCCTTCCCACCGCTTACGGTTGGATTATTCTTACTAATCTTTGATCGTATGTTTGGTTCGAATTTCTTCGATGTAGGTATGGGAGGAAATACGATTATATGGGAGCATTTCTTCTGGATCTTTGGTCACCCAGAAGTATACATTTTAGTATTACCGGCATTCGGTATTTTCTCAGAAATTATTCCGGTGTTCTCAAGAAAACGTTTGTTTGGATATTCATCCATGGTATTTGCAACGGTATTAATCGGTTTCCTAGGGTTCATGGTATGGGCTCACCATATGTTCACAGTTGGTTTAGGACCGATTGCTAATGCAATCTTTGCTGTTGCAACAATGGCTATCGCCGTTCCAACAGGGATAAAAATCTTTAACTGGCTCTTAACGATGTGGGGCGGAAGCATCCGATTTACAACACCGATGCTTTATGCTGTAGCCTTTATTCCTTCCTTCGTAGCCGGAGGAGTTACAGGAATCATGCTATCAAGTGCCGCAGCGGACTATCAGTATCATGATACGTATTTCGTTGTCGCTCACTTCCACTATGTTATCGTTGGAGGGGTTGTATTCGCACTACTAGCTGGTACTCATTTTTATTGGCCAAAAATGTTTGGTACGATGTTAAATGAATTCCTTGGAAAAATTGCATTCTGGTTATTCTTTATTGGATTCCATTTAACGTTCTTTATCCAGCATTTCTTAGGCCTTATCGGAATGCCACGTCGTATTTGGAAGTTCTTGCCTGATCAAGGGTTAGATTTAGGAAACTTAATCAGTTCCATCGGTGCAGGTTTCATGGGTGTTGCCGTGATTATTTTATTAGCTAACGTTATCATGACACAGGTTAAAAATGAGAAAGTTGGCAATGATCCATGGGGAGATGGCCGTACAATTGAGTGGGCTATTCCTTCACCACCACCATTTTATAACTTTAAGCAATTACCACTTATTCGTGGGCTGGATGCATACTGGATCGAAAAAATGGATGGAAAAAATGAATTGACACCAGCAGAGCCTATTGGGGATATTCACATGCCAAACAACTCCATTTTACCGTTTATTATGTCATTTGGATTATTTGTTGCTGCGTTTGGAGCGATGTACCAAATAGATGATAAACCATGGGCAATTCCAGTATTAATCATTGGTATGCTTATCACTTTAGGAGCAATGTTTGTTCGCTCTATTAAAGATGATCATGGCTACCACATTCATAAAGAAGACTTATTAGAAGATAATAATGATAAGGGAGGTAAGGCATAATGCACGCTGAAGAAAAATTTACGCCGAGAACATGGCCTGCTTCGCCTGAAAAACAGACCCTTGAAGCGAAAAATAAGTTTTTAGGCTTCTGGTTTTTCCTTGGAGGAGAAACGGTTTTATTCGCATCATTATTCGCAACTTACCTTGCCTTAAAAGATAAAATTGAACCTGGCACTGAACAAAAATTAGCAGCAGAGTTGTTTGATCTTCCACTAGTATTTGTTGCAACGATGCTACTATTAACAAGTTCACTAACAAGTGTTTACGCTATGCATCATATGAAGAACTATAACTTTAAAGGGATGCAAGCTTGGCTTTTAGTAACGGTTTTATTAGGATTAGCTTTCTTAATATTAGAGGTATATGAGTTTTATCATTATGTACATGAATATGGCCATACATTTACGAGTAGCGCGTTTGGATCGGCCTTCTACACATTAGTTGGATTCCACGGTGCACACGTTGCTTTCGGACTTCTTTGGATTACAACGCTGATGGTTCGTAATGCTAAGCGTGGCTTAAATTTATATAATGCACCAAAATTCTATGTTGCTTCTCTTTATTGGCACTTTATCGATGTTGTTTGGGTGTTCATCTTTACAGTAGTATATTTAATGGGATTGGTGGGATAAACGAATGGCGAACGTACAATCAAACTCAGGTAACCCAAATGTTGACTATGAATATCGCCGTAAGAAAAACGCGGAAGATATGAGAATGCAAGTCATATCGTTTGCTATTATGATTTTCCTTACACTTATTGCATTTATTGCAGTTGCAGGAGATTTCTCAAAATGGTTTATCGTTCCATTTATTCTGTTGTTAGCTGCTATTCAAGTAATATTCCAATTATATTACTTCATGCATATGAGTCACAAAGGCCATGAAGCCCCTGCATTATTCCTTTATTCTGGAGTATTGGTAGGTTTTGTAACCATTCTTGCATTTGTGACAATTATCTGGATTTAATAAAGAAGCCAACCGTTAATCGGTTGGCTTTTTTTGAAAAAGATTTAAGGTACTATTATTGCATAGGAAATAAATAGGGAACAGGTAGCCTCATACGTACACACATATCATCAGAACCTCAATAAAAGATTTGAGTGATAATGCTGTTCTTTAGGAAATCACTTAGTTTTCATTGTGATTAGTTTTATAATCTCCAGGGACTAGTTTTCATTTGCAACGGGTGTTTTGTTCATGATTTTGTCATTACCTTACATTGAACGTAGTAGGGTGGAACGGTATAATAGATAAGGAATGATTCAAAATGAAGAGGTGAATACTTATGCCTTTAGAGATATTCGGCTTTCTAGCATTATGGAGTCCTTTCTTTTTAGTGGCAGTATTATTTATGACAGTTGTGTTCTTTTTAATTACAACGGTTTGGCGTAAAGACTTTAAAAATAGTGAACCGTTAAAAAAATCTCAAGCGGTTACATTTATTGTGGCAATGATATTACTATACATTGTAAAAGGGTCGCCGGTTGACTTACTTGGTCATATCATGTTTTCTGTTCACATGATTCAAATGGCGATATTGTACTTAGTCATTCCGCCTTTATTAATTATTAGTATCCCGAATTGGTTATGGAAAGTAGTAATTGAGCTGCCGGTTATTAGCAAGCTTTTTTCATTTTTTACAAAACCAATTGTCGCACTTATCTTATTTAATGGTATGTTTTCCTTTTATCATATTCCTTTGATTTTTGACACCATTAAAGTAGATGAAACACTTCATATGATCTATACCTTTACTTTATTTTTAGTTGCCATTTGTATGTGGTGGCCAATGATAAACAAACTACCGGGCCAATATCAGCTAAGTGGTTTAAAGAAGGTGGGCTATTTATTTGCGGATGGAGTATTGCTAACCCCAGCTTGTGCCCTGATTATTTTTGCGGATCAACCGATGTATGCAACCTACTATGATTCCGCCTTATGGATGCAAGCACTTGCCCTATGCGTGCCTACTAGCACGTTGGAAGGGTTAACCTTATCAGGGCCTCAGCTCTTTACAAATATGCCTGTGCAAGAAGATCAGCAATTAGGCGGAGTGTTGATGAAGATTATTCAAGAAATCGTCTATGGCGTAGTATTGGCACAAATTTTCTTCCAATGGTTCAAAAATGACCAGGCTGAAGCTGATAAATTTAATGAAGAGTTAAACGCTAATAATAATCCAGAGTATATTTAACTAGTTAGAAGGGCGCCCCATTTCATAAGGGGGATGTCGAAATCAGGTGGTGTATAGGCACCACCTGATTTCTGATGTTTATTATGACTGTACGCATTTAATTGTTAAATAGGGGCGTAGATGCTTCAACTATACGAAGAGGGAGAGGACTTTAATCGATGGATATTCCAATTTTACCTACGATTAGTACAACATTTATTGTTCTTAGTGCGATAACAGTAGCGATAGGATGGTATCAAATAAAGCAACGGAAAGTGGAGCAACATAAAAAAACGATGTTCATAGCTGCTCTCTTTGCATTAATATTTTTTATCATTTATGCAAGTCGTACGATTTTTGTCGGAAATACTGCTTTTGGAGGACCCGATTCTATAAAGATTTACTATACAATCTTTTTAGTTTTTCATATCTTCTTAGCTACTAGTGGTGCAGTCTTTGGTTTAGTTACTTTATGGACTGGCTATAGTAATAAATTAGCTCGTCATAAAAAATTAGGACCTATAACGTCCATTGTATGGTTCTTTACAGCTACAACCGGAGTATTAGTGTATTCTCTTTTATATATTCTGTACCGTGGAGGAGAGACGACATCTGTTATTAAAGCCATTTTAGGATTTTGATTTATTTGCTTGTCTTTTAAAGACAAGCTTTTTTTATTGTGGTATCTTATGCATAAATAAATCTAGGAGGGATAGCATTGATTAAAAAACTGGAACAGGAAGATTTTCAGGAAGTATTAAAGCTATCGATGTATGCATTTCAATATATTGTTCCGAAAGAAAAGTGGGAAGAACGTTTTAAAGATTTTTTATCTCATGAAATTTATGGGATAAGAGTAGAAAATCGCTTAGCTTCAAAGCTTCATTTACTACCTTTAAAAATATGGCTGCACGGAAGAGAAGTCAATATGGGGGGAATTGCAGGTGTAGCAACTTACCCTGAATACCGCCGTAAAGGGTACGTAGATGAGTCATTACGATTTATTTTAAATAGAATGAGGGAAAAAGGTCAGTATATCTCATTATTACACCCATTTTCAATTCCTTTTTACCGAAAATTCGGTTGGGAGCTGTTTTCCTCTTACAATAAAGTCACTGTTGATCAAACAAATATGAAACCATTTTCAAATGTTAGTGGTGAAGTTAGAAGATTAACGAAAAATGAGAGTGAGGAGTTAATGGGAATCTATGATTTATACAGCCAACAATTTAACGGCATGCTGATTAGAACGAAGGATTGGTGGCTGAATCGAACAATAGGGGAATCAATCGTTGCCATTTATTATAGTAAAGAAAAGGTCCCAACAGGATATGTTTTGTACGACATAAAGGATAAAAGATTAGAAGTAAACGAGATGATTGTACTAAATAATGAAGCTAGAAAAGGTTTGTGGAATTTCTTATGTCAACATGATTCCATGGTTGAAAATATAGAGTTGATGCTAAATGATCAAGATCCTTTACCATTTTTATTACATAATCCTAAGGTCAAAACGGAATTACACCCTTATTTTATGGCAAGAGTTGTAGATGTTCAAAAATGTTTAGAATCCCTTCGATTACCAGTTAAGGAGGAAGAGAACATCTTTTTGCACATTACTGATTCACACGCACCGTGGAATAATAAAACATTTCTACTATCTAAAAATGAAATCAATGTTTTCCAAAAGGAAATAGATTCACCATCATGTCAATCTCAGCCAAAAAGAGGAGTGTCGATGAATATTAATGCTCTATCGGCTTTACTCTTTGGAGTCAAATCTGCAAGGGAATTAGCTGATATGGATTACCTTACAGGTAAGGATGATGAAATTACCCGATTGAATGAAGTTTTTTCAGGAAATCAACCGTATTTTGTTGACTTCTTTTAAAACTCCCTATAAAAAAGGTACCATCTCAATCGTCATCAAATTGAGATGGTACCTTTTACTATTATATTTTAAAGTTCCATTTAATAATTCCAGCTTCCTTAGCTGAATTAAAAATGATTAAGATCATCGGGCCAATAAAAAACCCAAGCATTCCAAATAATTTTAGTCCAAAAAACATGGCTATTAAGGTTGAAAGTGGAGACAATCCGATATGGCTGCCCATCACTTTAGGTTCTACTGTTCGTCGTATAACGAGTAATATAGCTGCTAAAATAGCCAGTTTCGTCCCAAGAGCAATATCACCAGTTATTAAGTGAAAGAGCGCCCATGGTCCCAATATTACAATTGAACCAATTATAGGGATAAAGTCAATTAACCAAATAATGACCGCCATTACTAAAGCCACCTCTGGTGAAATGAACAGTAACCCAATGAACGAAACAAAAAAGATGATGATACTTACTAAAAATTGAGCTTTAAAAAACCCAAAAACGACATAGGACAAACGTGAGGTCATAAACCGTACCTTATCTGCTGTTCGTTCTGTTAAGTGGGAGTAAAACTTTTCTCTAATCCTTGGTAAGTCAATCATAAATAAAAACAAGGCAATCAAATAAACAAGAAAATTAACGAGGTAGTTGGGGATATAACTAAGGAAAGCGCTAATTTTTCCAAGATTTAAATAATCTTCTGTTAAATTAGCTTGTGTTTGCTCTAAAAACCCATCTATATCTTCCTTTGCTCGTTCAACAACTTCATCTGGAAGGTCACTTGTATAATGGCTATATTTTTCTTCATATTCATCCCAAATGTCCGAAAGCTCCTTTAAGTACTGTGGTGCATTATCAACAAACTTAATTCCTTCTCCCACTACTTTCGTTACGACAAAGAAACTAGATAGTCCGATAAGTAAAATAAAGAGAAAGAAGATTAATAAAACGGATAGCTTTCTGTTTATCTTCATTCTGTTTTGTAACATATTCACTGCGGGTGCTAAAAATAAGGCAGTGATAAAAGCAGCCACTAACGGGACTGATATTGGTAAAATGTAATAAAAAATAATAAGTGAAACAATAATGAATAGTGAGATAATAATTGTTTTTTTGTTTATAATTTTGGTCAATGCCTAGCCCCTCTCTAATCCATAACTCTATATTCTATTATAGTCAATTTTAAGGGGATTGAACAGTAACTAGTATTATAAGGAATAAAAATACAGCACAGTAAATTCTGTGCTGTATTAGCTTAATGGGCAAAAGCCGAAACTTCTTTAACCACATCTGTTAGGATTTGCTGACATGTTTTTTGTAGGTGCTGAGGGAAGTGTTCGCCATCTCCGTACTCTACTCCATGTGGGTAATAGTGCTTTCCTAATAAAGGAATCATTAGTTGGATGGATGCATCATGAGCACCGACATCCCCTTCAAGCGTATGTCCTTGTATACGTAAGTAAAAGGTACCTTCTTTAATTTGAAATTTTCGATCATATGTTACACGCTCATAATCCCATTGACCTTCTCTTACAAGCCCATGTGAACGCATAATTTCATCTAGACGGTTTACGTCAGCCTTTAATTTTTCAATTCCTGTATTTTCAATTTTCATGACTTTCCCTCCTACATTATTCAGAAAAGATTTCTCTTATTTCAATAAAAAATCATCACTTTTAATAATAGTGTAAAATGCCATTACTTGCAATGAGGAATAACGGAAACTAATCGAAAGAATAGTGAATACTGTTTCCTACTATAGGACAAAGTAAAGTTAAGTGACTAATTATGAATGTGTCACTACTTGAGGAGGAAGAAAGATGAATGTTGATCAAATTATGACAAAAGATGTTGAGTGTTGCACAGTATTAGACAATGTTTATGAAGCAGCTGCTTTAATGAAAGAACACAATGTTGGGAGTATCCCTGTTTTAGACGGAAAGAAGTTAGTCGGAATGATTACAGATCGTGATATTGTTATAAGGGGAGTTGCTGAAAAGCACCCTGGTTCAGCAAAAATTGATACGGTGATGAGCTCAAATGTTTATTCTGTATCAGCTGATACGACAGTGGAAGATGCTTTAAATATTATGCAAGAACATCAAATTAGACGGCTTCCAATTGTAGATAATGAAGCCTTAATAGGGATTGTGTCGTTGGGAGACTTTTCTATTAAATCTAATTCTCATCAAGTTGATGAAACTTTACATGAAATATCTGAGCAAAATCATTAAAATACCCTTGAAAGGGTATTTTTTAATTTAACGATATTTCGTGAGAATGGTATAATAATATGTGAGATGGAAGAGTGCGAATGAAGGGAGAGAATACGTTATTAAAATTATCAGAGTTTTTATCGCCCTTATTTTCTTTATCTTAATAAGTATTTATATGAATATACAGTCCCAAAATAAATCGACAATCCTAAACCCTCAATTAAATGATCCAAAGCAAGATAATCAATTAGTAGTAGATGATAATTTTGAGAATATTGGTGAAAGACCAACTGAAGGGTTATCCACCTTCATTGGAAAAGATATCGCTTCATTTACTGACCAATACGGTAAGCCAGCTCGTAAGGATCCTTCTGCATATGGGTACGAATGGTGGGTGTATAACGATAGTTCCTATGACTATATGCAAATTGGAGTTAAAGATGAAAAAATAGTGACAATATATGCACTCGGACCAAATCTTAATGTAGCGCCTTTTGATATTGGACAAAGTTTGAACGATCTATATCGGTTCACCATTATTGAATCAGAGATTTTTATTGAAGATGAAAAAGGATCTTATCGTTTTGAATTAACCGAAGAAGATTTAAATACAAGGTTGTTAGTTGATTTAGGCGGAATTTATGCGCAAGTATATTTAGATCAATTAACAGGAACACTTGTTAGTATTCGTTATATGGATATGGAAACGCTTATTCTTCAACAACCGTATGAAATGGTGTATAGTGGATACCTGATGGATTACGAGCCTGAAGAAGAAGAGTGGGCGTTAATTGAGAAAGGGAATGAAGCTCAAATTTTTGATATTACAAACAGTATTCGAAACATTTATGGTATTTCATCGTTAGAAGGGGATGAAAATGTTTCAATGGTAGCTAAGAAACATAGCCAAGACATGTTCCAAGGGGAATATGTTGACCATGTTTCTCCTACTTTCGGTACTTTAAGTGAGCGACTCAAAACAGAAGGAGTTTTGTTCGATCTTGCTGGGGAAAATATTGCAACAGGTTATATTGACGGTGCTGATACTGTTCAAGTATGGCTAAATTCCTCTGTTCACAGAGAAGAAATACTCGAAGAGAAATATACACATCTAGGGATAGGAGTGTACAAAAAGTACTACAGTCAAAACTTTATTGAAAAAGCGGAATAATCATCCGCTTTTTCTTTTTCTTCTGTCATACTTAAGATTGCGCTTTGATAATAAAAAAGGAAGCAGTACTATGAGCAATCACTTTTTGGTCGTCATTATAGACTTTTCCTTCGACCATCATCGTTTTCTTCCCCTTATGAATGATTTCTCCGGTAGCACGTAGGTTTCCGGCTATTCCAGGTGCTAAGTAATGGATTTGTAAATTTGATGTGACCGCTCCATAACCTTTTGGTAGCATATAGTTTGCTATCGTTCCCATCGCGGAGTCGACTAATGTAGCTGTAACCCCACCATGTACCATGTTTAAAGAATTATACGTGAGGGGGGTAATAGGTATGGTTACTTCACAAAAATCCTCACCTAATTCTCGCTCCATATGCATTAGGCCCCCAATGTATGTTGAATTCTGTTTTTCTTTCTTTTTCAAAAAACCATCTAAAATTGAACGTAGGGTTTCTTGTTCTTCTTCACTAGCATTTATTAAGCATTGGTCCACTAGAGCTTGTATTTTTTCTTTCATATAATCCTCCAATTATTATTTCGACATAATCCACCATCATCATATCAAAATATTTTTAGTCAAGCGATACTGGGCACAAATCTTTTCTATAAGTCATATGTTATTGTAAGGAAACCTATGGGAGTTAGGAGGCATTGCCCATGGAACAAAAGCAGTTACATCCTTCTGTACAAGAATTTAAAGAGTTTGTTCAACAGCATCCGAACCTGGTTAAAGAAGTAAGGAATGGACAATCAACATGGCAGGAGTTATTTGAAGATTGGTATTTACTTGGAGATGATGATCCTAAATGGAATTCGTATAAAAAAGAGGATACTGAAAAAGAAGATAAAAAAGAAGAGAAGGACAGCAAGGGATTGTTTGAGCAAATAACGGGAATCCTTCAAAAAATGGAACCTGACCAAGTACAGCAGCATATAACGAATCTAAGCCAAGCACTAGGAGCTATTCAGGGCGTTCTCACTCAGTTTTCATCCGGTGGAGGAGCAACTGGAGGAACAACACCACAAGTGAAAAGCGAACCTCAGGAACGTCCTAATCCCTTTTCTTTCCGTAAAGATTAAGGAAGAGGTGTATAGATGAGAAAAGAAGTATTAGACATTATATATTCAAATGAAGATTTGAAACGCTTTTTACGAGAACAACCTATTTGGTATCGAAAGCTCACTAGAAATCCAGAAGAAATAAATTCTTTCCAAGTCTCGGCAATGGAATATTATAAAAGAACGATTCCTCATCAAATACAAAAATTCTCGAATGGTGTACAAATGGCTTCGATGATGATGAACATGGTCCAATCGATGAATGCCGCTGACGAATAAAATTGGTTAAGGTCATTTTTTCTGTATGTGTATTTTTCTTCAAATTGCTTATCCTATTCATAAGGAGTGGTAAATTTGAAGAAAATTATGATCATCATGATGCTTTTGGTCCCTGCAGGTTGTCGAGATTCTGTACCAGAACCAGAATCAGTTGTTGCGAGTGTATTACCTAAACAATCAATAAAAGTTAATGAAGATTCATTTACTGTTAGACATATCGTCCAAAAACAAAATCTCTATATTGAATGTATGTTGAAGGATATATCATTTTCAGGAAAAAATGGGAAAAAAGTAGGGAAGGTAGTCGTTTCTGTCAATGGAAAAAAACAAGGAGAGTTTAATACAGCAGCATTTGTAGTAAAGAATTTGCCAAAAGGAAACCATCACATTCAATTAGAAGTGATGACCCTTAATAATGAACCTCTTTTACAGAAACAGTTTTTTGTTTGGATTACGTAAAGATAACGTAAGAAAGATTCGCTAATCTTTTTAAAACATGCTAAAATATGTGGCATGGAGGTGAGCGCTGTTGCTTGCTACTTTAGAAAGGTTAGAAATTCTTCAAGCTACTGAAGAATTAGTAGAGTTGATTTTGCAATCAAAAGAAGCTGATGAATACCGTTCTTGCTACCAACGATTGAAAAACTCAGCTACTAGCCAGGAAAAAATCAATGAATTCACGAAATTAAAAGAGCTCTATGAAGAAGTACAACGCTTCGGACGCTATCATCCAGATTATCAGCGTGTAATGAAAGAAATACGTCGAGTCAAGCGAATAATGGACTTAGATGAGCACGTAGCTAATTATAGAAAAGCAGAAAACGATCTCCAGGACTTGTTGGATGAAGTCAGTGTTTTAATAGGGGGTTCAGTTTCTGAACATATTAAGGTTCCAACCGGTAACCCATTTTTCCAATCCTCATCTTGTAGTGGGGGTTGTGGAACTGGTGGTGGCTGTAGTTGTTCGGCATAAGAGAAGAGTATTCTTCTCTTTTTGTTTTGGAGATAATTTCCTTTACTTTCTTTTCAAGCGAATACAATCTTCACATAAATTCCCGCAGCAGAACATTTTTTCTTGTGGTACGAAAAAACGGTGACGATAAACAGAGAGATCACCTTGTTTGCGAACGAATTCTGTTTCAGCATGCAAGCGAAAACCAACCATGGTGTTGGCAGCACTTTGCTTTATTTCTTCATCTAGCAAGATGGGGTCTAGGCTGCTATGAATATAAATGAATGGAATACCGGCACTTTTCTTCCAAGTAGCTTGATTAATTCCTTTTTTTTCGTTCAAATGGTACATAAATTCATCCCAGATTTGGGCTAAATCCACATGATTTCATTCCTTTCCATTAGTTGCAGATTACTATCCAGCTATGCTAGACTAAATGAAAAATAGACAGTTCGGTGAGGGGTTATTGTCATGTTGACAGAAAGACAAGGAATGGTAGTATGGCTTTATCATTTAAAACATGCTAAATCATTGAGGCGTTTCGGGCATGTCCATTATGTCTCTAAAAAGTTAAAATACGTCGTTATTTATTGCAATAAGGAAGACATTAAGGCTACTATGGGGAAGCTATCCCAATTTTCGTACGTAAAAAAGGTAGAACCATCCTTTAAGCCTTCGATTAATACAGAGTATGAAAACTCCAAGCCCGATAAGGCAAAGGAATATGATTATAAGATTGGGCTATAAAGTAGAAGGTGAGGGCTTTCCTCACCTTCTTTTTATTTCATTGGTGTAATTAGACGTTGTAGTCTTAAAATACCGATCAAGTATTGATAATATAATTCTTTCTCAGCAAATATAGTCGAAGGTTTCACATCCAATTCAGTAATGGGTTTCTGAATGGTTTTAGAGAGCTCCTCAAATAATTGAAAGCGCTTATTTGGGATTTCATGTGGATTCGGTATCCCTTCACGGCATATGTATATTGGCTGAAATTCACCTTCTTTTGTAGGGGATAAAACGGTCACGAGGGAACTTACCAATCGACTATTTATCGTCGTATGAAGAGCTATTAAGTGCTCGACACGGTGTTGACTCGCATTTGTTAATTCGATTAGCTCATATAAATCTGAGTACCCTTCTCCAAGCTCAATAAAACGTTGAATCAACCTTGCTCACTCCACTTCTCATTTCTATTAATGATTAATACTTTACCATTCTTAACATAAAATGAGAAGTAAGATATAAGAAAGGTGTGAAAAGATGATTTGGATATTCGTTTTCTTGTTAACCGTATTATGGATTGGGTATATTTGGCCGTCGGCAAAAAAACCTATACAGCAAACAAATGTCCCATATTCCTTTCTTTTAATGTCCATTTTATCAACGTTATCCATACATGGATTCCTTGCATTACTTGAGGAGGATGAAATTGAAGGAGCGACGATCGACTCTTTGGAAGAGCTTTTAGTAAATCGCAAAAATATTTTTTCTCAAGAAGAGTGGCATGATATAGTGTTAGACCATTGTTCCAACAATGCTTCATTAGATGATTTTGACGGTTTCGACTTGTGTATGTAACTATTCGTTACATTTATACACAAAAACTATATCTTTTTCTATATTTCCTTTGTTACAGTTACTGTAAGGATAAAACGAAGGGGATATGATTGATGTTTCGGAAATCGTTATTAATAGTATTATTCCTCATTCCTGTTTGTGGTGTAATTTTAGTATGGCAGTGGAATGTTTATAGTAATACTCAAGAAAAAAAGCCTATTGTCTCACAAAATATCCTTGTTCACATTCAAGAGAACTCCTTGTCAGTTACTCAACGACTTTCAGGAATGGATGTTTCAAAGGCATTAATGTGGCCACAACAAGTTCAGGACGTATCATGTGTAACCGTAGATGGTGAAGCTTGTCGTATTACGGATGAAGGTTTTGTTACAACAACTTTGAGGAATGTAGATGAATTTATCTTAACCTATCATTTAAACAAATCAGAAAAGACAAGCTTAATGGTTGATTGGTTGTTTAAAATAAAGGAACGTAATATTTTTACCACAATAGAACTTTCCGACTCATCCGAAGTGGAAGGTAATTGGTTTAGCAATTTACCAGAAGTAGCAAAGAAGCAATTAGATTTAGTGGAGTATTATCAGTTTGAAGGTGTGAATTCTTCCCCAGTGTTATATTGGCAACCAGGTTCTTGGGTAAAGACTGATATAAACAAACAGTTGACGTTATTTTCGAACCAGTCCATCGAAGCAATTGGATTGCCTACAATAGGGGGAGGGCATACAACCATCATCGTTGATGCATCGTTATCATCCGTTCATTATCCTAATTTTCATGTGTTATCCTCTCTATCAGAAATAGAGGATGTGGCAAAATTGAATAAAGTAGCTTATTTAAACGAACGATTTAACTATTCCGACGATTGGATAAAGGATTTTCTTCTTGCTACTCTCGTTCAGGAAGTTCCGTCTGCTGAAAAGTCTCAGTATGCTTATCATGAATTTCAATATGTTTTTTCTGATGAAGAGTGGGATACATGGGAAAAGGAACTGAGTAAATGGGAAGATGAGGTCATTACACCTACTGTATTAGATTCCATTACAGGAAAGGTTCTTAATGGTGAAACGGAATTCTTTAAACAAATTGCCCAGCAGCCTAATACAGATGCAGTATTAATGATGAAGTTGCCGACAGTGATTCAAAATAAAAGCAAACGGAGTTTACCTATTTCTAGCTATATGTACAAAAATGAGAGACTGTACCCGTTAAGGGAGACGTTGATTCAATTAGACTATTCTGTTAAAACGTTAAGTTCTGAAAGCTCGTTTTTAGTTCAGCAAAAAGGAAAGATGTATCGATTTTATGATTTACGAAGCTATTATATTTTAAATGAGGAAGAATTTTCTTTAGCAGATGATTCATTTTTTATTTGGAATGATACGTTGCTTATTAAAGAAAAGGCCCTAAGTAATCTTTTTCAACTTACAATAGAAAAACAGCCTCAAGCCATCACTATAAAGAGAAATGATTAAAAAAACCCTGCAGATAATCTGCAGGGTCCTTCCATTTCCTTTTCAGGACAGAAGGCAAAGGGAGAGGAGAAACCGGAGGAAGAACTTATGGGGAAACGTAAGTCTTCTCCGCGGTTGGCAACAACATCAGTTTAGATGTTGTTATTGTTAGTATGACCGACTGCTCTGTTTTTATACGTAACGTTTTTCAATTTAGCGAACCATGGCTAAAATAGATGAAATATGGTAGGATAGATAAGAAATCTGATAGGTAGTGGTGAAGAAAGAATGAGAGTAATATCTGGAACTTGTAAGGGAAGACCTTTAAAAAGTGTGCCTGGCACAAATACAAGACCTACTACGGATAAAGTAAAAGAGGCAATTTTTAATATGATTGGTCCTTATTTCACAGGTGGAATTGCCCTTGATTTATTTGCAGGTAGTGGCGGGCTTGGCATTGAGGCACTTAGTCGAGGAATGGAAAAAGTAATTTTTGTCGACCGAGACGCTAAGGCTATTTCAACGATAAAAAGCAATGTTAAGAGCTGTTCTTTTGAAAAGGAATGTGAAATATATCGAAACGAAGCTAATCGGGCATTAAAAGCCATCAGTAAGAGAGAAATAACCTTTGATTACATATTTTTAGATCCGCCCTATAAAAAACAAAAATTAGAGGCGTTACTAACGTATATTGATACAAATGAATTAATAAATGAAAGCGGTTACGTAGTTTGTGAACATAGTAATGACGTTCTACTTCCGCAACAAGTAGATCGTTTTCAATTAGTCAGGGCTGAGAATTACGGAATGATTTCAGTTTCTATTTATCAATTATATATAGATTAAGTTGGAGGTACCTTATCATGGGGAGTATTGCTGTTTGTCCAGGGAGTTTTGACCCAATAACATTAGGTCATTTAGATATTATTTCAAGAGGAGCAAAGGTTTTCGATAAAGTATATGTTGTTGTATTAAATAATTCATCTAAAAATCCATTGTTTACCGTTGAAGAACGACTGGAACTTATAAGAGAAGTGACGAAAGATCTTCCGAATGTTTCAATTGATACTTATCAAGGGTTATTAGTTGACTATGCAAAAAGCGTGAAGGCAAACGCAATTATTCGTGGTCTACGAGCTGTGTCGGACTTTGAATATGAAATGCAAATTACTTCTATGAACAGAGTCTTAAATGATGAAATTGAAACATTTTTTATTATGACCAATAACCAATATTCTTTTTTGAGCTCTTCTATAGTGAAAGAAGTGGCTAAGTATAAAGGGGATATTTCTGATCTAGTTCCAAAAGCCGTTGAAGACGCATTAATTAAAAAATTCTCATAAAGTAGCGGAAGAGAGTCTCTCTTCCGCTATTATTGTTTATAAGGATGCTAGGACGGACTCTATACAGGAAGTGCTGTTTATTTAATAATCATTTCTTTTATTAAGGAAATGACGAGAATAATAAAGCAGTATATACAAAAGTAAAAAGCTTATTGTTATCGTGGGGCCAAGATAGAATAACTGATGAAAATACCCAACTACTGGATTAGAATCGTTGAACTGAAAAACAGGTGTGACATCTGTATGTTCAATGGAATAAAGCTTGATATATAGTGGCTTCCATAATACCCATGCAAAAAAAGCAGCAGAAGCCCCTTGAATAATTCGAGCGAAGAAAAACGGCTTAAAACGTATATCTGTTTGAGCAAGAATGCTTGCTACCTGTGCATGAACACTAAATCCACTAAAGCCTAGCAGGAAGCTGACAATCATCACTTGATACAGTAAAGAAGTGGATACTTTACTAGTTAACTGACTTCCGAGTGTAATTTCAAAAAGTCCTGATATAAAAGGAATACTCAATTCATTTGGTAGTTGAAAAATGGAAAAGAGATATGAAATGGGTATTGCAAGAATATTCGTCACGCTAATATGTTTTAGTATAGAATTTAATACAGAAAATAAAATAATAAATCCACCGATCATCAACAATGTTTGAATAGAGGACATTACTGCGTCTCCTAACAGCTTACCTAGGGGGCGGTTGTCTCGCAAACGTGAATGGTGTAGTTCTCGAAAGGCATTCCTTACTAAAAAGGGTTGCTTTATCGATCGCGTATGTCGTTTTTCTTCTACTCCATAAAAGCGCATCATGACCCCGACGAGGATATTTCCTAAAAAATGGGCTAAAACTAATATGACCCCAATATGTACATTCTCAAAAAATCCGGCGGACACAGCTCCGAAAATAAATAGTGGATTAGAAGAATTGGTAAAGGAGACGAGGCGTTCTGCTTCAACTTGTGAGAGTTGTTCTTCCTGACGTAATCTTGCGGTTAATTTAGCTCCTGCTGGGAAACCAGAAGCCATTCCCATCGCCCAAACAAACCCCCCTGAACCAGGTACACGAAAAATAGGCCTCATAAGAGGTTCTAATAGTACGCCGAGGAATTTTACAACACCAAAGGCAATTAGCAATTCAGAAACAATAAAAAAAGGAAGGAGAGATGGAAAAACGACCCCCCACCACATTTGTAACCCTCTTTCTGATGCTTGAAGAGATTCTTGAGGAAAGGCGATTAATGATGCAGCAAAACTAGTAGCAATAAGGGCAAGAAGTAAAGTTTTGATGAAGGATATATTCAAAAGGGGCGCCTCCTCTAATTTACAATGTTGAAGTAGAAAACATTGATTAATCAATCACGCGGTAACCTGTCCTTATATTAATCAATATACTCATAACGTATAGATTTAGACCATAAGATGAAATGGGTTAGTGTAATCGAGGAGTGATAAATATGACTAGACCCAAAATAGGGCTTGCTCTAGGTTCTGGAGGGGCAAGAGGATTTGCTCACTTAGGAGTTCTAAAAGTATTAAAGGATCATGGAATCCCCATTGATTTTATTGCTGGAAGTAGTATGGGAGCCTTAGTTGGCGCCTTTTATGCTACTGGTCATAAGATAGAGGATTTGTATCGATTTTCAACAGTATTTAGGAGAAAATACTTTCTTGATTTTACAGTCCCGAAAATGGGGTTTATCTCTGGCAAGCGTATAAAAGAGTTTATTTACTTATTTACTCATCAAAAAAATTTTGATGAGCTGTTAATTCCTTTAGCGATTGTCGCTACAGATTTAACACATGGAAAAAAAGTTGTCTTTAAAGAAGGATGTGTTGCTGATGCAGTTAGAGCGAGCATATCGATACCAGGTATCTTTGTACCAGAGAAAAAGGATGGTAGGATATTGGTTGATGGAGGGGTCATAGATCGAGTGCCTGTTTCTGTCGTGAAAGAGATGGGAGCGGACCTTGTCATTGCTGTTGATGTATCCCATGTAAATAAAGAGGCTGAATTAAACAATATTTATGATATTATTATGCACAGTATTGATATTCTTCAGCTAGAAATATTAGAAAATCGGGTCATTGCTTCCGACGTAATGATCAGACCACATGTTGAAATGTTCAGTTCTAAAGCCTTTACGAATATTGAAGAAATGATTGAAGTTGGAGAACAAGAATCAATGAAATACATTCCTCAAATTCGTAAGCTAATAGAGGAATGGAAGGGGCCATAATATATGTCTAGAAAAGTAAGAAATCGTGTCATTATCATTGTAGGGGTCGTTTTGATCCTACTTCCCTTTTATCGATTACCATTTTATGTGACAAAACCCGGTGGTGCACATGATGTAACGGAGATCGTGGAGATTCAAGAGGGATACGAACAAGAAGGAGCCTTCTTTATCACCACTGTACAAATGGGGAAAGCAAATATTTATACGTACCTTTCAGCTAAGTTTCTCCCATATCACAATGTGTTCGCAGAAGAAGAGGTGAGAAGACCAGAAGAATCTGATGAAGCATATGCAACAAGGCAATTATACTATATGGAAAACTCCACACATAATGCTGTTATAACTGCTTTTGAAGCCGCAAGCAAACCATACGAACTTTCCTATGAAGGTATTTATGTATTAAATGTTTTCCCTCAATTCGAAGCGTCGAAAGTAATCAAACCAGGAGACAGGATAATAAAGATTGATGATCAGTCATTTAATTCATCTAAAGAATTTATTGAATATGTCCAACAGAAACAACCGAACGATCAAGTTAGTGTTACCATTATTCGAGAGGAAGAAAAAATCAATCATTCCATTACGCTACAAGAATACGAAGATGGGAAAGCGGGAATTGGAATTGAACTAGTAGACGATCGTGAATTATCCTCTTCACCAGAAGTAAAATGGGATACAAGCACTATTGGTGGGCCATCAGCTGGTTTATTATTCAGTTTAGAGGTATATAACCGACTAGTTCCAGAAGATATTTCAAAAGGGTATGAAATTGCCGGAACTGGAACCATTTCTGAAAATGGAGAAGTAGGAAGAATCGGGGGCATTGAGCAAAAAATCGTTGCAGCTGACAGTGCTGGAGCAGAAATCTTTTTAGCTCCCAATGATGAAATCACTGCTGAACTAAGAAAAGAATTCCCTGAGATGAAGTCAAATTATGATGCAGCGGTTGAAACAGCAAAAGAAATTGAATCTGAAATGGTCATTGTACCGGTTAAAACGTTTGATGAAGCATTGGCATATTTGAAGGATTTGACTACGAAATAGTGGTTGGCGATATGTGAAAGGCGAGAAGCAAAAGGAGATGCTTCTCGCCTTTGTATTTTCAAATACTTAAGATTTGTTAACATATAAAGGAGGCTGACTGTAATCTTTCGCCAATAATTTCTGTTGTGCAGAGGGACTTTTATAACCAAGTGCATATAATCTTGAAGCGCGTATGTCTATGGCGATATCCTCTTTTTTTACAGATGAAAGTTTACTAATAAGCGGGAGTTCGATATCTTTCTTGATATTATTTAAATATTGTCTGCCGATATCAGACATTCCTAATAGTCGAATATAACTTGGATAGTCTTTGTTCATCTCTTCTTTGGTTGTATTCGTTAGTGTATGCAACAGCATTCTCTGTATCCTTGTCCACGTATAACGTTTCGTCTTCACATTTTCCATTAATTCAAAAAAACTATTACTAGTTGTCATTTTATCCATAATCCGATGATGAACTCCCTCTTCCATTTCATAAATTAGCGAGAGGTCCTCTTTATTTGTTGTTAATAGTTTATATTGTAATAATGGCCAAAAGTCTTCCCAGCCCACTAATTGTCCGTATTCATGAATAGATGAATGAAGCTCCTGCGCTGTCCCTTTTGGGATAAACCTCTCTACTTTTTTTATTGAAAAAGAGTGTTCTTTCAATGCTTTTCGAATGGATGTGGCAGAAGCGATTGATGAAGAATTAAAGGCTTCGTCATGGTACCCAGCTTGTGTTCTTTGAATGGTTAAAGGCCTAATGGATGCTCCCATTCGTTGTTTCGCATCAATGTAATGGTACCCTAAAATGTTATTTGGCTGAGATAAATCAATAGCAGGCTTTGTAAAATGCAAAGTTTTAAAGGCGGCTGAAAGAGCGGATGGATAGCTCATTCCCTCTGCAATGTTTTTCGATATCTCCTTCTCATACGCCACATTTTGATGCTGAAGCTCATTTACTGTGTACATAAATGCATCTAAATCTCCCGATTCACTTCCAAAACAGAAGCTTTCACACCGTAATGCTTCTAAAATGGATATGGCACCGAATGCAAATGTTTTTGCATTTTGTGTCGCAAATGCATACGGTAGTTCGACAATTATGTCTACTCCTGCAAGTAGTGCCATTTTTGCTCTAGTCCACTTGTCTACTAATGCTGGCTCTCCCCTTTGAAGAAAGTTCCCACTCATTACGGCAATGACTGCATCGGCGTTCGAAATTCTCTTTGATAATTGTAAATGATGAAGGTGTCCATTATGAAATGGATTGTACTCTACAACGATTCCAGTTGCTTTCAAAAAAATCACATCCTTAAATTGTTGACAATGACTTATAATAACACGTTATAATTTCTATACTAGTGTTGTAAAGTGTGTAAAGAAAAAATATTGACAAAGTGTATTTGTAAAGCTATAATTACCTTTGTTGCCTTGAGGTGAGTATATTGAAGTGGTCAACAATTCAACTACAAAAGTTTCGCGACAAGGGCTTACATCTTGATGAAAAAGTCTCAGTGGAAGAGGTTAAGGATATCCAGCCGGATATTCGTAGTATATCACCTATTTCTGTAACTGGAAGAGCTGATATTAGTTCTGATAAAGTTACCTTTCATTTGCACTTATCAGGTGAGATGATTTTACCTTGTTCTCGTACGTTATCGGATGTTTATTTTCCAATTGACATCTCAACAAATGAAACCTTTTTACTTCGACCATCTGATTATGTTGGTTCAGAAGAGGAAGAAGTGCATATGATTCAAGGAGATGTGATCGATTTAAAACCGGTCATACAAGAGCTTATTGTCCTTGAAGTTCCTATGCAAGTGTTCAGCGATAAAGTGGTGGAAGAGGAATTACCATCTGGAAGGAATTGGAATCTTGTTGTGGATGAAAATATCACAACACCAAGTTCTTCATCTGAAAAGAAAGTGGACCCTCGACTAGCAGATTTAGCGAAATTTTTTGACAAAGACTCTTAATTAGCGAAGAACCAGCAAGAACTGGCCTTCATAACAACACGAATCTCTTTAAGGAGGTGGGAAGAATGGCTGTACCTTTCAGAAGAACATCTAAAACTGCAAAAAGAAAACGTCGTACACACTTCAAACTGCATGTACCAGGTATGGTAGAATGCCCAAACTGCGGTGAAATGAAGCTTGCTCACCGTGTGTGCAAAGAGTGCGGAACGTATAAAGGAAAAGACGTTGTAAACAAATAACGTCCGAAAAACCGTAAAGAGACCATGGCTCTTTACGGTTTTTTTGTTGTGCTTATAGAAATAATTTGTAGTATTGTAAGAAAGAATTAATAACATAACGATAGAAAGGGAGGGGTATGAATGGGAGACTACATAATTGAGAAGAAAGGTCACATAGTTTGTTTTACTATAAATCGAGAAAAGAAGCGAAATGCAGTGAATGATGAAGTCATGAATGGCTTACAGAGGGCGTTAGAAGAAGCTAAACATCCCACAATTAAAGCTTTATTGATTAAGGGAGCAGGGGTGGAAGCTTTTTGTTCAGGTGGAGATCTATCGGTGTTTCATAAGCTATTTACAGCGGAAGAAGCCTTTGGAATGTTATCGAAAATGGGGAAAATATTATATACTTTATCGACATTTGAAAAGCCTACCTTTTGTTATATAAATGGTTTAGCCGTCGGTGGTGGAGCTGAAATTGCCACAGCATGTGATATTCGAGTCATCCAAAAGAGTGGAAGAGTGGGCTTTATTCAAGGGGCACTTGGGATTACGACAGGGTGGGGTGGGGGAACGCTACTCATGAAAAAACTACAACGAGATATGGCACTCCAAATGCTATTATCGTCATCGCGATATGACGCGGATTCGCTAAAGAATATGGGGTTTGTCCGAGAAATAGTAGATTCTGAAAGAGCGGCAATAGAATATTTTACAGCCCTTACCCATCACTCTTTAGATGTTATGATGGCTTATAAAAAAATGATGTTAGAAGATGCAAATAACCTTTTTGAATCAATGAAAAAAGAGATAGAACATTGTTCTGTGCTTTGGGCAACAAAGGAACATCACCAAGCTGTGGCTAGCTTTCTTCAGAAAAAATAAATTCTTTCGTCTATCTACTCTATTATGTGCATATTTATTGAGTATAAGGCACAAAAAAGGAGTGATAGACAATGTCTTCCACTAGACAAGATGCTTGGAGTCAAGATGAAGACCTTTTGTTAGCCGAAGTGGTATTGAGACATATTCGTGAAGGAGGTACCCAGCTCCAAGCTTTTGAAGAGGTGGGTCAGAAATTATCTAGAACAGGTGCTGCCTGTGGGTTTCGGTGGAATTCATATGTAAGAAAGCAATATCGTTCTGGAATTGAGCTAGCGAAGAAGCAACGAAAAGAACAAAAGAAAAAGGGGATAACGGTTCAAAGTAGTCATGAAGATATAAGGCAGCCGAAGGAGTCGGACGATTCTAACATTTTCCCTTCGTTAAATGAAATTACATCGTATTTAACTTACCTTGAAGGTGTGAAAGAGCAAGAGCATAAACTCTCAACTGAAAAGCAAGTATTAGAAGAACGGGTAATTTCTTTAACTGAAGAAAATGATTCGTTAAGGCATGAACAGGTTCAACTTAAAACAGAATTACAAACCGTAAAAGAGGATTACCATTCATTATTATCTTTCTTAGAAAAAGCAAGAAAAATGGCTGTTCAAACCGAAGATAATGAAAATATGAAATTCCAAATGGATAAAAACGGTAATTTACAAAGGATGTCCAATAAGTAAAGCACCTAAGGTATCTTAGGTGCTTTTGTTTTGAAGTTTAAAAAAGGTTGACGAAAAAATATAGTGAAACGATTTACAGTTCAAATTTTTATTGGACTGTAACGCCGTTTGGATACCAAACAAGTGGATTTTCCCCTAAATCACGTTCCATATCATATGAGACAGATTCAAACCCCATATGCTCCCAGAATTCTTTGGACTTAATTCTAGAATTGGTTTTTATTGGCATATTAAAATTTTTAGCGAATTCGACAAGTGTTTTCCCGTATCCCTTCCCTTGATAAAGAGGTAATACTTCTAACTTCCAAAGTTCAAGGTAGGTTTGAGGTGGATTAAAGTATTGGTCAAATTGTGCGTGACGTTGATAAAGACTCATCCTAGCGACTAGTGTCTCGCCAAAATAGATTCCGTAAAAAGGGGATTGGCTGTCATTCTCAATAATATTAGCTTGAAGGTCTTCGTGCATGGAAAGTTCCTGAATTCCATACTCTTTAAACTTTTTAAACTCTTCTAATGTTTTATAATTAATTTTCAATTTTTCCACTTTAATCATTTGAATCTCCTCCGATTGAATTGCTGTTTTCACTATCTTCCTCTATCATTATATTACAAATAAACAAAAAATTCTGCACGATTCTTAGAAAGCGTTTACATTATTAGCAGGAATTTTCGAATAAAGACAGAAAGTTAATAGAGGGTGTGCTTTTCATTAATGTGTGAAGGAGGATGTATAGTGCGTAAAGTATTAATCGCAAATCGTGGAGAAATTGCTTCTAGAATTATTAAAACGTGTAAAGAAATGGGGATATATACAGTAGCCGTCTACTCGGATGCTGATAAAGATCTACCTTATGTGAATGAAGCGGATCGTGCGCATCGAATTGGTGAACCGCCTGTTAATAAATCTTATCTTAACATGGATGAAATCTTAAGGATTGCTAGTGAAGAGAAAGTAGAAGGAATTCATCCAGGCTATGGATTATTATCGGAGAATTCAGTATTTGCTAAAAAGGTAGCTGAACTGGGGATGGTTTTCATTGGTCCTCATTTTGATACGATTGAAAAGATGGGAGATAAAATTGAATCACGTAAGTCGATGAAAAATGCAGGTGTCCCCGTAGTTCCAGGAAGTATTGAAGGCATACAGGATATTGAAGTGGCAAAAGAAATTGCGCTTGAAATTGGGTATCCTATTATGCTAAAGGCTAGCGGTGGCGGTGGTGGCATCGGTATGATACGTTGTGAAGATGAACAAGCGCTCGTTCGAAATTTTCAATCTACGAAAGCGAGAGCAAAAGCATATTTCGGTAATGACGAAGTATTTATTGAGAAGTGTATCGAAAATGGTAGACATATAGAGGTGCAAATTTTTGCGGATGGAGAAGGAAATGTTGTTCATTTATTTGAAAGGAATTGCTCCGTTCAGCGGCGAAATCAGAAGGTAATTGAAGAATCACCATCTCCCTTTCTTTCAGCGTCAACGAGAGAAAAAATGTTTGCCGCAGCAGTGAAAGCGGCAAAAGCAGTAAACTATGTCAATGCAGGGACTGTTGAGTTTTTTGTTGACCAAGAAGAGAATTTTTATTTTTTAGAAATGAATACAAGATTACAAGTAGAACATCCTGTTACGGAAATGGTTACAGGACTTGATTTAGTGAAGTGGCAGTTGCTTGTAGCTATGAAGGAGAAACTTCCTTTATCTACTCAAGATGGGATTATTGAGCAAGGACACGCCATTGAGTTTCGCCTTTACGCAGAAGATCCGATTACCTTTATGCCTTCACCGGGAAAAATTACGAAGTTACAATGGGGCGATACAGCAACGACAAGAATTGATGAAGGGTATATAGAAGGGAATACAGTAACGCCTTTTTATGATCCTATGATTGCTAAATGTATTGTGTTTGGAGAGACGAGAGAACAGTGCATAAATAGTGCCAAGAGATTTTTTAGTGAAACGAAAATTGAGGGGATTAAAACCAATCTACCTCTTTTCCACCGCTTACTACAAGAGGAAGAGTTTATATTGGGAGATTATACGACGGATTTCTTAGTAAAAGAGAAAAATCATTAGGAGGCAATGGGTATGAATGAAGTTACATCGTCTATGGCTGGAACAGTATTGGACATCACGGTTAATACAGGAGAACAAGTAACTAGTGCACAAGAAGTATTAAAGCTGGAATCCATGAAAATGGAAATACCAATTGAATCGGGGATCAATGGTACCGTTCGTGAAATCAAAGTAAATATTGGTGACTTTGTAAATGAAGGGGACGTTTTAGTGTTAATAGAGGATTAGTACTTAAAGGGGGAAGCATAGTGACAACTTCAAAGATAGAAGAAATGACGCTTAATGAAAAAAGAGAACAAGTTAAAGCAGGAGGACACGAGAAATATCATGAGAAGTTAAAGGCTCAAAATAAACTATTTGTGAGAGACCGTCTTCAGCTTCTATTTGATGATGGTGAATACGAAGAGGATGGGATCTTCGCCAATTTTCAGGAGGGAGATTTGCCTGCTGACGGAGTGGTGACGGCCATTGGGAAGGTAAATGGTCAAACAGTGTGTGTAATGGCGAATGACTCGACTGTAAAAGCTGGGTCATGGGGATCCAGAACGGTTGAAAAAATTATTCGCATTCAAGAAACTGCTCTAAAACTGAAAGTTCCGATGTATTATTTAGTGGATTCCGCGGGAGCTCGGATCACGGACCAGCTAGAAATGTTTCCAAATCGAAGAGGAGCGGGAAGAATTTTTCACAACCAAGTGAAAATGTCAGGTATGGTTCCTCAAATTTGTTTATTATTTGGTCCTTCTGCTGCCGGAGGTGCTTACATTCCAGCCTTTTGTGACATTGTCATAATGGTTGAAGGGAATGCTTCTATGTACTTAGGTTCACCAAGAATGGCTGAGAAGGTAATTGGTGAAAAAGTCACGCTTGAAGAAATGGGTGGGGCGAGAATGCACTGCTCAGTGAGTGGATGTGGAGACGTTCTCGTTCAATCGGAGGAAGAAGGAATTCAATCAGCTAGAAAATACCTATCATACTTTCCAATGAATTTCCAAAAAAAGACCACAGATATCCCGGGTGTATCTCCTAAAAGTGGGAGATCACTAGAATCAATTATTCCAAAGCATCAAAACGCACCATTTGATATGTATGAATGCATTGATTCTCTTATTGATGAGGGGAGCTTCTTTGAAATTAAACGGTTGTTTGCTCCAGAACTTATCACGGGTCTAGCTCGGTTAAACGGGAAAGTTATCGGAATTATTGCCAATCAGCCAAAAATTAAAGGAGGCGTTTTATTCCCGGACTCAGCTGACAAAGCAGCAAAATTCATTACTTTATGTGATGCATTTCATATTCCATTACTCTTCTTAGCAGATGTTCCTGGTTTTATGATCGGAACGAAAGTTGAAAGAGCGGGAATTATTCGTCATGGAGCAAAGCTTGTTGCAGCAATGAGCTCGGCTACGGTACCGAAAATATCTGTTGTTGTGCGCAAAGCTTATGGAGCGGGCTTGTATGCTATGGCTGGCCCTGCATTTGAGCCAGACTGCTGTATTGCTCTTCCAACAGCTCAAATAGCTGTTATGGGGCCAGAAGCGGCTGTAAATGCGGTATATTCTAATAAAATTGAAGCAATAGAAGACCCTAAGGAAAAAATTCAATTTGTTCAGGAAAAACAACGAGAATATCAAGAGCATATTGATGTGTATAAACTAGCTTCAGAGCTTATTATTGATGAAGTCGTAGATCCAAATGAGTTAAGAAAGGTACTTGAACGTCGCTTTACCTTCTATTCTTCCAAAGAAGTGTCATTTAGTGAACGTAAACATCCTGTTTATCCTGTTTAACCTATTAGAACGTATGATGCGAAAGAACTGCATTATACGTTTTTTTGATGGCCTAGTTTCTAAATGAATATAAAAAAACATAACCCCAAGTGAAAACGTTGGCATGATAGTAGTCTAGCAGTTATGGACTAAATCCCCTTTAAATTATTAAAAGTCTTTGAAATTACTTTCTTTACAGCTATCCAACCAGCACTTGGTGTATTTTTATTGAAGAAATATAGGACTTTAGGTACATTTTTTGGTAAAATTAAAACATGAAGACATAAGGAAAGTAGAGGAATATATTGAATATTGCAATTATTGGGTCAGGATCTATCGGATTACTATATGCAGCTTATTTGCAGGAAAAACACGCTGTTACGCTATTCACTAATAGAAATGGTCAAGCGAATAGGCTGACAAGTGAAGGGCTTACCTTACAAGCATTTAATGATACAAAAAATATTAGTGTGAAAGCCTATCCGATGACAAGTTTGATGGAGAATAAAGAGTTTTATGATCTTGTAATTGTCGCGGTTAAACAGTACCATCTATCTGAAGTAGTTCCCTCCCTAAGGAATCTCCCGAAGCAGACTTCGCTTCTTTTTCTCCAAAATGGTATGGGGCACCTTGAATTACTTCATACTTTAGAAAATACGACCATCTTTGTTGGAACAGTTAGTCATGGTGCATACAGGTTAGATGATACGTCGGTTTCTCACCGAGGTTTAGGTTCTACGAATATAGCGCTATTTAAAGGCAAAAAAGAACCTGTATTTTCAAAGTTAACAATGATGGGGGCATCGTTTTCATTTGAATTTAAAGAAGAGTATTATTTACTGTTACTTGAAAAACTAGTGATTAATTCGGTTATTAACCCATTGACGGCAATTTTTAAAATAACAAATGGTGAATTATTTCATAATGAACATTTTTGTTCAATCGCAAAATCATTATATGAAGAACTTGAGACGGTTTATCAAAATCTTTCCGTTGTTTGTCCATTCGAGCAGATCAAGGAGATTGGGAAAAAAACAGGGCATAATCGTTCATCCATGCTTTCGGATATTGAAAATGGAAGACAAACAGAAATTGATGCGATATTAGGTTATACGCTTTCTATTGCAGAAAAACAAAATAACCGTCTGAGCTTAGTCCCGCTACTATACAAAGGCATTAAAGGGGAGGAATTAAGAGGGAGGAAACAAAGTGGCTAATGTTTTATCATCGATTGGAGCGGTTTTCGTAACCATCCCTTTAGTTGGATATTTTATTGTTTTTATTATTGTGAAGCAACTTTCAAAGCAACACCGTCTTGCAGTTAGTTTCGCAATTGATATTACGACGCTCCTTTTATTATTTGCTGTTCATTTTATTATTCTGACAATATGGGAACAATCTTTTTTTTGGTTAATCTTCCTCTTCATGCTAATAATGGGAGTCGGCTTTATCCTTTTATACTGGAAGGTAAAGGGTGAAATCATTTATTCAAAAATTATAAAAGGGTTCTGGAGAATGAATTTTTTAGTTTTGAGTTTTGCTTATGTGACATTACTACTCTTTGGTCTTATTTACCGTCTGCTCACAACAATATAAGCAATTTTTTTTCATTTCTGATAAGAGAATGCTATACTTGTTTGAGAATTTAAGAAGTAAAGTAAAGGGGTTACAATTCTATGGAACTGGAAAAGTTCTCGATTCCGGCTACAAATCGCTTCGCGTCTTTATATCTTCAACAACAACAACCTGTTACGGACTATTTTCATTATCAGATTACAGACTCTGATGTTTATCGAAAAAGAGTGAATGATCTTCAAAAGCGCACATTCCAACGGGAGAAGCTTGTTGAATGTATTGATCAATATATGGAACGTTTTCCTAGATCAGAGAAGGTAGAGGAATCGCTATTAAAATTAAAACACGACGGGGTTGTAGTAATTGGCGGACAACAAGCAGGTTTATTAACAGGCCCACTATATTCAGTACATAAGATAATATCTATCATTGCATTAGCTAATCAACAAGAAAGAGAGTTAGGAGTTCCGGTTATTCCTGTATTTTGGATTGCAGGAGAGGACCATGACTATCAAGAAATCAATCATGTGTTTGCATTTGATGAAGGAAAGGTAAATAAACTATCCTATCAAGAAAAAAATGTTGATAAACAAATGGTGTCAGGAATGTCTTTTGATAAAGATAAGATGAACACATGGATTCGATCTGTCTTTGAATCTTTCGGAGAGACTGTTCATACTAAAAAATTGTTAGCGATGGTCGAACGTGCAGTGCAGTCATCAATGACGATTGTAGACCTATTTAGTTACATTGTTATGGAGATGTTTAAAGACTATGGACTATTAATTATTGATTCAGCGGATTCATCTCTTCGTCAAATCGAAAGGCCATTTTTTCAACAGTTATTAGAAAAAAATGAAACCATCACGAAAAATTTACTGTTTCAACAAGAAACTATAAAAGTTGATGGATTTGAACCTATGATTGATGCAACTGAGTTTAGTATGAATTTATTTATTCAGCATAACGGTGAAAGAATGTTATTAGAGAGAACAGAAGAGGGTGCGAAAAGTAAGGGTGCAAAAAAACGTTGGAGTATTTATGAGCTCAACAATACTTTACGATCAGCACCTGAGTCGTTCAGCAATAATGTGGTGACAAGACCGATGATGCAAGAATGGCTTTTTCCGACGCTAGCATTTATTGCTGGACCTGGAGAAATCGCCTATTGGGGAGAGTTAAAGAAAAGCTTTGAATGCATGGGGCTGAAGATGCCTCCAATTATTCCTAGACAAAATATTACCATATTAGAAAGGGATATAGAAAAGCTTCTTGGAGAATTCAATGAGACTCCCGAGAAGGTCATTCAGCATGGGCTATTACAAGAAAAAAACGCCTTTATCAGCAGTTTAAAAGATGAAAGCTTACATGATGCAATACACGGGGTGAAAGAAAAATTAATTTCTCAATATGGTGATATTACAAATTTAACAGAAACGCATGATAAAGGCCTCATGCCTCTTGTTGAGAAAAATTTAGCTTTTCATCTGAAGCAACTTCAATTTTTAGAAGAGCGCATTGTGAAAAGTAATCTGTTAAAAGAAACGATAAGTATAAAAAAATACGATCGAGTGATTGCATCATTACAACCAAATGGGGTACCACAAGAGCGAATTTGGAATGTGTTTTATTATTTAAACAAACATGGTCTACATTTTATTCATGAATTAACCAGTCTTTCTTATTCTTGGGACGGAAGACATAACCTTGTAAAAATGTAAAAAAAATCATGGGTTTTAGACTGTGAAAACAAGATGAATAACAGATTTTACAAAAAACTTACCCACCTATGGGTGAGTTTTTTGATTTTTCTAAAAAAATAGAATACTTTAGTTAAATATGGGTGGTGGAAAGTGGGGGGATGTGGTAAAGTAAGGAGTGAAAGTGGGGGTAGCTTATGTTCATGGGTGAATATCATCATAATATTGACCAAAAGGGACGGGTTATTGTTCCAGCCAAATTCCGTGAACATCTAGGTGATTCTTTTGTCATTACACGTGGATTGGATCAATGTTTATTTGGTTACCCAATTGATGAATGGAAGCTACTAGAAGATAAACTAAAAGCCCTCCCACTAACGAAAAAAGACGCACGTGCTTTCACTCGTTTTTTCTTCTCAGGGGCAACAGAATGTGAATTGGACAAGCAAGGAAGGGTTAATCTTCCTTCAACACTTACAAAGTATGCTTCACTTGAAAAAGAATGTGTTATTTTAGGTGTTTCCAATCGAGTTGAGATTTGGAGTAAGACATTATGGGAAGACTATTTTACACAATCAGAGGACTCCTTTGCAGAACTTGCCGAAAATATGATAGGATTTGATATTTAAGGCACCACATTCGATTGGAAAGGTTGAAAGAAATGTTTAATCATACAACGGTATTATTGAAAGAAACAGTAGATAGTTTGAATATTAAGGCTGATGGCGTTTATGTTGACTGCACATTAGGTGGAGCCGGTCATAGTGAGTATTTACTCTCTCAATTAAGCGATTCGGGACATTTATTTGCATTTGACCAGGACGAAACGGCCATTAGTCATGCGAAACAAAGATTAGCTCAATATGAAGGAAATGTCACATTCATTCAATCAAATTTTCAGCATTTAAAACAAGAGTTGAATAATCGAGGGATTGAGAAAGTGGATGGTATTTTATATGACCTTGGTGTTTCTTCCCCACAATTAGACACACCTGAAAGGGGATTTAGCTATCATCATGATGCACCATTAGATATGAGAATGGATTTAAATGGAGACGTATCTGCTTATGATGTCGTAAATCAGTGGCCGTATGAAAAATTAGTTCGTATTTTCTTTCAGTATGGTGAGGAAAAGTTCTCGAAACAAATTGCTCGCAAGATTGAGGAGACAAGAGAAAAATCACCTATTAAAACAACTGGAGAGTTAGTCGATATAATTAAAGAAGGAATTCCAGCTCCAGCACGACGAAAGGGGGGCCATCCTGCTAAACGAGTGTTCCAAGCCATTCGGATTGCAGTAAATGATGAGCTAGGTGTCTTTGAGGATTCAATCAAACAAGCCATTGATCTATTGGATACAACTGGACGTGTGAGTGTCATAACGTTCCATTCATTAGAAGATCGGATATGTAAATCGGTTTTTAAGGAATTGGCTAGGGGGCCAGAACTACCTCCGGGCTTACCCATTATTCCAGAAGAGTACAAGCCAACATTGAAAATCGTTACAAGAAAACCAATTATTGCATCTGATGAAGAATTAGAAGAAAATAATCGAGCTAGATCTGCCAAATTGAGAGTGGCTGAAAAAAGGTAGTGGACTCATAGCAAGGGTGAGTTCATGCTAACAAAATTAAGTGCCCCCCATCGTTAGGGGGAATATCATTTATTTTGGAGGGAGAGGGGGAAAGTGAGTTGAGCAATCTTGCTAAAAACTATCAACAACAAACGGTTGATCGTGTCGAGCCTGCTATTCAACCACAAAGGAAACCTCGGGTAGAAAAAAGACTATTTACACTAGGAGAAAAACTATTATTTGTCGGCCTCATTGCTTTTGCCTCCTTTATGGCAATAAAAATTATTGCAACACAAGCCAGCATTTATGAGGTGAACAAAGATATTCAAAAATTGGAGCAATCCATTCAAACGCAACAAAAACAAAATAATAATTTGGATGTTCAAATTAGCGAGCAAAAGACATATGATAGAATCCTTGAAAAGGCAAAGCAAGCTGGACTAGATTTAAACGAAGAAAATATTAAGGTTGTTGAATAATAATGAGACAAAAAAACGTAGCAAGAAAAATAGGAGCAGGAATATTGTTTATAATATTCAGTCTGCTCTTTTTGTTATTGGTGTTTAGGTTCGGGTTTATTCAAATTACCGGAAAAGCGGAAGGAAGGGTTCTGGCTTCTCAAGTAGCTGAAAAATATTTAAAAAGCAGCGTGTTAAAAGCTAACAGAGGAACGATATATGATCGAAACGGGAAGGTCATTGCGGAAGAAACGGCTTCCTATAAGCTTGTTGCCATATTAGACGACTCCGTAACGGCCGATAAAAAGAACCCAAAACATGTTGATGATCCAAAAGGAACGGCGAAAATATTGGCAGAATATATTGAGATGAGTGAAGAAGATATATTGGAACGTTTGTCTCAAGAAGAATCCTATCAAGTAGAATTTGGCTCGGCGGGAAGAGAGATTTCCCAAACAGTAAAAAATGCTATTGACGAGGAAAAATTACCGGGCATTACGTTTGTGGAACAATCTAAACGGTTGTATCCAAATGGTATCTTTTCCTCACATTTAATCGGGTTTGCTCAGAAGGAAGAAATCGATAATAAAACCGTTACTGTTGGGAAAATGGGCATTGAAAGTAGTTTAAATGATGTCCTAACAGGGAAGGATGGAAAGCTAGAATATCAGTCTGATAGTTGGGGCTATTTACTCCCTAATGGGGAGGAACTCGTTACTGCGCCAGAACATGGGAATGAAGTATATTTAACGACTGATACTACCATTCAAACCTTTTTAGAAGATGCTCTAAGTAAAGTTGAAGAAGAATATGAGCCAGAGAAAATGATAGCCATTGTGGCAAATCCGAAAACAGGGGCTATTCTAGGAATGAGCCAACGTCCAAGCTTTCATCCTGACACTCGAGAAGGGTTAGAGAATTGGTCAAATGAAGTGGTGGAATCTGCATTTGAACCGGGTTCTACGATGAAATCTTTTACGTTAGCAGCGGCTGTCGATACTGGAGTTTTTGATCCAAATGATACATATCAATCAGGAGAATATAAAGTTGACGGGGTACCAAAACCAATACAAGATCATAATAATGGAGAGGGTTGGGGGAAGATATCGTACTTAGAAGGAGTACAGCGCTCCTCGAACGTAGCTTTCGCATATTTACTAGAAAAAATGGGAGAGGATACGTATCTCGACTATTTAAATAAATTTCATTTTGGACAGCCAACAGGAATTGGTCTTCCGAACGAAGCATCGGGGACGGTTCTCTACAAATATCCAATTGAAAAAGTGACAACAGCATTTGGACAAGGGACGACCCTCACACCGCTTCAAATTATTCAGGCGGAAACAGCGATTGCAAATGATGGAAAAATGATGAAGCCATACGTTATCGATAAAATCGTCGATCCGAATACAGATAAAGTCATAACGAAAAACAAACCGACTATTGTCGGAGAACCAATATCGGCTGATACGGCCAAAAAGGTAAGAGAATACCTTGAAACAACGGTTACATCAGACAGAGGGACAGGCAGGTTTTTTAACATCGATGGATATCAAGTTTCAGGGAAATCAGGAACGGCACAAGTAGTAGATCCTGAGACAGGGAGTTATATTTCTGGTGATAAAGAGGCTTACATTTTTTCCTTCTTAGGAATGGCTCCGTCGGATGATCCTCAGCTTATAGTGTATGTAGCGATTCAACAGCCAGAGATCCCTACTGGTGAATATGGCTCTACAGTTGTTTCAAAAGTATTTAACCCTGTAATGCAAAACTCGTTAAAATACTTAAACATTCAATCAGAAAAAGAGATAAATATAGAAGAAATCTCAGTTCCTGACACGAAAGGCCAATCTGTTGCCAAATATGTCGAGCGATTACAAGCGTTACAACTAGACCCTATCGTGATAGGAGAAGGCACTACGATAAAGAGTATGTACCCTTCAAGTGGTCAAAAGGTGTTAGCGGGGGAAAAAATTATCATAAAAACAGAAGGGGAGACCGTATTACCAGACTTAAAAGGCTGGTCTATAAAAGATGTATTGAAGGTTGCTAATGTAGCAGAGCTCAAGCTAGATATTATTGGCAGTGGTTTTGCAGTAAAACAAACCATTACCCCTTCCTCGATTGTGAATAAAGGAGACCCCTTAACGGTAACCTTCCAATCACCTAATGAAACTAAGGAGAAAAAAGAATCGACAGAAGAAGATGAACAAGCTACACCCATAAATTAGAAAGCTGCCGAATGTGGCAGCTTTTTTCAATTTTCTTATTCACCAACGGGCAGAATAATGAAATAACAAAAATTAACATAGCACTTGAAATTGGACATAACCTCTAATAGGGGGTGTTCAATTTGAAGAAAATTATCACTGGTCTTGTGGTAATAGTCTGTATAGCTGTTTTTGCATACCTTATTTTTTATAATTTCAACTCCGAAAAAAACACAACTTTGTATGAAAATGAACAAAAAATTGTTCCTCCTTATCTAGAAGAGATTTCTGAATCTAAAGATAAGGTAGGAGATATCATTTCAGAAGAACTAAGGGCAAAAGGTTTCAACATTATTGGATGGGGTGTATCTTTTCCCGAAAAGGAATTTGATATACGTATCACAGGTTCTGAAAAGTATTTTGATACCGTTAAAAGTGACATTGAAAAAACTGTGAAAGACATTTTACAATCCAAAAATTATGATGCCTATACATTCAAAGTGAGTAGGCATAAGGAAAGTAAGATTGAAATGGGTAAGAAAGAAGAGAATGAAATAAATGAATTTAATATTATCTCTACTGCCATTACGGAAGAATTGAGAAAACTGGATTACAACATATTATCATTGAGGATGGGCTTTGATTCCAAATCACTTATTGTAGAGGTCCCTGATAGCGAGGGTAGAATCGATGAGATGAAACAATTAATTAATAATATTGTTAAAGCAAATAATCTAGACCCTATTTCGTTAAACATAAAGAAAGTTGACATAAGCAGAAAAGGATTAGATGAGAGATGGAGTGAGATATTGAGCGTAGTTAGTGAAGATTTATTAGGGAAAAAGGATTACAAAGTTAGAATGGTAGGATATTCTGTCCACCCTGAACCTGAAATCCAAATGTTTATCAATTTGCTTAGTAGGGATGAAAATGCGAAGAGCTTTGCTCAACAACTTGAAAAAGTGATTGATGACTTTCTAAAATCAGAACAAATGAAATCAAGAGTTAATAATGTTCCATACGACATTACAATATATAGTATTGACGAAAAAATTATAAATTGATAGAAACATTTTAGGTATCAGTGTTCCTATTGGAACAGGTACTTGATTGTATACAGAAAATAGATATAAAAAATTGAAATCGGCGTATTCCTAAATAAACATAGGATACGCCGATTTTTTTTTCTCAATAGCAATAATCTTTTAGAGAACAGCCTTTAAATAAAAATGTTTACGTGTAATCTGTTGCTTTTAATGATTGATAAAATACGGTTTAAAAGGCATTCAAATTTGTGCAAAGATGTATAGAAAGAATTTAACAAATTGCATCTGGTGTTGCTTATGTTCATTGTGGAAGTTGGAATTAGTAAGTAAATTCCGTGCAACCAAAAATTACTGCTCGTTTAAACGTATTCCTCCTATTTCGTTATCCACCTTGTCTGTCGTACTTTTCCGTTTTTTAAGTACACCTCGAGTAATGAAATCACTTCCTATATGGAGCAAATATAATCGTTTGCCTATAATTATAAAGATTTCTATATGGGCCACTGGGCTACGTTTGTCATGAAGACGTTCAGACAGGATGTCGAGAACTTAGCATGAGTTCCTCAATGATGGCTAGCTCCGTCGGCCAGCGGCTAGTAAACTTGCCCTCTCCTCCTTACGATAAGTCAACATCGATTCTCTGCGCTCCTCGTGTTTCCTTTATCTCGAGGCCTACAGGATGTAGGTCATGAAGGCGTTTTGACAGGACGTCACGATTTTAGCCTTCGATCCTTAATGTTGTCCAGCTCCAGCGCCTAACGTCTAGTAAACTTGGCCACTCCTCCTTACGATAAGTCAACATCGACTCGCTGTGCTCCTCGTGTTTCCTTTATCTCATACGGGAGCGGGTCAAGTTTATACGTCGCTGAACGGCCGTCTCCGCATTTCGGTGGTGTCTAGCTCCGACGGCTTGTGGCTCGGGGTCAACTGCCACCCCACTCCGGAAATCAGGATTTCCTGCGTGTCGCGTCAGTTGCCTGTCACCCCAGGGCGAGCCGTCTCTGCATTTCGGTGTTGTCTAGCTCCGACGGGTAGCAGCTCGGGGTCATTTGTCAAATCACTCCGGAAATCAGGATTTCCTACGTGCTTCGCCAAATGCCTGTCGCTGCTGAACAACCCGTCTCCGCTTTTCTTTCTCCCCTCATATCTCCTTTGGTACAGGCATATAATTAAGCGATATCAAGAGGGGGAGAATAGATGAAAAGAGTATCAAATGTGACAGTTAGAAAACGTTTGGCCCTTTTGTTTTTGGTTGGGATTCTCATTTTTTCAATTATTGATGTCCGTTTAGGGTATGTTCAATTTTTCTTAGGGGATCATTTAACAGGCTTAGCAAAGGACTTAAGGAGTCGGAATATACCTTTTGAGCCAGAGCGTGGGAAAATCCTTGATCGAAATGGAGTTGAACTTGCAACGAATCAAAGCTCGCCGACTGTTTATGTAGTGCCTCAACAGGTCGAGGACCCTGCCAAAACAGCGGAGGTTCTTGCAGATGCTTTAAAGATGTCTAAAGAAAAAGCTTACCAATACCTTACCAATAATAAAACATGGATTGAACGGATTCCTGAAGGTAGAAAAATTTCCTTTGACAAAGCGAGGGAAATAGAAGAGTTAAATTTGAAAGGCGTTTTCATCGGAGGGGACTCTACGCGATATTATCCGTTTGGAAGTTATTTATCTCATGTGTTGGGGTTTGCAGGTATTGATAATCAAGGGTTAATGGGTTTAGAGAAATATTACGATCAACAGCTAAGTGGGGAAAAGGGAGCCGTGAAATTTTATTCAACAGCTAAGGGGAAAGAGATGCCTGATATGGCGGATGACTTCTCTCCTCCAATAGACGGATTAGATTTGAAATTAACTATCGATACTAAGGTGAATACAATTCTAGAACGGGAATTAGACAACGCAGAAGCTTTGTATGATCCTGACGGAATTATGGCGATTGCAATGGACCCTAATACTGGAGAAATATTAGGAATGTCTTCTCGTCCAACTTTTGATCCGGCAAAATTTCAAGAAGTTCCTCAAGAAATATATAACCGTAATTTACCAATATGGAGTACTTATGAGCCAGGGTCCACGTTTAAAATTATTACGTTAGCAGCTGCATTAGAAGAAAAACTCGTCGACCTTGAAGGGGAGCATTTTTATGATTCTGGCCATACCGAGGTTGCAGGTTCCACTTTGCATTGTTGGAAAAGAGCAGGGCATGGTGACCAAACATTTTTAGAGGTTGTTCAAAACTCATGTAACCCAGGCTTCATTGAGTTAGGTGAAAGGTTAGGAAAGGAAAAATTATTCGAGTATATTGATGATTTTGGTTTTGGGGAAAAAACGGGAATAGATCTTCAAGGGGAAGGAACTGGAATTTTATTTGACCTTGATAGGGTGGGGCCGGTTGAACTTGCAACAACTGCATTTGGACAAGGGGTTGCAGTAACCCCAATTCAACAGGTAGCAGCAGTAGCAGCGGCTGTAAATGGTGGAACCCTTTATCAGCCGTATATTGCTAAAGAACTGATAGACCCAAGGACAGGTGAAGTAGTAATGAGGAACTCTCCAGTAAAGAAACGGCAAGTCATCTCAGAAGAAACATCAGAGGAAATTCGTCATGCATTAGAGAGTGTAGTCGCAGTAGGGACTGGTGGTGGAGCTTTTGTAGACTCGTACCGAGTTGGAGGAAAGACTGGTACCGCTCAAAAAGCAGAGAATGGGAAATACTTAGAGAACAACCATATTGTTTCTTTTATGGGGGTAGCACCGATGGATGATCCACAAGTAGTGGTTTATTTAGCGGTCGATAATCCGAAGGGTACAATACAGTTCGGAGGGGTTGTAGCTGCACCGATTGTAGGCAATATGATTGAAGATATTATGCAAGCCTTGGAAGTAGAACCTAGAAAAGATCAAATCGAAAAAAAGATAGATTATAATGACATTCCAATCGTTGAGGTTCCTAATTTAGTAGGTTTGTCCAAAAAAGACTTATCTCAACAGCTCTATAATTTGCAGCTAAGTATATCGGGAGATGGTGATAAAGTAGTTTCCCAATCCCCTGAAGCAGGTGAAAGAGTAGAGCAGGGATCAACCATTAGGATATATCTTCAATGACCTGTGCGTGGAATTCGGGTTAAATGAATCGAATAATATAATAAGGAAGGCACATTGAATATAGGTTCAAGGGATATGACCTAGCCCTATTTGAATAAAATACAAAAGTGTAGGTCAAAAGCTTAATAGCTTTCGAGAATGATTTTTTGTAAAATAGAAAGGGCTGCCTTTAAATAAGGAGTTGAAAAGATGAAACTGCATATCTTGATGGGTATATTGCCAGTGTACTCTCTGTATGGAGACGGAGATCCACAGATTAATGATTTGACTGACCATCATGAAAGTGTAAAACAAGGCGATCTTTTTTTCTGTATTAAAGGTGAGAAACTGGATGGACATGATTTTGCCCAACAGGCTGTATCAATGGGGGCAGTTGCCATTATTGCTGAAAAGCGCTTGAATGTAAACGTACCTTGTGTGGTTGTGAAAAATACGAGAAGAGCGATGGCCGTTATGGCAGATTATTTTTTTGGTCAACCGACAAAGCAATTATGTTTAGTTGGGATTACAGGAACAAATGGAAAAACGACTACTTCTCTTATAATAGAAAAAATCCTTGATGATGCCGGAAAGAAAACAGGGTTAATCGGCACTTTATTTAGTCGGATAGGGGGAGAGCGGGGAGAGGAAACAAAGGTAAGTAATACGACACCAAATAGCTTGTACCTGCAGAAGTTATTTGCTAAGTTTAGGTCACAGAATGCTACTCATGCTGTTATGGAGGTATCTTCCCATGCATTAGTTCAAGAAAGAGTGATTGGTTGTGATTTTGATATTGCTCTCTTTACAAATTTATCTCAAGACCATCTTGACTATCATGGTACAATGAATGATTATCGGGATGCAAAAGGATTATTATTTTCTCGACTTGGAAACTCATATAATATAAACTACCCAAAGTATGCAATCGTAAATGGTGACGATTCGCATTCATCATTCTACCAAAAGCTCACTGCATCTCATGTTTTAACGTATGGAATAGTAGAAAAAGCGGATATTATGGCGAAGCATATTGAAATGAATGAGAAGGGTACGAGGTTTTTACTAATAACTCCTTTTGGTGAAAAAAAAGTAATGGTTCCGCTTGTTGGTGAATTTAATATTTACAATGTATTAGCAGCGGTTTCTGTTGGATTAATTCAAAAGATAGATCTTAATCAAATAATAAGTAGTATTGAAACATTTCAAGGGGGGAATGGCCGATTCCAATTAATAAATAGAGGTCAAAAATTTATGGTGATTGTGGATTATGCACATACACCGGATGGATTAAAAAATGTGTTAGAAACGGCTGGAAAAATTGCGAAAGGAAAGATCTATGTTGTAATAGGCTGCGGTGGTGAGCGAGATAGGCAAAAAAGGCCTCAAATGGGGGAAATCGCTTGTCACTATGCTGATTATGCCATCTTTACTTCGGATAATCCACGATCGGAAAATCCTCAACACATTATTAAAGAAATGGAGAAGGGCACGACAAAAGAAAATTTCACTTCTATCGTTGATCGAAAGAAAGCGATTTACCATGCTATCCAACAGGGGATAGAAGGAGATGTCATTCTCATTGCAGGGAAAGGACATGAACCTTACCAAATTATTGGTGATAAAATACTTGAATTTAATGATGTTGAAGTCTGTCATAAAGCACTAATGAAGCAGGCTGAGAATGATTAGCCTCAGAGAGGTGGCAGCGCATTCTGCTCAAGTACGCGGTGTGAAGGATACAGATGTATATATCCATACTATTTCAATGAACGGAAATAGTCTGATGCCGAAAGGGTTATATATCCCTTTCGGTTCCGATGAATTTGAAAGTGCAATAAAAAATGGATGTATAGCAGCAGTAATAAAAGTAGATGAATCTTTTCCTCCCTGGTTACCTAATCACTTTCCTTTATTTAAAGTAGAAGATCCGTTATTATTTTTAGTCGTTCTATTGCAACAGTATTTAAAAAATATGAATCAAGAAAAGTGGGAGAAGATGACGAATTTGGTGGTAAATAAACAAGCATTACTATACATGGATAAAAAAACAAATACTAATAGTGAAACGCATTCAAACTTAATGAAGATGATGGAACAGTTGAATGAGTTAGGTAGGAGGGGATAATCATGTTAGAACAAGTGATCATGTTTTCAATTTTAATGGGATTTTTAGTTACCGTTGTATTATCCCCTATTTTTATTCCTTTTTTACGTCGACTAAAATTTGGGCAAAGTATACGTGAAGAAGGACCGAAATCGCACCAGAAAAAGACAGGGACGCCGACGATGGGCGGGATTGTCATCTTATTATCGATTATGATAACGACATATGTCATGACGTTAAAATTCTCTGCTCCAGGTGTAGAGATGTACTTATTGCTTATTGTAACCATAGGCTTTGGGCTTTTAGGGTTCTTGGATGACTTTATTAAGGTTGTGTTGAAGAGGAATCTTGGATTAACCTCAAAGCAAAAACTATTAGGTCAAATTGTTATTTCTGTCATTTTTTATGTAATATATATACAAAATGATTTCTCAACAGCTGTATCGATTCCAATGACAGATTTTAGCCTTGAATTAGGCTGGTTTTACGTTTTGTTTATTGTTTTTTGGTTAGTAGGGTTTTCAAACGCGGTGAACTTAACAGATGGATTAGACGGATTAGTATCAGGTACATCGGCAATCGCCTTTGGTGCATTGGCCGTGTTAGCGTGGAGCCAAGACCAATATGAAGTGGCTATATTTGCTGTAGCAGTAGTTGGAGCAGTACTTGGTTTTCTTGTGTTTAATGCTCATCCAGCCAAAGTGTTTATGGGGGATACAGGTTCTCTAGCATTAGGCGGTGCTTTTGCGACTATTGGTATTTTATTAAAAGCAGAATTATTATTAATATTAATTGGTTTCGTTTTTGTGGTGGAGACTTTATCAGTTATCTTACAGGTGATTTCATTTAAAACAACGGGTAAAAGAATTTTTCGGATGAGTCCTCTTCACCACCATTACGAGCTAATTGGTTGGTCTGAATGGCGAGTGGTCGTAACGTTTTGGACAGTGGGGCTATTATGTGCTGCCCTAGGTATTTATATAGAGGTGTGGATGTAATGAAGAAACAGACAAAATATCGACATAAGAAAATATTAGTATTAGGATTAGCCAAAAGTGGTGTGAGTGCGGCCAAGCTTCTTCAAAAGCTTGATGCGTTCGTCACAGTAAATGACTACAAACCGCTTTCTGAAAATCAGGAAGCCAAAGGTCTCCTTGAAGAAGGAATTAAAGTAATTTGTGGAGGGCATCCTATTGAACTGTTAGATGAAGGCTTTGAATACATAGTAAAAAACCCTGGGATTCCATATACAAATCCCCTAGTAAAGGGCGCGATTCAAAGAGGAATTCCTGTTTTAACAGAAGTAGAGCTTGCTTATGAAGTTTCTGACGCTCCAATCATTGGTATAACAGGAACGAATGGTAAAACAACAACGACAACATTAATATTTGATATGTTAAAAAATGCGCAGCAGAATCCGCGAATTGCAGGGAATATTGGCACAGTAGCAGCTGATGTTGCGCAGCAAGTCACACAAGATGAAACCATGGTTGTGGAATTATCATCATTCCAATTAATGGGCATAGACTCGTTTAAACCACATATCGCTGTAATGACCAACTTATACGATGCTCATCTAGATTATCATGGAACAAGAAAAGAGTATGCTCAGGCAAAAGCAAATATTGCATTAAATCAAACAGAGGAAGACTATCTTGTCTTAAATGCAGATCAGCCGGACTTATTGGATTTATTTAAAGAGTCGCGTGCTCAAAAAGTATGGTTTTCAACGGAAAGAAAGTTAGAAACAGGGGGGTACATTTTCGAAGGGGCATTATATTTCAATAAAGAAAAGATTATCGATATCGTTGATATTGTCGTCCCTGGGAAGCATAATTTAGAAAATATATTAGCTTCTATCTGTGTTTGTAAAATAAGAAGTGTAGAAAATGAGGCAATCATTTCGGTATTAAAACAGTTCTCAGGGGTAAAGCATAGAACTCAATTTGTGTTAGAGCATAATGGGAGAAAGTTTTATAACGATTCAAAGGCGACAAATACATTGGCAACAAAAAGTGCTCTTCTTGCTTTCGACCAACCGACCATTTTACTGGCGGGTGGATTAGATCGAGGTCATTCATTTGATGAACTGATTCCATATTTGTCAAATGTAAAGGCGGTCATAACCTTCGGACAAACTGCTAAAAAGTGGAATCAAACCGCAATTAAAGCTGGAATACAACACGTTATATCTGTCGATAATGTAGAGAGTGCCGTGCCAGAGGCATACAAACACTCTTCAAATGGAGATATTATTTTGTTATCTCCTGCCTGTGCGTCTTGGGATCAATACAAAACTTTTGAAGAACGTGGTGACATGTTTATACAAGCGGTGCATAAACTTTAGTAAGGGCTTGTCTTAGGATTGTGCTTCTTTGTTCAGATTAACCTAGCTCTAATCCAAGTATTGAGGTGTTTATCGTGCCGATAAAAAAATCGACGCCTGATTTTATATTAATTGGGTTAACATTTACTTTACTCGCTCTAGGTTTAGTAATGGTATATAGTGCGAGTGCTGTGATGGCTGAGTACAACTTTAAAGATGAATTTTTCTTTCTAAAACGACAAATGCTCTTTGCAGGTGTTGGCGTCGCAGCGATGTTATTTATTTTAACTATCGATTATTGGACATGGAGAAATTGGGCAAAGTTAATGTTGGTCGTTTGTTTTATTCTATTAATTGTTGTCTTAATACCAGGGATTGGAGTAGAGAGAAACGGATCGAGAAGTTGGATAGGAGTAGGGGCTTTTTCCATTCAACCCTCAGAGTTTATGAAACTTGCAATGATTGCTTTTTTAGCAAAGTATTTATCAGAGGATCAAAAGTATATTACTTCGTTTAAAAAGGGCGTGCTCCCCGCTTTATTACTTGTTTTCACAGCATTTGGATTAATTATGCTTCAACCTGATTTAGGAACTGGAACGGTAATGGTGGGGACATGTATTGTAATGATATTTGTTGCTGGAGCGAAAATCTCACATTTTGCTTGGTTGGGCTTACTTGGATTACTTGGTTTTGTCGGGTTGGTCGCATCAGCACCTTATCGTATTCGTAGGATAACTTCTTTTTTAGACCCTTGGAATGACCCGTTAGATAGCGGCTTTCAAATGATTCAATCTTTATATGCGATTGGACCAGGCGGATTATTCGGGTTAGGTTTAGGAGAAAGTAGGCAGAAATACTTTTATTTACCAGAGCCTCAAAACGATTTTATTTTTGCTATAATAGCGGAAGAGCTCGGTTTTATTGGAGGAACCTTTGTATTATTATTATTTTCGTTATTACTTTGGAGAGGAATTCGTATAGCGTTAGGTGCTAATGATCTCTTTGGAACGTTTCTAGCCGTAGGAATTGTTTCAATGATTGCTATACAAGTGATGATTAATGTAGGCGTTGTAACGGGATTGATGCCAGTTACGGGTATAACATTACCTTTCTTAAGTTATGGCGGTTCTTCTTTAACCCTCATGTTAGTTGCTGTCGGTGTGTTGTTAAATATAAGTCGTTATTCACGATACTGAACAAAAAGGAACCGGTAAGGTTTCCTTTTTGTTTTGTTACGAAATTTATAATCAGTAAGGATGTTTGACGAAAGATTTACAATTCTATTACATTCAATAGTATTTAAGTCTGTTGCCTAAAAAATGTAGTAATATAAAAAACATATTCTCATGCTTCTTTTTTAAGGGTTTTTTTTTTATATTATTATTATTTTGAAATAATAATAATAATTTGACCGTTTAGTATTATAATAAACGAGCGTATTGACTATGAATATGATATAGTTATACCCTCTGAGTAATGCGGTTAATAAAAGGAGTCCTAAAAGTGAAATGGAAGAAGTGGGAAATTAATGAAATCCTCTTTTAACATTTCCTTCCTTCATATAAAATAGAATTAATTACACAATATACATTGTTTAGTACATAAAAGTAGTGTAGTCAGTTTTATGCGAGCCATTACTTTTTTTAGATAAGAATATGATGTTGTTACGTGGGGGGAACGAGATGGAGAAGGAGAACGAAAACGTCGTTTCTCTTGAAGATCGGATACCGAAAATAAAAGAGGAAAGAAAGAGAAAAACGAATCGTCGATTAGCATTTCTACTATGTTTATTTTTTATTTTAATAGCGTCCGTTGTTTATATGCAGTCACCGTGGAGTGAAATTTCTCATATTACTGTTCAAGGTAATAACATTTTAGACGATAACAATATTATAGAGCATAGTAGTTTATCATTGGGGGCAAGTGTTTGGAAGTTGAATAAGGAGGCAGTAGGTGAAGAAATTGAGTCACTGCCAGAGATAAAATCAGCTGAAATACATTTTATTTTTCCTAATTCCTATATAGTTAAAGTGGAAGAATATGACCAAATAGCGCTTATATTTACTGAAAATTTGTTTAAACCTGTACTTGAGAGTGGACTAGTTTTAGAGGGGGACAACCTTTCGACGCAACCTTTGCCAATCCTTCGAGATTTTGAAGATAAAAAAATGCTAGAAGAGGTTGTACAACAATTGAAGCTGTTACCTTTAGATGTGAAAAATCGTATTTCAGAAATCATTTATACACCGAAGCAAGCGGATCCTTATCATATTACTTTATTTATGAATGATGGATATGAAGTGAGTGCAACGATTCGTACATTAGCCGAGAAGCTTGTTCACTATCCTTCTATTGTTAATCAGCTTAAAGAAGAAGGAAAAGGAATTATTGATTTGGAAGTAGGCTCATTCTTTAGAGCCTATGAAGGTACTAAAAAAGAAGAGGAAACCAATAATGAAGACTAACTATGTGATCATGTTTCTTGTTTGTCTTGTTTTAGGATTTATGTTTTCCTTTTCTTACAGTCAAACGAACCGAGACAAAGATGAACAGACAACTCCTTCAAATCTTCAGTGGAAAGAAGAAGATAATTTGAGAAACCAGATCATTGATCAATCTGCAACAAATAATTCTCTTCAAGAGGAATTGTATACAAAACAAAATGAAATTCGAGATTTTGAAAAAGAGTTCTCTGAGGAAGAAGAAATCTTCTTTAACTTAGTACAAGATGCCAACAAATATCGAATGTTTTTAGGGGAAGTTAAAGTGAAAGGGCCAGGTGTAAATGTGACCCTGGCAGATGGAGATTATGACCCTACTGATGAAAATGTGAATAATTACATTGTTCATGAGGCTCACGTTTTTAAAGTCATTGATGAATTGTATATTTCAGGGGCGACAGCCGTTGCCATTAATGGAAAGCGATTATCACATAACTCTTATATCGTTTGTAACGGTCCAGTTATCACAGTGGATGGAGATCAATTTCCAGCACCTTTTGAAATTACAGCTATTGGTGAACCTGAAATATTAGAATCTGCCCTTAACATTGTAGGTGGTGTGAAAGATCAGCTTGTGAATGATAATGTTGTATTTAGTATGGAAAAGAAAAAAGAAATTGTACTCGATCCAATTATTCCTGAGTCATAAAGGGTTTGTTGAAGGCTAGGTGGAAGAATGAAGAAGCGAGCTAAGATTAGTTTTACGGTTATTACGATGATTATTGGGTTTATGCTTATGATTCAGTTTAAATCAGTAAAAGAACCAGTCGTAAGAGATACTCGTGATATATGGGAATTAAGGGATGATCTACTAAAAGAAAAAGAAATGCATTCAACGCTCTTACAAGAAATTCGCTCAGTAGATGAAACGTTAGAAAGGTATGAATCAGAAAGACAAACAAGTAAAGAACAAGCCTTGAAGGAAACAGTAGAGGAATTAAAAATGAAGGCTGGTTTAACGCCCATAACAGGCCCAGGAATTATTTTAACTGTCGAACCTGTTTTAGAGGACATCATGCTAGGTAATCCAGTTCAATCTGTGTCACCTGAATTACTAAAATGGCTATTGAATGAATTAAATCAATATGGTGCTTATCAGTTATCCATTGACCATCAGAGAGTTGTTAATACTTCTGTCATTCGTGATATTAATGGGGAAACAACCGTAAACACTGTACCTATTACCAATATTCCTTTTGAGATTAAAGTCATTACGAAAGATTTAGAGAGTGCAGAGAAATTATCGAATCAAATGAGGGTTTCGAAAGTGGTCGAAGCCTTTTATAGAGAAAAATTTAAAATTTCTATCTCAGCGGAAGAAGAGGAAATTACCCTCCCTGCGTATAACCGAAATATCCGTAATAAATTGATGGAGCCAGTAGAGTAAGGAGGAAGTTAGTTACATGTGGTTACCCTTTATTGGGCTTCTAGTCGGAAGTATATTTGGACTATTAACTGATTTAAGGATTCCGGAAGAATATTCAAATTATTTATCAATAGCTGTATTAGCTGCATTGGATACATTATTTGGAGGATTACGTGCATATTTACAAAATAGTTATGATGAAAAAGTATTTGTGTCGGGTTTTTTCTTTAATATTTTGTTGGCAGCAAGTTTAGCTTTTCTAGGTGTTCATCTTGGTGTAGACTTGTACTTAGCAGCAGTATTTGCATTTGGAGTAAGACTTTTTCAGAATATTGCCGTTATTCGAAGGATGCTTTTACGAAAATGGAGTTCAAAAGACCCAAAAGAAGAAAAAATTTAACTTTTTTAAAAGGGAATATCCTTTATATGACGAATAGATGAATTAAGATACACTTATGAAAAAAGTAAAGAAATTGTTGTTCAACGATTCGCAGTTTTTAAGGAGGTGCCATAGAATGAACAGCAATGAAATATATGTAAGTTTGGACATCGGTACATCCGCAGTAAAAGTAATAATTGGTGAAATGGCAAACGATTCGTTGAATATTATCGGTGTAGGGAATGTTGAGTCGAAGGGGATCAAAAAAGGATCTATTGTCGATATCGATGAAACCGTACAGTCGATTAAAAAAGCAATCGAACAAGCAGAAAGAATGGTTGGAGTGAAGATTGACCAAGTGATTGTCGGTATTTCTGGAAATTATGTGAATCTTCAGCCCAGCCATGGGGTCGTCGCCGTTTCAAGTGAAAACCGAGAAATTACCAATGAGGATGTAACGAGAGTATTGGATGCTACTCAAGTAGTATCAATACCACCTGAGAAAGAAATCATAAATATTATACCGAAACAATTTATTGTGGATGGATTAGATGAGATTACTGATCCTAGGGGCATGATTGGTGTTCGCCTAGAAATGGAAGGTACAATTATTACTGGAAGCAAGACGATTTTACATAATACATTACGTTGTGTTGAAAAAGCAGGTCTTGAGATCACGGATATTGTGTTACAGCCTTTAGCAGCAGGAGGCGTGGCCTTGTCGAGAGATGAACGAAATCTCGGTGGTGTATTGATCGATATCGGGGGTGGATCTACTTCAGTAGCCGTTTTTGAAGGGGGACATTTGAAACATGTTCTTGTTCTTCCATTAGGTGGAGAGCATTTAACTAAGGATTTGTCAATAGGTCTACGGACATCAACAGAGGCAGCAGAGCAAATTAAGAAAAAGTATGGACATGCTTTTTATGATAGGGCTAGCGAAGAAGAGGTATTTAGTGTTCCAATTATAGGAAGCGATCAACATCAACAATTTAACCAATTGGAAATATCTGATATTATTGAAGCTAGGTTGGAAGAGATTTTTGAATTAGTTCTTCACGAGCTTAGGAGATTAGGGGTGAATGATTACCCAGGTGGAATTGTCTTAACAGGTGGTACATCTAATATTCCTGGAATACTTGAGCTTGCACAAGTAGTATTTAAAAATTCTGTACGAGTAGCTGTACCTGATTATATTGGGGTAAGGGATCCACAGTATACGACATCAGTTGGATTGATAAAACATTCATACAAGAATGCTAGATTACAAGGAAGAAATGTAAGTGCATCGATGACACCAGTCGAACAAATTGAAGTGAGTCAAGTAAATCACAAAGAAGAAAAGAGAAAGCAACCAAAGCAAGAAGGCGAAAAAGTTACTTCTCGAATGAAGAAGATTTTTGGATACTTCTTCGAATAGTCATCTAGATGGAATATGGACGAATTAGGAGGATTTGTCATGCTGGAGTTTGATACGAATTTAGACCAATTAGCAACAATAAAAGTTATTGGAGTAGGTGGCGGTGGAAACAATGCCGTTAACCGAATGATAGAACATGGCGTTCAAGGAGTAGAATTTATTGCCGTTAATACAGACGCTCAAGCATTAAATTTATCAAAGGCAGAAATTAAAATGCAAATTGGCTCAAAGCTAACAAGAGGTTTAGGAGCCGGAGCAAACCCTGAAGTAGGAAAGAAAGCGGCAGAAGAAAGTAAGGAACAAATTGAAGAGGCACTTAAAGGAGCAGATATGGTGTTTGTCACAGCCGGTATGGGTGGTGGCACAGGCACAGGTGCTGCGCCTGTAATTGCACAAATTGCGAGAGACTTAGGTGCTTTAACTGTAGGTGTAGTAACAAGACCGTTTACATTCGAAGGAAGAAAACGTGCAACACAAGCAGCTGGTGGTATTACGTCAATGAAAGAATCAGTTGATACGCTGATTGTCATACCTAATGACCGCTTATTAGAAATTGTCGATAAAAGCACGCCAATGCTAGAAGCTTTTCGTGAGGCAGATAATGTACTTCGTCAAGGTGTCCAAGGTATCTCTGATTTAATTGCCGTACCAGGATTAATTAACCTTGATTTCGCTGATGTGAAGACAATTATGTCAAATAAAGGATCCGCCTTAATGGGAATTGGTGTTGCATCAGGAGAAAGCCGTGCTTCAGAAGCAGCAAAGAAAGCCATTTCTTCTCCGCTTCTTGAAACGTCAATAGACGGTGCTCAAGGTGTCCTAATGAATATAACTGGCGGAACTAATTTAAGTTTATATGAGGTCCAAGAGGCTGCCGATATAGTGGCTTCAGCGTCTGATCATGAAGTCAATATGATTTTTGGGTCTGTCATTAACGATAACCTAAAGGATGAAATAGTTGTAACGGTCATTGCTACTGGATTTAACGAGGAAGCTATTCAACAATCCAAAGTATCTCGTCCATCTATTGGGAAAGCGAAACAACCATCTCCAAGTGGAAAAAGAGAACCGGTTCGTGAAGAGCAGCCTACTCCTATTCAGCACCAGGAAGTAAAAAGTAGTCCGCAACAAGGAGCAGAAGATACATTAGATATCCCAACGTTCCTTCGTAATCGAAATCGTCGTCGCTAAATAGATAGTTTTAAAAGGCCTAGTAAGAGTAAACTCTTACTAGGCCTTTTTTTAGTAGATTGTAGTTGTCTTTAAGATATTTTAGACAAAATTCGTTTAGAAAAGAGGAAAGTTCCTTATTTTTTCTTGCAGAAAATGACACCCTTTGAAGGGACTGTTACGTTATACTTGCGATAATTAATGAGATTACTAACACATTTTGATCCATGCAAAACATCATGAATGAATAGTGTATTGGGAGGGTGAAGGTTGGTCATATATTTAGACGTTATTTGGCTTCTCAACGTCCTTTTTGACACCGTTTTGCTATGGATGACGAGCTTTTTTTTAAAAAGGGAAGCAAGTTGGTGGAAATTACTATTAGGAGGGTTTGTTGGATCGACTATCATTATAAGTTATATCACACCTTTTGCTGCTTATTTTAACCACCCATTTAGTAAGTTGCTTTTTTCTGCATTGATGGTGTATGTATCATTTGGTTTTAAACGATTTCGTTATTTTGTGAACAATTTGCTTATGTTGTATTTTGTTACGTTTGCAACTGGAGGTTTTTTATTAGGTACTCATTTTTTTATTCAATGGGATGAAAGAGTATATATGTCCGTTCTTAAAGGTTCTGTACAAGGATTTGGAGACCCAATATCATGGATTTTTGTTATGTTTGGACTCCCTCTAGCATGGTATTTTTCAAAGGGAAGAGTGAATGATTTAGAACTTGCACAAATTCAGTATGACCAACTTGTGAATGTAACAGTTAACATTAATCAACTTTGCATTAAGGTAAAAGGAATCATTGATAGTGGAAATCAGTTAGTAGATCCTATTTCGAAAAAGCCAGTCATGATTGTATCTATTCATCAAATTCGCCAGCAATTTCCTGAACCACTCCTACATGCGATAGAATCATCTGATGGGTTCATGAATGATGACATAGATCTTGGCCATGAATGGACTGATCGAATTCGATTTATTCCAGCACGTTCAATTGGAAAAAAGAATCAATTATTAGTTGCCTTTAAACCGGATTCAATAGTAATTGAAAAAGGAGATGAGAATTGGAAGGGAAGTAAGGGGCTAATTTCTTTCACTAAGGACCCCCTATCCGCAGATGAAGCATTTGCCTGTATTGTCCACCCGCAAATGGTGTCAGGACCAACGGTGAGAAGTGCTTCTTAGTCACCGTAGTATGACTATATTCTTCAAACTGACAATGTAGAAGGAGGACAAACAATGAAAAAAATCCGCCTTAAAATTATGTACTGGTGGTATAAACTACTCATTAAATTGGGATTGAAAAATGATGAAATTTATTATATAGGAGGAAGTGAAGCCCTGCCTCCACCTCTATCAAAAGAAGAGGAGGAAGTTCTGTTAAATAAGCTCCCTACGGGGGATAAGGCAGCTCGTAGCTTATTGATTGAGAGAAATCTTCGTCTAGTAGTCTATATCGCGCGAAAGTTTGAAAATACAGGTATAAATATTGAAGATTTAATCTCTATTGGCACGATTGGACTTATTAAAGCGGTCAACACTTTCAACCCTGAGAAAAAAATAAAACTTGCTACTTATGCCTCTAGATGTATTGAGAATGAAATTCTAATGTATTTAAGAAGAAATAATAAAATTAGATCGGAAGTTTCTTTTGATGAACCATTAAATATAGACTGGGATGGGAACGAATTGTTATTATCAGATGTATTAGGAACAGATGATGATATCATTACGAAGGATATAGAAGCAACGGTCGATCGTAAGCTATTATTTAATGCCCTTCATACTTTAAATGACCGTGAAAAGCAAATAATGGAGCTGCGTTTTGGACTAAATGGTGGAGAAGAAAAGACACAGAAAGATGTGGCGGACATGCTTGGGATTTCCCAGTCATATATTTCTCGACTTGAGAAAAGAATCATCAAAAGACTAAGAAAAGAGTTTAATAAAATGGTGTAAAACAAATAAATTATTTATGATACCTTTCTTGCTTTAACCATCTTTTTTAAGGTTAAAGCAAGAAAGAGGGCAATCTTCAAGCCTATTTGTTGGTAAATAGTGTACTTCAGGAGAAGCTGCGGCTTATTGGTACATGAAAAATGACCACTTTACGATAGAGATTGAAGAAATAGTTCAAAGTAAAGAGCTTTATTATTAGAAAATAATGATAGTAAAAAACCATATCATATAAAGATATGGTTATTTTTTATTTCTTCCGCCTAAGGTCAAAGAAGGTTGGATTGCTTCTTTTCACCTTGTTTAGTGCCAAAATGTTTTAGTGAATAAAAATTTTTTTTGAATAAAATCGCACTACTACTCACTTTTTATACTATTTGTTTGAATAGTAAAATTGTATAGATGCATAATTTTCCCTTCAAAGGAGATACTGAATTTTGAACATCAGCTCCTGCAAGGAGGGAAAAGAATGACACGCAATAAGGTAGAAATTTGTGGAGTAGATACCTCGAAACTTCCTGTCTTAAAAAACGAAGAAATGAGAGAACTATTCCGCCAAATGCAATCTGGCACAATAAGTGCGAGAGAAAAACTTGTAAATGGAAATCTACGTTTAGTGTTAAGTGTGATTCAGCGATTTAATAATCGTGGTGAAAATGTGGACGACCTTTTCCAAGTAGGGTGCATTGGACTTATGAAATCTATTGATAATTTTGACCTTGGTCAAAATGTTCGCTTTTCAACTTATGCGGTACCAATGATAATTGGTGAAATTCGTCGATATCTTCGCGACAATAATCCAATTCGTGTTTCACGTTCTTTAAGAGATATCGCTTATAAAGCCCTACAAGTAAGAGAAAAGTTAATGGGCGAAACCTCTCGAGAGCCAACCGCGGAAGAAATTGCGAAAGTATTAGATGTTCCTCATGAGGATATTGTTTTTGCGTTAGATGCCATTCAAGACCCTGTTTCTCTTTTTGAGCCTATTTACAACGATGGGGGAGACCCGATTTTCGTGATGGACCAGTTAAGTGATGAAAAAAATCGTGATATTCAGTGGATTGAAGAGATTGCTTTAAAAGAAGGTATGAGGAGATTAAATGAAAGAGAAAAAATGATTATTAGAAAGCGCTTTTTCCAAGGTAAAACACAAATGGAAGTAGCCGAAGAAATTGGAATATCGCAAGCACAAGTATCTCGTTTAGAAAAAGCAGCAATAAAACACATGAATAAAAATATACAATAAGAAAAGCGGAGACGGGTCGCTCAGCAGCGACAGGTATTTGACGAAGCACGCAGAAAATCCTGATTTTCAAAGTGGTTTGACAAATGACCCCGAGCTGCTACCCGTCGGAGCTGGACAATAAGAAAAGCGTAGACGGCCGTTCAGCGGCGTATAAACTTGAGGCGCTCCGCACGAGATAAAGGAAACACGAAGAGCGCAGCGAATCGATGTTGACTTATCGTAAGGAGGAGTGCACAAGTTTACTAGACGCTGGCCGTAGGAGCTGGACCCCATTAAGGAACGAAGGCTAAGATCGTGACGTCCTGTCACAACGCCTTCATGACCTACATCCTGTAGGCCTAAGCGGGGACGGCCGTTCAGCGGCGTATAAACTTGCTCCCTTTTAGGAACGAAGGCTAAGTTCGCGACGTCCTGTCGCAACGCCTTCATGACCTACTTCCTGTAGGCCTCGAGATAAAGGAAACACGAAGAGCGCAGCGAATCGATGTTGACTTATCGTAAGGAGGAGAGGCCAAGTTTACTAGTCGTTGGGCAGTGGAGCTAAGACCCCATTAAGGAACGAAGGCTAAGATCGTGACGTCCTGTCACAACGCCTTCATGACCTACATCCTGTAAGGCCTACGAAGGCTAAGTTCACGACGTCCTGTCGCATGATCTACACCCTGTAGTCCTCAATATTTTCTTTATCTATTTAAGGAGTAGAAACAAAAGGTCTGCTCCTTTTTTTTGTGCATATATTTTAGAAAGGATGATTTAGAAAGAGGGGAGAGGCATGGTTAGAATTTCAGAATTTCAAACTAAAGATGTGGTAAGTGTATCAGACGGTAAAAAGCTTGGGAATATAGGCGATATTGAAATAAATTTAGATACAGGGAAGATTGAAGCAATCGTCGTCGGTGGAGTTGGTAAGTTGTTAGGTTTCTTTGGGAAAGAAGATGAAATTGTCATCCATTGGAGTTCCATCGTGAAAATCGGCGCAGATGTCATATTGGTTCGTTTTAAAGAATCCCATTATTTGCAAGGGAAATTAGAGCAACCTAAGGAAAACACGTAAGAGAGCCGAGACACGGCTCTCTTTTCTATGATAAACTAATGAAAAAATAATAATGAGGGAAGAAGCATGGATACGTTTGTTAGAACCGGGCAAAGAGCGTTTAGTATAACAGAATGGTCAAACGAAGACTCATCTTTAATTGCAGGTTTTTCCACCAAGCTGAGTGGAGCAAGTGAGGGGTGTTTCGGTAGTTTAAATTTAGGGTATCATGTTGAAGATAAAGAGAACCACGTACGAGCAAATCGCGAATTATTGGCAGGAGAGATCTCCCTTCCTTTATCTACCTGGGTTGGGGCTGAGCAGACTCATGGTGATCGAGTTGTAAAGGTAATGACTGCGGACAAAGGGAAAGGAGCTAAAAGCTATGATACTGCCATAAAGGACACGGATGGCATGTATACTTTTGAAAGTGGCGTTCTTTTAACATTAGCGTTTGCTGATTGTGTTCCCATATACTTCTATGCACCAAATCATCATTTAGTAGGGATTGTCCATGCAGGCTGGAAAGGGACTGTGAAACAAATTGCTGCAACCTTAGTGAGGGAATGGAACTCACTAGGTGTGAAATCCGAAGAGATTCAAGCTGTTATTGGGCCCTCTATTTGTCAATCTTGCTATATTGTTGATGATTTTGTGAGAAGTCGAATAGATAAAATAGTGACGAATATCGGTGAAAAGTATTATACTGAGAAGGAACAAGGACAGTATTTGTTGAATTTAAAGGAAGTAAACCTTTCCATTTTACAACAAGCTGGACTATTAAGAGAGAATATATATACGTCGAGTCTTTGTACATCTTGTGATTCTTCTACTTTTTTCTCACATCGGAGAGATCAGGGTAATACAGGAAGAATGTTAGGATTTATAGGCTGGAAGGAGTAAGGAATGAGTGTTGCTGAAAATCTAAAAACCATTCAAGATAATATTCATAGTGCTTGTCAAAAGACTAGCAGAAATGTAGAGGAAGTTTCTATCATTGCCGTAACGAAATATGTAACTTTAGAGCGTACAAAAGAAGCTGTTGAAGCAGGGATTGTTCATCTTGGTGAAAATCGTGAAGAAGGACTTATGAAAAAATGGGACGAGATTAAAGATGGTGCCCAGTGGCATTTTATTGGAACTCTTCAAAGTCGTAAGGTAAAATCCATTATAGATAAGGTTTCTTATATTCACTCGTTAGATCGGATATCATTAGCTAAAGAAATCCATAAAAGAGCTAAGTACCCAATTTATTGTTTTGTACAAGTAAATGTATCTGGAGAAGAATCTAAGCACGGTTTACCACCAGAAGATGTGATAAACTTTATACATGAGTTACAGAAGTACTCGAATATTGTTGTTAAGGGCTTAATGACAATGGCGCCTTTTATCGAAGAGGAAGAACAGTTACGAATGTATTTTCGTACTTTAAAAGAGTTACAGGAAAATGTGAAAGATTTAAAACTGTCTTATGCTCCTTGTGATGAACTTTCGATGGGGATGTCGAATGATTATCGTATCGCTGTTGAAGAAGGGGCAACCTTTGTTCGAATTGGAACAGCATTAGTTGGTGAAGAATAGGAGGGTATAATATGGGGTTGAAAACTAATTTAAAAAAGTTCTTTTTTCTTGATGAAGAAGACTATGTTGAAGAACAAGAAGAAAATACTTCCTCACAAATTGAAACAATGCATACTCCACAAAATACACAATCAAAACAAAATGTCGTAAGTCTCCAAAGTGTTCAAAAGGCTTCAAAAATGGTTCTAGTTGAGCCTAGAATTTATGCTGAAGCTCAAGAAGTGGCAGATCATTTGAAAAATCGTCGCGGGGTAGTTGTTAATCTTCAACGAATCTCACATGACCAAGCAAAACGAATTGTTGATTTTCTAAGTGGCACAGTTTATGCTATTGGTGGAGATATTCAAAGGATTGGAACTAATATCTTTTTATGCACACCAGACAATTATGAGGTTTCCGGAAATATTACGGAAATTTTAAAAGAAGAAGCACAACAAGAATCGAGGTGGTAAGAGAATGGATATTATTGTATTTTATCTAGTTAAAGCGCTTAATATATATAGCTATGCATTAATTATTTATATCTTAATGTCATGGTTTCCGAATGCTAGAGAGAGCGCCATTGGACAGTTTTTAACGAGAATATGTGAGCCGTATTTAGAACCGTTTCGTCGCATCATTCCTCCTTTAGGAATTATTGATATATCACCAATCGTCGCTATCATTGCGCTTAATTTTGCTTCAATGGGATTGGTTCAACTTACATATTGGTTTTAGATGATCGGATAATTATATAACAGTGGTTGAATGAATGGAGGAGTAGCTGTAATAGCTCCTCTATTTATTTTTTAAAACCAAAGTAAGGTGGAAGAATAGGAATGAATATTTATCAGCACTTTCGAGAGGATGAAAGGGACTTTATTGATACAGTGTTAGCTTGGAAGGATGATGTTGACCATCAATTTGCCCCAAAGTTAACAAATTTTTTAGATCCCCGTGAACAATTTATTGTGGCCTCTATCATTGGTCAAAACGATGATGTAGCCTATTCCTTTTTTGGTGGGGGAGAAGTGGTAGAACGGAAAAGATGTTTCCTATATCCGTCCTATTTTAAACCTGATGTGGAAGATTATCGTATCTCTTTATTTCAAATTCATTATCATCAAAAGTTTAATACTTTAGATCATCGACAAGTACTAGGTAGTTTAATGTCTATAGGCCTTGGTCGAGAAAAGTTCGGTGATATATTGTTCGATAATGGCATAATTCAATTTTTTGCCGATAGTGACTTAAAAGATTATGTGATGATGAATTTTGAATCGGTAGGAAAAGCTACTATAAAGGTAGATGAAATTCCTTTGGAAAATGCGCTAAAGGCCACTGATATATGGAAAGAATCGATGGAAACAGTATCATCGTTGAGGTTAGATGTTGTATTATCTGCATTATTAAATATGGGGCGTAGTAAAAGTCGACTTCTTATTTCATCTGGGAAGGTCAAGGTAAATTGGCGCGAAGAAGAATCATCGTCGTTTCTATGTGAACCAGGTGATATTATTTCTATTAGGGGATACGGGAGAATCAAAGTGATGGCAGTGGAAGGGAAAACAAAAAAAGACAAATGGAGAATGACAGTAGGATTACTAAAATAAATAAAGAATTTTGAAGGATTTTGCCCACAAATTGTCGAAACAGAAGTATAATGATATTTAAATATATACGAATTGTAGTGGAGGTGGCAGCATGCCCTTAACACCATTAGACATTAATAACAAAGAATTTAGTCGTGGGTTTCGTGGTTTTGATGAAGACGAAGTAAATGAATTTTTGGACCAAGTGATTAAAGACTATGAAAATTTTATTAAAGGTAAGAAAGAATTAGAAAAAAACTTATTTGATACAAAAGAGCGTCTAAGTCATTTTACTAACATCGAAGAAACCCTGAATAAGTCTATTGTTGTAGCACAGGAAGCAGCGGATGATGTGAAAAACAATTCACAAAAAGAAGCGAAGCTCATTATTAAAGAAGCGGAAAAAAATGCTGACCGGATTGTAAATGAAGCACTATCAAAAGCGCGAAAAATTGCGATTGAGATTGAAGAATTGAAAAAACAGTCAAAAGTATTCCGAACTCGATTTAAAATGCTTATTGAAGCCCAATTAGATCTGTTGAAGAACGAAGATTGGGATCGACTAATGGAATTTGATTTAGACGCTACTGAGTTGAAGGCACTTCAAGAAGAAGATTCTCTCACTTGACGCCTATCAGATTCTTGCATATAATTAATTTCACATTGAATATTAGATAACTGCTAAGATAGGGACAGTACGATCCTTCAGCAACCTTAAAGCGAGTCGTGGACAGTGAGAGCACGATAAGGTGGAAGATTGGAAAATCACCCTTGAGCCCCTCCTTGAACCATCGTAAGATTTATTAGAGGATGGCGAGTTGTTCACGTTACGAATGAAGAAAGTGGACCAATATGATGGTCTATTAGGGTGGTACCGCGGGAAATAACAAGCTTCTCGTCCCTTTTGGGATGAGGGCTTTTTTTATTTATGTAAAAATGCGGTTGAAACCTTGTTCATTTAGGTAAAATGGTGGGGAGCAGTCATTGTATAAGGAGGATAATAAATGGATTATAAAGATACGTTACTCATGCCGAAAACAGAGTTTCCAATGCGAGGAAACCTTCCGAAAAGGGAACCTGAAATGCAAGCGAAATGGGAAAGCATGGGCATTTATGAAAAAGTTCAAGAACGTACGAAAGATCGCCCGTTATTTGTTTTACATGATGGACCGCCGTATGCTAATGGAGATATCCATATGGGACACGCGCTGAATAAAATTTTAAAGGATTTTATCGTTCGATATAAGTCAATGAATGGCTACAACGCACCGTATGTTCCTGGCTGGGATACACATGGTTTGCCAATTGAACAAGCGTTAACTAAAAAAGGCGTTAAGCGTAAAGAAATGACAATTGCTGAATTTCGCGAGCGCTGTGAAAAATATGCATACACTCAAGTTGAAGGTCAAAGGGAACAATTCAAACAACTCGGTGTTAGAGGCGATTGGGATAACCCTTATATTACGTTAAAACCAGAATATGAAGCAGAGCAAATTAAAGTGTTCGGTGAGATGGCGAAAAAAGGGTATATCTATAAAGGGTTAAAACCAGTATATTGGTCTCCATCATCTGAATCTGCTTTAGCCGAAGCAGAAATTGAATACCAAGATAAGCGATCAGCCTCCATTTATGTGTCCTTTGCTGTTACAGAAGGAAACGGGGTGTTGGAAGAGGGTACTTCCTTCATTATTTGGACGACTACTCCTTGGACAATTCCTGCCAATTTAGCGATTGCTGTTAATAAAAATCTTGACTATGCTGTGGTGAGTGTTGAAGGAAAGAACTATGTTATCGCTCAAGATTTATTTGAAGAAGTAAGCGAGAAACTGGAATGGAATAATGCTGAGGTGGTTCAAACGGTAAAGGGTGCCGACCTTGAAAGCATCATGACGAAACATCCGTTATATGAACGTAATTCTGTCGTTGTATTAGGCGATCATGTAACCACTGAATCAGGTACAGGTTGTGTTCATACTGCACCAGGGCACGGGGAAGATGACTTCCAAGTAGGACAAAAATATGGCTTAGATGTATTATGTCCAGTAGATGAAAAAGGTGTAATGACAAGTGAAGCACCAGGTTTTGAAGGGCTATTTTATGATAAAGCTAATAAACCAATTACTGAAAAGCTTCAAGAAAATGAATCACTATTAAAGCTTGAATTTATTACACACTCTTATCCGCATGATTGGCGAACAAAGAAGCCTATTATTTTTAGAGCAACAGCGCAGTGGTTTGCTTCAATTAATAAATTTAGAGATCAGTTACTTACAGCAGTGAAGGAAACGAAGTGGGTACCGACATGGGGAGAAACACGTTTGTACAACATGGTGAGAGACCGTGGTGACTGGTGTATCTCACGTCAAAGAGCCTGGGGTGTTCCAATTCCTGTATTTTATGCTGAGAATGGTGAAGCGATCATTACAGATGAAACGATCCAACATGTATCTGAACTATTTAAAGCAAATGGGTCTAATATTTGGTTTAGTCGGGAAGCAAAAGAGCTACTTCCTAGCGGCTTTACACACCCTGGAAGTCCAAATGGACACTTTACAAAAGAACAAGATATCATGGACGTTTGGTTTGATTCTGGTTCTTCTCATCAAGCAGTATTAGAGGCGAGAGGTGATTTACAACGTCCAGCCGACTTATACCTTGAAGGGTCAGATCAATACCGTGGTTGGTTTAATTCTTCCTTAACTACAAGCGTTGCAGTTACAGGCAAAGCTCCGTATAAAGGTGTTTTATCACATGGTTTTGCTCTTGATGGAGAAGGACGAAAAATGAGTAAATCACTAGGAAATGTAGTCGTACCTTCAAAAGTAATGAAGCAACTAGGAGCAGATATTTTAAGACTATGGGTCGCTTCAGTCGATTATCAAGCAGATGTTAGAGTATCTGATCCAATCTTAAAACAAGTAGCAGAAGTGTATCGTAAAATCCGAAATACGTATCGATTCCTATTAGGAAACTTAGCTGACTTTAATCCTGAGCAACATAAAGTAGACTATGATCAACTTCGTGAAGTCGATCAATTCTTATTAATTCGCTTAAATCAAGTTGTTTCTGATGTGAAAAAGGCATACGATGAATATGATTTTGCTACGATTTATAATACGGTAAATAACTTCTGTACATTGGATTTAAGTTCTTTCTATTTAGATTTTGCCAAAGATGTACTTTATATCGAAGCATCGGATAACGTAGAGAGAAGAGCGATGCAGACCGTTCTGTATGAATCATTAGTTGCGTTAACAAAATTAATGAGTCCAATCTTATCTCATACTTCTGATGAAGTATGGTCGTTCATCCCAGGAGTTACGGAAGAAAGTGTTCAGCTAACGGACATGCCGGAAGTGAAAGAGTATTCCAATAGCTCTGTCATTTTACCTAAATGGGAAGCTTTCTTAAACCTCCGTGATCAAGTGTTAAAGGCGTTGGAAGAAGCGAGAAATGCCAAAGTGATTGGAAAGTCATTAACAGCCAAAGTAACTTTGTTTGTTTCAAATGAGACAAAAGAATTATTAGAATCGATTGATGAAAATATTAAACAGCTGTTCATTATTTCTGCATTTGAAGTAGGAGGTCCAGTGGAAAATGCCCCAGAGGGAGCTCTTCAATTTGAAAATGTGGCGATTTTAGTAGAAAAAGCTGATGGAGAAACATGCGAACGCTGTTGGACTGTTACTCCTGATGTTGGTCGTGATGGGAACCATGAGACACTTTGTCCACGATGTGCCTCAGTCGTTGAACAACATTATGTGAATTAGTAATAAATAGATGAGAGCGCGTAGTCCTCTCATCTATTTTTTTATTTCTATATCTTACATCGTGTGAAATCTCTGTTATCACTCATACTATAAGAAATTGGAGGGATGCAGATGATTCATGATCAACTTAGACGGGAACTTGAAGAAAATTTAGTCGAATTAATGCAAGCCACTTCTGATAATAAATTTGTACAAAGATTGATTGAAGAAGAACAAAAAGATATAATGAATGTTTTGCGTACATGGATTCATACGTCTCAATTCCATGAAGAAATGATACAATACTATCCATTTGAAGAAAAACAATGGGAGCAGTTTGGTCGAAAGGCACTTGTTGAAACTCCTCAATTTGATAATGTTTTTCAAAAACGATAATTATATGCTAAAATGCAAAGGTAATCATTTCTAAAGATATGGAGGCTTCCTTTGTGTTATATTATGTTATTGCTCTATTTGTTGTCCTATTAGATCAGTTTACTAAATGGTTGATCGTTCAAAGAGTAAATCTTGGCGAACAAATTAAGGTTATTGAAGATGTTTTATATATTACTTCTCACCGTAATAAAGGAGCGGCGTGGGGGATTCTAGAAGGACAAATGTGGTTTTTTTACATTGTTACAGTTATCGTGGTTGCCGGCATTGTGTATTTTTTACAGAAGGAAGCAAAAGGAAAAAGACTTTATAGTATTAGTTTAGCTTTTATTTTAGGGGGAGCGATTGGGAATTTTATTGATCGTGTGTTTCGCGGCTCAGTCGTTGATTTTATTAATACGTACATCTTTACGTATGACTTTCCGATTTTTAACATTGCAGATGCTGCATTGACAATTGGAGTCGTCCTCTTAATTATTGTTATGTTTAAAGAAGAGAGAGAATCAAAGGAGAATACGTATGGAAAGAATGGAACATCACATACTTGATGAACAGAAGGGACAGCGCTTAGATAAAGTGGTCGCTACTTTAAATAAAGAATGGTCTCGCTCTCAAGTGCAACAGTGGATAAAAGAAGGGGATGTAAAGATCAATGGGTCTGTCGTAAAGCCTAATTATAAATGTGCATTAGGCGATAAGGTACATATTCAAATTCCAGAGGCAAAGGAATTAGATGTGCTTCCAGAAGCGATGGACTTAGATATATATTATGAAGATAGTGATGTCATTGTCGTCAATAAACCTAAAGGAATGGTTGTTCATCCAGCCCCAGGCCACCCTTCAGGAACGTTAGTAAATGGCTTAATGGCTCATTGTAAAGACTTATCAGGAATTAATGGCGTTCTAAGACCGGGAATTGTTCATCGAATTGATAAAGATACGTCAGGTTTATTAATGGTTGCAAAAAATGATGTAGCTCATGAGCAATTAGTTAATCAACTTGTAGACAAGTCAGTGACCCGTAAATATCATGCTCTTGTACATGGAATCATACCACATGACTACGGGACGATTGAGGCTCCTATTGGACGAGATCAAAAAGACCGTCAAAATATGAATGTTGTCGATAATGGAAAACACGCTGTAACCCATTTTGAAGTAATGGAGAGGTTTAATGAGTATACTTACGTCGAGTGTCAATTAGAAACAGGTAGAACTCATCAAATTCGTGTTCATATGAAATATATTGGATTTCCATTAGTTGGAGACCCAAAGTATGGACCGCGTAAAACATTATCATTAAACGGTCAGGCGTTACATGCAAGTGTTTTAGGATTTAATCATCCTAAAACAAATGAATATTTGGAGTTTGAAGCACCGCTTCCGACATATTTTGATGAACTTCTACAATCTTTAAGGAAAAATATTGACAAGGATTAAATATTTCTATATGATGAAATTAACTTAATAAGAACCTTTAAATTGGTCCAGAGAGGCTAAGAAGGATACGGATTCTAAAATGAGTGTAATCTATTCATTAGGTTACCTGTGCCCTCTTGCCTATAGTAAGAGGGCTTTTTGCTTGGATCTTTCAATTTAGGTTCACTACTTTAAAAGGAGGTCAAAACATGACTCAAAAAGCGGTAGTGTTAGATGCACCTGCTATTCGTAGAGCATTAACGAGGATTGCACATGAAATCATTGAGAAAAATAAAGGGATTGAAAACTGTGTACTTGTTGGCATTAAAACAAGAGGCATTTATGTAGCTCAGCGATTAGCGGAAAGAATTCAACAAATTGAAGGACAGCAAATACCTGTTGGAGAAGTCGATATTACATTGTATCGAGATGATTTAACAAAGAAAACAAAAAATGAAGAGCCAGAAGTAAAAGGCTCTAATATTCCTGTTGATGTCACGAACCAAAATGTCATCCTTGTCGATGATGTGTTGTATACAGGTAGAACGGTAAGGGCAGCAATGGATGCTGTTATGGACAAGGGAAGAGCCTCCCAAATTCAATTAGCTGTATTAGTTGATCGAGGGCATCGGGAATTACCTTTGCGAGCAGATTATGTAGGAAAGAACATCCCCACTTCAGGTACAGAGCGTATTGTCGTTGAATTAGTCGAAGTGGACTCTGAAGATAAAGTTAGTATAAATGAATAATGACCCTTTTAAGGGCAGTCCAGAGAGGCTGACAAAGGGAGCGATGAAAGCGGAACACGCTTTCTTTCTCCGTACCTCTTTGTACCTCATTCGTTCAAAGAGGTTTTTTTATAGGGATTTTTAAGGAGGAAGGATAATGAAAAGAAGTCAAGATGTGGTATTAGACATAAAGGAAGTTCCGAATATTGGGAAATGGATTATTTTTAGTGTACAACACTTGTTTGCAATGTTTGGGGCTACTGTGTTAGTACCATTTTTAGTCGGTCTATCCCCCGCAGTTGCATTAATTTCTAGTGGGTTAGGAACGATAGCGTACTTAATTATTACAAGAGGCCAGATTCCAGCCTATTTAGGTTCATCCTTTGCATTTATTGTTCCGATTATTGGAGCGAAGGCACTTGGAGGCCCTGAAGCAGCAATGATGGGAAGCTTTTTGGCAGGGCTTGTGTATGGAATCGTCGCTTTGTTAATAAAGCGATTTGGGGTCAATTGGCTAAAACGAATTCTTCCACCAGTCGTTGTGGGTCCTGTAATTATCGTGATTGGATTAGGGCTTGCAAGTATAGCAGTGGATATGAGCATGTATGAAAATCCAGGGGCAGAAGAGCTAGTATATAGCAGCACTCATTTACTAGTCGCCCTTTCTACTTTAGCAATCACCATTATATGCTCTATATTCTTTAGAGGATTTCTTGGAATGATTCCGATATTAGCAGGTATCATCGGTGGATATACCATAGCCTATTTTGCTGGGATTGTTGATTTCACAGGTGTTATTGAAGCAAGCATCATTGAAGCTCCGTCATTCTTAGTTCCATTCGTTCATTATACTCCTAGCTTTTCATGGGGTATCTTTGCCCTAATGGTGCCAGTAGCCATTGTTACACTTGCTGAACACACGGGTGACCAGATGGTGTTAAGTAAAGTGGTGGGGAAGGATTTTATTGAAAAGCCTGGTTTACATCGTTCTATATTGGGCGATGGAGTAGCAACGATAATAGCGTCTCTTATAGGCGGTCCACCAAACACTACATATGGTGAAAATATTGGCGTATTGGCAATTACACGTGTGTTTAGCATCTTCGTTGTCGGAGGAGCAGCTATTCTCGCCATAATGTTTGGGTTTATGGGCAAGATATCAGCATTAATAAGTTCGATTCCACCAGCTGTTATGGGTGGGGTATCCATCCTTTTATTTGGAATCATTGCGTCGAGTGGGCTAAGAATGTTAATTGATAATAATGTAAATCTAGAAGAAAAACGGAATTTAATCATTTCTTCAGTCATCCTGGTAATTGGAATTGGAGGAGCATTTATTAAATTCAATGAAAATATTTCACTATCAGGAATGGCATTGGCAGCTATCGTAGGTGTTATCTTAAATCTAGTCCTACCTAGCCAAAATGAACCAACCGAAACGCAAATTAGTCAAGGAAAGAATCATTCAATCACATAAAGTCACCTTTTAAGCGCGTCCAGAGAGACGAAAAAGGGTGTAAGTGAATGGATTTATTAAAAGTTTTCAATGAAGCGAAAATTTTTAGTAAACCCACTCTAACACCCTGATTATTATCAGGGTGTTTTTTTGAAAAAATGAAATATTTTCTTTACGATGCTTACTATGATGTTTGAGTCTAATAATGAAGAGGACAAAGTTTGTAACCAACGTAATTAGGGGGAGAGATAATGAACTCATTAGTAACGATGAATGATTTAACTGTTGAGGAAATTGAATCCATACTAGAAGACGCCACAAAGTTTAAAAATGGTGAGAAATGGGAAAAGGAGAAGAAATCGTATGTGGCCAACTTATTTTTTGAGGCAAGCACCAGAACGAAGAGTAGTTTTGAAATGGCTGAGCATCGACTAGGATTACAAATACTCTCCTTTGATACAGGAACTTCGTCGGTCGTAAAAGGAGAAACCCTTTATGATACGGTTAAAACGTTAGAATCGATTGGGGTAGATGCTGTTGTTATTCGACATGGGCAGGACCGTTATTTTGATGAACTTTCAGGAGTCACTATCCCAATATTAAATGGTGGGGATGGATGCGGAAATCACCCAACTCAATGCTTATTGGACTTACTAACAATTAAAGAAGAGTTCGGAAAATTTGAAGGATTAAAGGTTTTGATCGTAGGGGATATTACACATAGTCGAGTAGCAAGATCGAATGCTGAAGCGTTAACAAAACTAGGAGCATCTGTGAGGTTTTCTGGCCCACCTGAATGGTTCAAAGAAGAGTTCTCCCGCTACGGTGAATTTATTCAATTGGATGAAGCTGTAGAAGACTCGGATGTGATCATGCTTTTACGCATTCAGCATGAGCGCCATAAAGAAACAGCTTCCCTTACTAAAGAGGAGTACCACGAGCAATTTGGCTTAACCGTTCAAAGAGAAGCCAGGATGAAACAAGGAAGTATCATTATGCATCCTGCACCGGTTAATCGTGATGTTGAATTGGCTAACACACTTGTAGAAGCTAATCGCTCTAGAATATTTAAGCAAATGGAAAACGGTGTATATGTTCGCATGGCTGTATTAAAACGTGCATTAGAAAATAGGGGGTAAAAGCATGAACAACTGGATAATTAGAAATGGAAAGATGTTGGATGAAAATAACGAGCTGTTCTCAACCGACATTCGTATACAAAATGGAGTCATTACAGAAATGGGTGGAAAGCTTGTTTCCCGAGGAGAGGAAGAATGGGATGCAAAGGGAAACTTGGTTGCACCAGGTTTTGTTGATTTGCACGTGCATTTAAGAGAACCTGGCGGTGAAAAGAAAGAGACGATAGAAACGGGTACCTTAGCTGCAGCGAAAGGTGGTTTTACCACAATTGCTGCCATGCCTAACACAAGGCCTGTTCCGGACACGGTCGATCACCTTACAAGTCTTAATCAAAAAATAAATGAAAAGGCACATGTCCGTGTTTTACCGTATGCATCCATTACAGAGCGACAAATAGGAGAAAAGCTTACTGATTTTGAAAGTTTAAAAAATAATGGAGCCTTTGCGTTTACAGATGATGGTGTTGGTGTTCAAAACGCAGATACAATGCTACAAGCTATGAAAAAGGCTCAGAAATTATCAGCTAGTATCGTAGCACACTGTGAAGAGAATACGCTAATTCATGATGGGGCTATACATGAGGGAAATTATTCTGAAGAACATAACATTCCTGGAATTCCGTCTGTATGTGAATCTGTTCATATAGCACGGGATGTATTATTAGCAGAAGCAACCGGTTGTCATTATCACGTTTGCCATATTTCTACTAAATCTTCTGTCAGGGTTGTACGTGATGCGAAAAGAGCAGGAATACCTGTTACAGCAGAAGTGACGCCACATCATCTCTTATTATCAGAGGATGATATTCCAGGTAACGATGCTAACTTTAAAATGAATCCTCCACTTCGAGGAAAAGAGGATCAAGCTGCATTGTTAGAAGGGCTATTAGACGGAACGATAGATTTTATTGCAACGGACCATGCACCACATACAAAAGAAGAAAAGGGTGAGGGGATGATGTTAGCACCATTTGGCATTGTTGGGCTTGAAACAGCATTTCCACTGTTATACACCAATTTAGTAGAAAAAGGAATTATTACGTTAAAGCAGCTTGTAGATTGGTTAACGATTAGACCAGCTGAAACCTTTAATCTTCCATTCGGAAAGATAACGGAAGGTATGACGGCGGATATTACCCTAATTGATCTGCAGTCAGAAAAAGAAATCGACCCGTCAACCTTCCTTTCGAAAGGAAAAAACACTCCTTTTGAAGGATGGAATTGTAAAGGCTGGCCAATCGCCACTTGGTTTAATGGAAAACTTGTATGGGAGGATGAACAACAATGAAAAGACAACTTCTATTAGAGGATGGTACATCTTTTATCGGTGAAGGATTTGGAGGGGAAGTAGATTCTATAGGTGAGGTGGTATTTAATACCGGGATGACAGGGTATCAAGAAATCCTATCAGACCCATCTTATTGTGGACAAATCATCACCTTCACCTATCCCTTAATTGGTAATTATGGAATTAACAGAGATGATTTTGAATCGATTAGTCCAGCAATCAAAGGAATGATTGTACGAGAAGTGGCAGACTTTCCATCAAATTGGCGTAGTGAAGAAAGCTTATTAGGTTTACTAAAGGAAAAAAATATACCCGGAATAGCCGGAATTGATACAAGAATGCTAACAAGGAAAATTCGTCAGTATGGTACGATCAAAGGAATGATTTGTTCTGCTGAAGAGAATCAAGAAGACTTATTAGCAAAGCTAAAAGGTACAAAACTTGCTAATGACCAAGTAAAACAAGTTTCCACTCAATCTGCTTATGCAAGTCCAGGAAGAGGGAAGCGTGTAGTATTAGTTGATTTCGGAATGAAACACGGTATTTTAAGAGAACTGAATAGAAGAAATTGTGATGTGATCGTTGTCCCTTATAATACAACGGCTGAAAAGATTCGCTCGCTGAAGCCAGATGGAATTATGCTTTCAAATGGACCTGGAGATCCAAAAGATGTTCCTGAAGCGATTGAAATGATAAAAGAGATCTTAGGTGAGATTCCTTTGTTTGGTATTTGTTTAGGCCATCAATTATTTGCGCTAGCTTGTGGTGCAGATACGTACAAAATGAAATTTGGCCATAGGGGTTCTAACCATCCTGTGAAAGACTTACGAACTGGAAAAGTGGCTATAACATCACAAAATCACGGATATTCCGTGCTAGAAAGCTCTTTAGCATCGACGAAATTAGAAGTTACTCATCTTGCCATCAATGATCAATCCATTGAAGGGTTAAAACATGCATCAGCACCAGCATTTACGGTCCAATATCATCCGGAAGCTTCACCAGGGCCAGAGGATGCGAATGGTTTATTCCAGGAATTTATTGAACTAATGGAGGAAGCTCGAAAGGAGACTCAACATGCCTAAACGTACAGATATTCAATCCATCCTTGTAATAGGGTCAGGTCCAATTATTATCGGACAAGCTGCAGAATTTGATTACGCAGGAACACAAGCATGCATGGCTTTAAAAGAAGAAGGGTATCGTGTCATACTTGTTAATTCAAATCCAGCGACAATCATGACAGATGCAGAAATTGCAGATAAAGTGTACATCGAGCCACTAACACTTGAGTTTGTAAGTAAAATAATTCGAAAAGAACGTCCTGATGCTATTTTGCCAACTTTAGGTGGGCAAACAGGGTTGAACATGGCTGTAGAACTTGCGGAAGCGGGAGTTCTAGAGGAGTGTTCTGTAGAAATATTAGGAACGAAGCTTGATGCGATTCAGCAAGCAGAAGATCGAGATTTATTCCGCAGCTTAATGAATGAATTGGGTGAGCCGGTTCCAGAGAGTGAAATTATTCATAATCTTGATGAAGCGTATAGCTTTGTGGAAGAGATTGGGTATCCAGTGATTGTTCGTCCCGCCTTTACATTAGGAGGAACGGGTGGTGGAATCTGTCATAATGAAACGGAATTAATTGAGATTGTTACATCTGGTTTAAAGTATAGTCCTGTTACACAATGCTTATTAGAAAAAAGTATTGCGGGCTATAAAGAGATTGAATATGAGGTAATGAGAGATGCGGATGATCATGCCATTGTCGTTTGTAACATGGAGAATATTGATCCTGTAGGTATTCATACAGGTGACTCCATTGTAGTAGCACCCTCTCAAACGTTAAGTGACCGCGAATATCAGATGCTACGTAACACTTCATTAAAGATTATTAGAGAGTTAGGGATCGAGGGAGGATGTAATGTCCAATTGGCACTTGATCCAGATAGCTTCCAATACTATATCATTGAAGTTAATCCGCGCGTAAGTCGGTCTTCCGCTTTAGCCTCTAAAGCAACGGGATATCCAATTGCAAAGCTAGCGGCTAAAATTGCGGTAGGATTGACTTTAGATGAAATGGAAAACCCGGTGACTGGGAAAACCTACGCATGTTTTGAACCATCATTAGATTATGTAGTAACCAAAATACCACGTTGGCCTTTTGATAAGTTTGAAGCGGCAAAACGGAACCTTGGTACACAAATGAAAGCAACTGGTGAAGTGATGGCAATCGGACGAACATTTGAGGAGTCACTTCTAAAAGCGATTCGTTCACTTGAGAGCAATGTTTATCATATTGAACTTGAAGATGGTCATCAATTTGAAGATAAATTAATTGAGAAAAGAATACGAAAAGCTGGTGATGAGCGCCTATTCTATATTGGAGAAGCGTTACGAAGAGGAAGGACAATCGAAGAAATTCACGAATGGAGTAAGATTGATGTATTTTTCTTAAATAAAATGAGAAGAATAATAGAATTTGAGAGCATTCTTGCTGAGAATACATTCTCTTACGAACTAACGAATGAAGCAAAACGGTTAGGATTTTCTGATATAACCATAGCCAAACTTTGGGGTGTTCGTGAAAAGGAAGTCTATGATTGGAGACGAGAGAAGGACATTATCCCTGTGTATAAAATGGTTGATACATGTGCAGCTGAATTCGAATCTGAAACGCCATATTTTTACGGTACTTACGAGCAGGAGAATGAGTCGATTGTAACGGAAAAGGAAAGTGTGGTTGTATTAGGGTCAGGGCCGATTCGAATTGGGCAAGGAATCGAGTTTGATTATGCGACAGTCCATTCTGTCTGGGCAATTAAAGAAGCGGGCTATGAAGCCATTATTGTGAATAACAATCCAGAAACCGTTTCAACTGATTTTAGTATTTCTGATAAGCTCTATTTTGAGCCATTGACGATTGAAGATGTCATGCATATTATTGATCTGGAGAAGCCAAAGGGCGTCGTTGTTCAATTTGGTGGACAAACAGCTATTAATTTAGCTGACGAGTTAGTCAAACGAGGAGTCAAGATTTTAGGAACATCTTTAGAGGATCTTGATCGCGCTGAAAATCGTGATAAGTTTGAACAAACACTTTCACAATTAAACATTCCTCAGCCGGCTGGTAAAACGGCATTCTCGGTTGAAGAAGCTGTTGCGATTGCTCGTGATATTAGTTATCCAGTGCTTGTAAGACCTTCTTATGTGCTTGGTGGTAGAGCGATGGAAATCGTTTATCAAGAAGATGATTTATTGAAATATATGACAAATGCGGTAAAAGTAAATCCAGAGCATCCTGTATTAATTGACCGATATTTATTAGGAAAAGAAATTGAGGTTGATGCCATCTCTGATGGTGAAACTGTAATTATACCAGGAATAATGGAGCATATAGAGCGAGCGGGTGTTCATTCAGGTGATTCGATCGCAGTGTACCCACCGCAAAAGTTAACAGAAGAACAAAAAGAAACGATTGTTCATTATACGACAAAAATAGCAAAGGGTCTAAATATTATTGGCCTGCTAAATATTCAATATGTCATTTCAAAAGGAGAAGTATTTGTCCTTGAAGTAAATCCAAGATCTTCGAGAACGGTTCCTTTCTTAAGTAAAATTACGGGTGTGCCAATGGCGAATATTGCGACAAAAGCTCTGCTTGGTCATAACTTAGTTTCCATGGGCTATTCCCCGGGACTTGTACCGGAAAAGTCAGGGGTTTATGTTAAGGTACCAGTGTTTTCCTTTGCTAAATTAAGAAGAGTAGATATAACTTTAGGCCCTGAAATGAAATCAACCGGTGAAGTTATGGGGAAAGATTTCACATTAGAAAAAGCTTTATATAAAGGTATGGTTGCGGCTGGAATGGAAATTAAGACACATGGTTCTGTTCTACTTACCGTAGCCGATAAGGATAAAAAAGAGGCTATAGGCATAGCACAACGCTTCATAAATATTGGATATCAAATCTTAGCAACGAAAGGGACGGCAAGCTACTTAGAGCAAGCAAACATCCCTGTAAAAGAGGTTGATAAAATTGGTTCAGATGGACCGACGTTGTTAGATGTGATTCAAAGTGGTCAAACACAGCTTGTTATCAATACGTTAACGAAAGGAAAGCAACCAGCACGAGATGGGTTCCGCATTCGAAGAGAGTCGGTTGAAAATGGTATTCCATGCTTAACATCATTAGATACAGCAGAGGCTATCCTCCAAGTAGTGGAATCGATAACGTTTTCAGCAGACCCATTAACAAAGATGACAAACACTCAGGTGAACAAATAATGATGAGAAAAGAGCGTATGAAGATAAAGTATCATCAAGAAATTGCCTATAATATTTATGAATTGGTTCTTGAAGGAGAACTCGTTGGAGAGATGAAAGAACCAGGGCAATTTGTCCATTTAAAAGTTGGTGAAACCGATCCATTGCTACGCAGACCAATCAGCATTGCTGCAATTGATCGAATGAAAAAGCAGTGTACGCTTATTTATCGTAAAGAAGGGAAAGGTACGACGCTTCTCTCTTCTTTAAAACAGGATGAATATATAGATGTATTAGGGCCATTAGGGAATGGATTTCCTATCGATGGAAACGGAGAAGGGAAGACAGCTTTATTAGTAGGGGGCGGGATTGGCGTTCCCCCCTTATATGAACTGTCTAAGCAACTCGTTAAGAAAGGGTTTAATGTTATCCATGTGTTAGGCTTTCAAAATCAGGATGTTGCTTTCTATATAAAGGAATTTTCATTACTTGGGTCAACATATATTGCTACAGTCGATGGGGACCTTGGAGTAAAAGGATTTGTAACAGATTGCATTAAGGAGCATAACCTTGAGTTTGATATGTTTTATGCTTGTGGCCCGACAGTCATGTTAAAAGCACTTGAAGCAGAATATGGTGACAGAAAAGGCTATATTTCATTGGAAGAAAGAATGGGGTGTGGAGTCGGCGCCTGCTTCGCCTGTGTTTGTCATACTGCTGAAGACCCAAATGGAACTAGTTATAAAAAAGTATGTAGTGATGGACCAGTATTTTCGGTCGGGGAGGTCGTACTGTGAGTGTACAAGTCGAATTACCAGGATTATCATTAAAAAACCCAATTATGCCGGCATCAGGATGCTTCGGATTTGGTCGCGAGTATAGTCAGTTTTATGACTTAAATGTGCTAGGGGCAATCATGATTAAGGCAACGACCTTAGAAGCACGGTTCGGGAACCCTACACCAAGAGTAGCAGAAACCCCTTCAGGCATGCTGAATGCCATAGGCCTTCAAAATCCTGGATTAGAAAAAGTCATCACGGAGGAACTGGATTGGTTAAAGCAATTTAATGTTCCGATTATAGCGAATGTAGCTGGTACTACTACTGAGGATTACGTAAAAGTGGCCGAAGAGATATCAAAAGCTTCTAATGTTCATGCGTTGGAGCTTAACATTTCTTGCCCAAATGTTAAAAAGGGCGGCATTACGTTTGGGACGATTCCTGAAGTTGCGCAACAACTTACAAAAGCAGTGAAAGAAGTATCATCGGTCCCTGTTTATGTAAAATTATCTCCCAATGTATCTGACATCGTAGAAATGGCGAAAGCTGTAGAGGCCGGTGGGGCAGATGGTTTAACGATGATTAACACACTTATCGGCATGAGGTTAGACCCTCATACAGGGAAACCGATTATTGCAAATGGTACAGGTGGTCTTTCTGGACCTGCGATTAAACCGGTAGCTATTCGTATGATATACGAAGTAAGTCAACATATCTCAATTCCGATCATTGGCATGGGTGGAATAGAAAATGCTCAAGATGTTATTGACTTTATATCAGCTGGAGCGAGTGCAGTAGCGGTAGGAACAGCAAACTTTGTTGATCCTTTCGTCTGTCCGAATATTATCGAAGAATTACCATCACTCATTTCATCACTTGGTGCAGACCATATTCTAGATCTGAGAGGGAGGAGTTGGAACCGTGAAGCGAGAACTCATCACAGCACTTGATTTTCCAACTTGGAAAGAAACAGAAGCGTTTCTTCATCAGTTTGACCGACCGCTGTTTGTGAAAGTTGGAATGGAATTATATTTGCAAAACGGCCCTTTCATTATTGAAGAACTAAAAAAGAAAGAACATCGTATTTTCTTAGATTTAAAGCTTCATGATATTCCGAATACAGTAAAGAGAGCGATGCGTGGTTTAGCTTCATTAGGAATCGATCTCATTAATGTTCATGCAGCTGGTGGAAAACATATGATGGAAGCCGCATTAGAAGGGCTTACTGAAGGGGTTATAAAAGGTTATGATCGCCCTAAGCTTATCGCTGTTACTCAGTTAACATCCACCTCTGAAGAACAAATGAAACGAGAACAAAATATTGTGAGTAGTCTAGAGGAATCTGTGTTACATTATGCACTTTTGGCAAAAAGTGCTGGATTAGATGGTGTCGTTTGTTCAAGTCAGGAAGTCCCAAGTATTCAACAAAAGTGTGGAGAAGACTTTCTTACAGTCACACCGGGAATACGGCTTGCAAGTGATGATGCCCATGATCAAGCACGTATTGTCACACCTAAAAAAGCAAAGCAATTAGGAGCATCTTCTATTGTTGTTGGAAGAAGCATCACTCAAGCAAATAATCCGGTTGAAGCCTATGAAAAAATCTTAACAGAGTGGGAGAGTGTGTCGTAATGAGAAAAGAAATCGCTGAAAAACTATTAGAGATTGAGGCTGTCTTCTTACAACCAAATGACCCCTTTACTTGGTCTTCTGGTATACAATCACCAGTTTATTGTGATAATCGGTTAACGTTAGCATATCCTCAGCTTCGTAAGCAGATTGCCACCGGGTTAGCAGATCTCGTTTCAACTCACTTTCCGGAAGCAGAGGTAGTAGCTGGAACAGCAACAGCCGGGATTCCTCATGCAGCATGGGTTAGTGATGTTTTAGACTTACCTATGAGTTATGTTCGTTCAAAGGCGAAGAAGCATGGGAAAGGGAACCAAATAGAAGGAGCCATTCAAGAGGGACAAAAAGTTGTTGTTATTGAAGATTTAATTTCAACAGGTGGAAGCTCCATAAATGCGGTCAAAGCACTTGAAGAAGCGGGATGTGAGGTGCTTGGAGTGGTCTCCATTTTCACTTATGAATTAGCGAAAAGTGCACAAGCATTTGAAGCAGAGGGCATAGAAGTTTATAGTTTGTCAGATTTCCATACGCTACTAGAAGTAGCTGTGGAGAAAAAAATAATCGACGATAAGGAATTTCATTCTCTTCAACAATGGTGCAGAAATCCTTTGGATTGGAAAACCCCTTGACTAACTGAGAGATAATAGCCTCTGAAATTAATTTAAAAAGCAGTCAACTCGTAGAAAAAGGGGATAACTGAATTAATTAATGGGTTCTCTCTTTTTAGAGGAAAAGTCGAAAAAAATAGTTAGTACGATAAATGGGAGAAAAAAGAGCATTGATTATTAAATCAATGCTCTTACTCTTCGCTATCATTATTCACACAAAGTTTTTCAGCTATTTCTTGTACCCGTTCAAGTGTCATTCCGTTTCTAAATTCCACTGCCAAAGGATGGTCAGTTGGTTCAAGTTCAACATAAGGTCTAATTCCACCTTCTCTGTGGTGAACCCTTGCCTTCAAGTTTATCGTATCAGGATAGCAAGGCAGTGCAGTAGAAAACCAACCAACCATCGGCTCTAATCGTTCTGGATTATCCCAATCCTCTTTTACTTTATTATAATTAGCTTCGCTTAACGAAACCCAAACCCCCCATATGAACTCTTCATCAGTGCCGATTATAGGAATTTCAACACATCCTCTAATAAAGAAATGTTCATTGTCCATCACGCATAAGTCTTTACTAAGTTTAAACCGCTCTTGCCGTTCTTCAGGTGGGAGGAATTCGTAATAGACAGGTGCGACGGTTCCATAGCTGGTTGGAAGCTCATCGTAGTACTCTCCACAACAACTACAAGTGTATTCTTTAATTTTTGTCATGACGTACCTCCATATTTTTTGGTTCCTACTTTAAATAAATAATACCATTTACCTTAAATACCTTTGTTTGAATTACTATATAAACCTAATATTTTTTAGTCAGGTAAATATCAAATATCCCTCGAATTAGTATGTAATTTTATTAGTTAAATTTCTGCTAGTTTCATAAAAATTTCAATATAAACGCTGTATTAACAATAAAAAAGACAGACCATTAAATGGTTATTAGTCCGTCTTTTTAGTATTAAGTTTTAGTTATTCTCTCCAAAAGGAGAACCCGTTTTGAATTAACAACGACTCTCATTTGAAGGTAATGTTATAAACGTCTTATCATTTAACGGAAGGAAAATAGAACCTATAAAACAATAGTAGTTATTAAGTGAAAAAAATTATTTCTTAAGTTTGCGGACTTGATCAATGTTAGGTGTAACATAAACGGTTTGCTGATGATCGTATATCACAAATCCAGGTTTTGCTCCATTAGGTTTTTTCACATAGCGGATTTGTGTGTAATCGACAGGAACGGAGCTAGATTCTCTTCCCTTGCTATTATAGGCAGCTAGCACTGCGGCTTCTTGAATCGTAACGTCTGAAGGAGCAGGGTTTTTGATGACAACATGTGAGCCTGGAATATCCTTTGTATGAAGCCATATATCGTTCTTATTAGCAAAACGATTCGTTAAATAATCATTTTGCTTATTATTTTTTCCAACGTAAATGAGGTCACCGTCTGTAGAAAGAAATTCTTCTAATTGTGGTTTTCCATTTACTTTCTTCTTTTTCTTCGCTTCACTTTTAAAGCGCAAATATCCCTCTTCGACTAATTCTTCACGCATTTCCTCGACATCTTTAGGGGAGGCACTTTCAATTTGTTGAATTAAAATATCAAAATATTTTATTTCTTCTTCCGCTTTATTAATTTGTTCTTTTACAATTTCTAAAGCATTTTTAGCCTTTTGATATTTAGTGAAATATCTCTGGGCATTCTCACTAGGACTTTTTAACGGGTTAAGCTCAATTTCCAAGGTTTCTCCGTTATTGTCGTAATAATTCACTACTTCTACAGATGTCATTCCTTTGCTTACGGCAAATAAATTGGCCGTTAATAGTTCGCCGCGGAGCTGGAAGTCATTTGCTTGTTGTGCATCATGTAAAGTCTTTTCTAATTTCTTAATTTTTGACATGTTCTTTTCACGTTCATTTTTTAAGAAACGTTCGAGATCATGTGCTTGTTGTTTGACGCGATCACGAGCCGCTTTTTGGTAAAAGAAGCGATCGAGCATGTCACTTAATGTAGTGAATGCCTTCGTTTCTCCTTCAAGGTGATTCAAAGGAATCATATAAAAATGTTCCTTGTTCCCATATGTAATGGAAGGAGAGTAATTCGCTGATTTCACCAATTGAAGCAAGGAAAAAAAGGCGTTAGGGAGCGTTGTTCGATTAGGTAATCCTGCTTGAAAGAGTACTTCCTTAGCAAACAAAGGTGATATTCCAGCAAATGTTGAAACAATTTGTTTATCTAATTTTCCACTATTAAAGTCTATTTTCTTTAATATATCCTCCTCCGTACTTGCAAACGGATTAAGTTTTTCTTGTTGAGGAGGGGATTTGTATGGTTGTCCCGGGAGAACACTACGATATGAATTTACCGCAAATGAAACATGCTTAATGCTATCTAAAATAATATTGCGGTCTTTATCGACTAGGATGATATTACTATGTCGCCCCATAATTTCAATAATAAGCTGTTTTACGGATTCATCCCCAATCTCGTTCCTTCCTCTAACTTCGATAATTATGATTCTTTCTAGTGCAGGTTGGTGAATGCTTTCAATCGTGTAACCCTCAAGGTGTTTGCGTAACAGCATACAAAACATTGGTGGTTCACTAGGATTTGCGTACTGTTCCTTCGTTATTTGGACTCTCGCGTAGTTAGGGTGGGCTGATAAAAGCAGGCGATGATTAGCCCCTTGTGCACGAACAATTAATAGCATTTCGTTTTTATATGGCTGATGAATCTTATTAATTCTTCCTCCTGTTAGTTTAGAAGAAAGTTCTGCTGTCATTGCTTTTGTAAATAAACCGTCGAAAGACATTCTTTTTCATCCTCTTTTCTATAGACAGTCCTTAATATAAGGGTATTTGTCTTTGTAAACTGTTCAGTATTGAAACATATATAAATCATATCATTTTTTGGGACGAGTCTGAATAAGATTGCTATGAGAGAGACAACTTTCGTGACAGAAGGAGAGTGAATCGATGGAATGAAATATCATGAAATGGAAGAGCGTGATATAGAAAAGGGGTTAGATACGAACTACAACGAAGGATTGTCATCTAACAGAATTCAAACAATAAGAAAAAAGGTTGGATATAACGAATTAGCAGAAGTGGAAAAACAATCGTTACTATTACTTTTTTTTAGTCAATTTAAAGACTTCATGGTTCTTGTATTATTAGCGGCAACATTAATATCTGGACTATTAGGAGAATACATTGACTCAATAGCGATTATGGCAATTGTGTTGATTAACGGTATCTTAGGTTTTTATCAGGAGCGTAAAGCAGAAAAGTCGCTCCAAGCATTAAAACAATTATCTGCGCCACAAGTACTAGTGATGCGAGATGGGAAATGGATTAAAATCCCTTCTAGAGATGTTGTTCCAGGAGATATTCTTAAGTTTCAAAGTGGAGACCGTATTGGTGCAGATGTTCGATTAATTGATGCGGTTAATTTAGAAATTGAAGAGTCAGCCTTGACCGGAGAATCGGTTCCTGTTTCCAAAAATACAGAGCCAATAAAAGCAGCTCATGTTAATTTAGGGGATATGCATAATATGGCATTTATGGGAACGATGGTTACACGAGGACATGGGTTAGGGGTTGTCACATCAATCGGAATGAATACAGCTATGGGAAAGATTGCGGACCTTCTTCAATCTGCTGAGACGATGGAGACCCCATTGCAAAGAAGGCTAGAGCAGTTAGGGAAAATCCTTATTTCAGCCGCTTTGTTATTAACGTTATTAGTAGTCAGTATTGGGATACTTCAAGGTCATGATATGTATACGATGTTCCTTGCTGGTGTTTCTTTAGCAGTTGCCGCTATTCCAGAGGGACTTCCTGCTATTGTGACGGTAGCTCTTTCTCTAGGTGTTCAACGAATGATACGAAAAAAAGCGATTGTAAGGAAGTTACCAGCCGTCGAAACATTAGGATGTGCCTCCGTTATTTGTTCAGACAAGACTGGGACACTTACTCAAAATAAAATGACCGTAACTCATTTATGGAGCGGGGGGAAGACCGTAACGGTTTCTGGGACAGGGTATAACCCAGAGGGGTGCTTTTATATCGGAGAAAGGCGTATCTACCCTTTGGAAGATGTCCCATTTAAACAGCTCCTTTCATACGGGTTACTTTGTAATCATGCCAATTTGGTTACGAAAGAGGAAGAGTACAGTATTGAAGGAGATCCTACTGAAGGAGCCATGTTAGTTGCCTCTCTAAAAGCTGGATTACAAAAAGATTCGCTATTAAAATCATATACGATAGAAAAAGAAATTCCATTTGATTCCAAACGAAAAATGATGAGTGTAATAGTTAAAGATGAATATGGAAAACGTTTCTTAATCACTAAAGGAGCACCTGATGTAATCTTTAACTTAAGTGAATCTATATTTTGGAACGGAAAATTACAATATATGAGTGAAAAGCTTAGTCATCAAGTGAACCAAGCCATTACGCAATTAGCTGCTGGAGCATTAAGAACGATTGCCGTTGCGTATAAACCTCTCGATTCACATGCAGCATTCAAAAAAGAATTTGAACTTGAAAACAATCTAACCTTTTTAGGTTTACAAGGAATGATTGATCCTCCACGACCAGAAGTAAAGGAAGCGGTGAAAGAATGCCGTGAAGCAGGGATTAAAACGGTGATGATTACTGGAGATCATTTATTGACGGCAAAAGCCATTGCGCATCAACTTGGAATTATAAAAGGTAATGAAAAAGTATTAGAAGGTAGCGAGCTATCGCGAATGGAAGTTAAGGAATTAGAAGAAGTTGTGGAGGATGTAGCGGTATTTGCCCGTGTATCTCCAGAGCATAAGCTGAAAATTGTCAAGGCACTCCAGAATAAAGGACATGTAGTAGCCATGACAGGAGATGGGGTGAATGATGCACCAGCCATCAAAGCGGCAGATATTGGTATTGCCATGGGCATTACAGGTACGGATGTTGCAAAAGAAGCATCTTCACTTGTACTCTTAGACGATAACTTTAATACAATCAAAGCAGCAATAGGCGAAGGTCGGAATATTTATGAAAATATTCGAAAATTTATCCGTTATTTATTAGCTTCTAATGTAGGTGAAATACTCGTTATGTTATTTGCGATGATTTTGGCCCTTCCCTTACCTTTAGTACCGATTCAAATTTTATGGGTGAATCTTGTTACAGACGGTTTACCAGCAATGGCATTAGGCTTGGATAAGCCAGAAGAGAATGTTATGAAACAAAGACCACGACATCCTCGAGAAGGTGTTTTTGCTAGAGGGTTAGGGTGGAAGGTTGTGTCTCGAGGTTTTTTAATTGGAATGGTTACACTAATTGCTTTTATCTTTGCCTACAACCAGCACCAAGATAATTTACCTTACGCTCAAACGGTCGCATTTGCCACCTTAGTAATGGCACAGTTAATTCATGTATTCGACTGCCGAAGTGAGAGGTCTGTCTTAGCAAGAAACCCTTTTGGTAATCAATATCTCGTGTGGGCTGTTATTTCGTCCATTATTTTAATGATAATGGTCATATATTTACCAATGCTTCAGCCAATATTCCATACGGTATCCATTTCGATGAAGGACTGGCTGTTAATTATTGGGTTAAGCTCGTTGCCGACATTTTTATTAGCAGGCTCATTTTTTGCAGGAAAATCAAAGTAATTTATGATATAATCCAAAAGGTAGTAGAGAAGCACACTCTATTACCTTTTTTGTTAACAAAACAATAAATAATTGTTATTATTTGAAATCTTCCTTTATTTTGTATGATTGTTTCGTAGACAAATAAAATAATCAAATTACATAGTTTACTAACTGAAGAAGCAGAATGGAAGTGAGGGTATCGTGGTAGTTAGTATGACAGGGTTTGGTCGAAGTGTAAAATCTATAGAAGATGCTAAAGTGACAGTAGAAATGAAAAGTGTCAATCATAGATATAGTGATTGTTATGTCCGTATGCCTCGTCAATTACTAAAAATGGAAGATAAACTAAAGAAAATTATCCATAAAAGGATTAAAAGAGGCAAGATAGATGTTTTTGTGAATGTTGAAGGTAATGTTCTTGTTCACCGGAAAGTGAAAGTTGACTGGCAACTTTTAGACCAATACGGTCAATCGGTAATGGAAATTAAAGAGAAACTAAATATATCTTCTTCTCTGGAGTTAAGAGATATATTAAGTAAGGAAGAGATCGTCGTTATTGAGGAAGTAGAAGAAGAAAACGTGATGATCGAGCAATTAGTATTAGAAGCTACGAAAGAGGCCACGGAGAACCTTTTTAGTATGCGAGAATTTGAAGGTGCTGCATTACAAAAGGAGTTAAAGGGCTATCTCAATTCGATGAAGGAAATCCTTCTTTCTGTAACAGAATATGGACCAACCGTAGCAGACCAATATAAAGAGAAGCTTGCTTCAAAGCTATCCAACTATACTTCAGGTTTGATAGATGAAAATAGATTGTTAACAGAGATCGTTATTATGGCAGAGAAAGTAGATATATCAGAAGAGGTTTCCCGACTCGAGAATCATATACAGCAATTTTCAGTCACCCTAGAGAAGAACGAGCCTATAGGTCGAAAATTAGATTTTTTATTACAAGAAATGAATCGGGAAGTAAATACAACCGGAGCTAAATGTAATGATGTAACTTTGTCGACTCTTGTTGTTGATTTGAAAGCAATTATTGAAAAGATGAGAGAACAAGTACAGAATATTGAATAAAGGTTTAACATAATGATGTCAAGGTCACACTAGACCTGAATGGAGGGGCACCATGTCGATTAAATTAATTAATATTGGCTTTGGGAATATCGTCTCGGCAAATCGGATTGTATCCATTGTTAGTCCTGAATCTGCTCCGATAAAAAGGTTAATTCAGGATGCAAGAGATAGGGGAACGTTAATTGATGCTACATATGGAAGAAGGACACGGGCCGTCATCATTACGGACAGTGATCATGTTATATTGTCTGCGGTTCAACCTGAAACGGTAGCCCATCGCTTAACAGATAAAGTAGAACTAGCAGAAGAAGGGCAGGGTAAATAATGAAAGATAAAGGGTTGTTAATCGTTCTTTCAGGTCCATCAGGAGTAGGGAAAGGGACGGTTCGAAAAGCCATTTTCTCTGAGGAAGATACGAATTTTGAGTACTCAATCTCGATGACGACGCGATTACCTCGTGAAGGAGAAGTGAACGGTGTAGATTATTTCTTTAAGTCAAGAGAAGAATTCGAAAGCTTAATCCAGCAAGAAAAATTACTGGAGTATGCTGAGTACGTGGGTAATTATTATGGTACACCTGTTGATTATGTTCGAGAAACCCTTGATTCAGGGAAAGATGTATTTCTAGAGATAGAAGTTCAAGGAGCGCAACAAGTCCGTAAGAAATTCCCAGATGGACTATTTATATTTTTGGCTCCCCCAAGTTTGTCAGAGCTAGAAAACCGGATTGTAACAAGAGGTACCGAGAGCGAGGATTTAATTCGTAATCGTATGGATGAAGCTAGGAAAGAGCTAGAAATGATGAACTTATATGATTATGTTGTCGAAAATGACAAGATTGAGTTAGCTGTCGAGAGAATAAAGGCAATTGTTGTGGCTGAGCATTGTCGTAGAGAACGAGTTCAAGGCCGATATATTAAAATGCTGGAGGCGGGAAAATAATGTTATATCCATCTATTGATTCACTTATGAACAAAATTGATTCAAAATACTCATTAGTCAGTGTTGCAGCAAAAAGAGCACGTCATCTTCAAGAAGAGGGTAAGGAAAAACTAGATTCTTATGTATCACAAAAATATGTTGGTAAAGCTTTGGAAGAAATTCATGCTGGAGAATTAATGATGAAAGAACAAGAGAGTGACGCCGTTTATTCCGATGAAAAATAACAACCTACTTTTAGGTTGTTATTTCTTTTTTAATGGGAAAACAGAATTTTTTAAGGCTAAGAATAAGAGGGCGCATAGTAATTAGAAGGAAGTATACGAGCGTCTAGGCTTTTGTTAAGGTATAATCTTAGAAAAGAGAGTTTCTGATGGAGGTTTTGTTATGCTTACGGGGAAGAAAATTTTGTTATGTGTTTCAGGAGGGATTGCTGTTTATAAAGCAGCTGCCTTGACAAGTAAGCTGACTCAAAGTGGAGCAACTGTTAAAGTGATCATGACAGAATCTGCTCAACAATTTGTAGCACCACTAACTTTTCAAGCGTTATCACGGAATCCTGTATATACAGATACTTTTGATGAAAAGGATCCTTCGGTTATTGCGCATATAGACTTGGCGGATTGGGCGGATTTAATATTGGTTGCCCCATCTACAGCTAATGTTATTGGGAAACTTGCTAATGGAATTGCAGATGATATGTTAACAACGACATTGCTTGCCAGTACTGCACCGGTTTGGATTGCCCCTGCCATGAATGTTCATATGTATGACCATCCAGCAGTGAAAAAAAATATTGAAAGTCTAGCTGCGTTTGGGTATGAATTTGTTGAACCGAGCGAAGGATATCTTGCTTGTGGATATGTTGGGAAAGGACGATTAGAAGAGCCTGAGAAGATCGTTGAAATTATGGAGAATTACTTTTCAAACTCTACTTTATTAGCGGGTAAAAAGGTATTGATTACGGCAGGACCAACCCGTGAAAGTTTAGACCCTGTTCGTTTTTTCTCTAATCATTCTACAGGGAAAATGGGATTTAGCCTGGCTCATCAGGCACAAAAGTTGGGGGCGGAGGTAATCTTGATTTCAGGGCCAACAACATTAACGCCTCCTAACAATGTTGATTTCAGACCGGTTGAAAGTGCGCTAGAAATGTATGAAGAGGTAATGAAATCCTATGTTGACCAAGATATCATTATTAAAAGTGCTGCAGTTGCCGATTATACGCCGGTGAAGGTGGCGAATGAAAAAATCAAGAAGCAAGAGGGAATCTATACGATTGAAATGGAACGAACGATGGATATATTACGTACACTTGGAGAAAGGAAAACAAACCATTTCCTTGTCGGGTTTGCAGCAGAAACACATTCCGTTGAAGAGTACGCTTTACGAAAATTAAAGAAGAAAAATGCTGATATGATCATCGCGAATAATGTGGCGATGGAAGGTGCTGGCTTTGGAGTCGATACGAATATCGTCACGATGTATTTGGGGAATGGAGAAAAAATAGAACTTCCGTTACTTTCTAAGCAAGAAACGGCAAGACAGATATTAATGGAAATTTCTCGACAGGTAGATGTGCAATGATTCATCAACCTATTGCATCCGTTATCGTAGATGTTCCTGCTATGCAAACGGATAGAGGATTCGATTATCTTATACCCGAGGAATGGTTAGGGAGAATCTTTCCAGGAATGAGAGTCATCGTCCCTTTTGGCCCTAGGAAGGTACAAGGGTTTGTCATTAAGCTAAAGACAGAAAGTGATTTTAATAAATTGAAAAAAATATCTGTTCCTCTAGATTTATTTCCTGTCTTGAATGATGAGCTATTAGAGTTAGGGAATTGGCTCACAGAAAAAACTCTTTGTTATAAAGTATCAGCATTTCAAGCAATGCTTCCAGCTGCTATGAAAGCGAAATATGAAAAACGTTTCTTTCTTAAGAGTGAAGTAAAGGAGATTTCAAAAGGGCTGCAACAGTTTTTTCAAAAATCTCTTGAATTAGATTGGAAAGAAGCGGAGGAAAAGCATTTATTAACGAAGCTTCATCAAGAAGTAAAAAAAGAACATATTGAAATTCAATATATAGTGAAAAGTCGAGGAAAGAAGAAAAAGGTTAAAATGCTCACAATCAAAATGCAAGCGGAGGTTGTTGAGGATGCAATCCTGTCTCTTCCTAAAAATGCAGAGAAACAAAAGAAAATCCTTGCCCATTTAGCCCATTTTAATCGACCTTTACCAGAGCGGAAGGTTTTAGAGGAAACAAATTCTACTTCTCAGAGTGTGAAAACATTAGTGAAAAAAGGTTTTATTGAGGAATTTTATCAAGAAGTTTACCGCGATCCTTATGAAAATCGTACGTTTAAAAAAACGTTTCCTTTACCATTAACTGTTCATCAACAGGCGGCAATTACACCGATTCTTTCATCAATAGAAAAGAGACAACATGAAACCTTCTTACTATACGGTGTAACGGGTAGTGGGAAAACAGAAATTTATTTACAGTCAATCCAAAGGGTTTTAAACGAAGGGAAAGAAGCGATCGTATTAGTACCAGAGATTTCTTTAACACCTCAGATGGTCCATCGTTTTAAAGGGCGCTTTGGAGATGATGTTGCTGTTTTGCATTCAGGATTATCAGTTGGTGAAAAATACGATGAGTGGCGGAAAATTCAGCGTAAAGAAGTCAAGGTAGTTGTCGGTGCCCGTTCAGCTATTTATGCACCATTTGAGAACTTAGGAATTATTATCATTGATGAAGAGCATGAAACGAGTTATAAGCAAGAGGAGAGTCCTCGTTACCATGCAAGAGAAGTAGCGATTCAGAGAGCTAAAAGATATCAGTGCCCAGTTATTTTAGGAAGTGCAACACCGTCGTTAGAATCCTTTGCAAGGGCCAAAAAGAATGTTTATACTTTATTAAGTTTACCAAGTCGTATGAATAATCAGCCGCTCCCTAGTGTAGCAATTGTGGATATGAGAGATGAATTAAGAGAAGGAAATCGTTCGATGTTCTCTCGGGAATTATTTGAAAAGCTTCAAGATCGATTGGAGAAAAAGCAACAGACAGTCTTATTCCTCAATCGGAGAGGATATTCATCTTTTATTATGTGCCGAGACTGTGGTTATGTACTTCAGTGCCCACATTGCGACATTTCATTAACGTATCATCGTTCCTCTAATAATATGAAATGCCATTATTGTGGGTTTGAAACGAGTGTACCGAAAACGTGTCCTGATTGCCAAGGGGAACACATTCGATACTTTGGAACAGGCACGCAAAAAGTGGAGGAGGAATTAACGAAACTACTCCCACAAGCAAAAATTATTCGTATGGATGTTGATACGACAAGTAGAAAAGGTGCTCATGAAAAATTATTGAAGGCTTTTGCTGAAGGAAAAGCAGATATCCTATTAGGTACTCAAATGATTGCCAAGGGCCTCGACTTCCCTAATATAACCCTCGTTGGGGTGTTAAGTGCAGATACTATGCTTCATCTCCCAGATTTTCGAGCGGCTGAGAAGACGTTTCAGCTTTTGACCCAAGTAAGTGGGCGAGCAGGAAGACATGAACTACCAGGAGAGGTTATCATTCAAACGTATACACCCGAACATTATTCGGTTCAGCTTGCTAGCAAACAAGATTACGATGCCTTTTACGAACAAGAAATGAGAATGAGGAAGATGGCAAGCTATCCACCTTACTACTATTTAGCACTTGTGAATGTTACCCACGAGGATTTGTTAAAGGTTGTAGACAGCGCTGATCGAATGACAAAGTTTATTTCATCGAGATTGTCTGATGAAGCGATTGTTTTAGGTCCTTCTGCATCACCTATTCCACGGATTAATAATAGATATCGGTATCAATGTTTGATAAAATACAAGCGGGAACCAAGGCTATCTGCTACTCTGAAATCTTTAATTGAACAATTTCAATCTCAAGTCGCTTCTGATGGACTAACGATTTCAATAGATATGAACCCTTATATGATGATGTAAATAATAAAAAGGAGAGGATATTCGTTGGCAATTTTACCAATTGTAAAGTATCCAGCAGAGGTACTTGAAAAGCAAACAAAGACGGTTACAAACTTTGATAAGAAACTAAAAAAATTACTAGACAATATGTATGATACGATGATTGAAGCTGACGGAGTCGGTTTGGCTGCACCACAAATTGGAAAAGAATTAAGTGTCGCAATAGTAGATATAGGGGATGAATCGGGAACGATTGAACTAATAAACCCTACTGTATTAGAGACAAGTGGACAAGAAACAGATATTGAAGGGTGTTTAAGCTTTCCAGGACTATATGGTGAGGTTACAAGGCCAAGTTATGTAAAGGTTCAAGCACAGGATCGCAACGGTCGTCAATATATTATTGAAGCAGAGGGCTTTTTAGCTAGAGCGCTGCAGCACGAAATAGACCATCTTAATGGCATTTTATTTACAAGTAAAGTCGTACGGTATATTGAGGAAGAAGAATTAGAAAGGTATGAAAGTGAATGACAAAAATAGTTTTTATGGGAACACCAGATTTCTCAGTTCCTATCCTTCAAAGAATAATTCAAGACGGTTATGAGGTAATTGGAGTCGTTACTCAACCAGACCGACCTGTCGGAAGAAAGCGAATCTTAACACCTCCACCAGTAAAGGTTGAAGCGTTAAAGCATCATATTCCTGTTTATCAACCAGAAAAAATTAGAGAAAAAGAACAACTGCAAAAAATTATCGATTTACAACCAGATTTAATTATAACAGCTGCCTTTGGACAAATTTTACCAAAAGAATTGTTAGATGCTCCTCCATTAGGGTGTATTAATGTTCATGCTTCTTTACTTCCTGAGCTTAGAGGGGGTGCGCCCATCCACTACAGTATTATACAAGGAAAAGAAAAGACAGGAATTACCATCATGTATATGGTTGAAGCTCTCGATGCAGGTGATATGATTAGTCGTGTAGAAGTACAGATAGATGAAAGGGATCATGTTGGAACTCTCCATGATAGGCTTAGTGCTTCTGGCGCAGATTTATTAGCTGAGACACTTCCTAAGCTTCTTAGAAATGAAATAAAAGCTGTGCCTCAAAATGACGAGGAGGCTACGTTTGCACGCAATATTAAACGTGAGCAAGAAAGAATTGATTGGACGAAGACCGGTGAGGAAATTTACAATCATATTCGCGGATTGAACCCTTGGCCAGTTGCCTTTACTACACTTGGAGGGAAAGTGTTGAAGGTTTGGTGGGGTGAAAAGGTGACCACAAGTGAATTTGGAGGAGCTCCAGGTGAGATTGTTGGACTCGAAGAAGATGGATTTATCGTGGCTACTGGAAATGAGACGAAAATAAAAATTGTACAACTTCAACCTTCAGGCAAAAAACAAATGAGTGCAGAACAATTTTTACGAGGTTCGGGAGCAACTTTGTCTAAAGGAACTATTTTAGGGGTAGAAAATGAATAGGACAAAAAAATCAGTTCGTGAAGCAGCATTAGAAGTATTAGAAGCGGTCGAAAAAAATCAATCGTATAGCAATCTCCTATTAAATCATGTAATTGAAAGATATCGATTAAAGGGTCCTGATATAGGGCTTGTTACAGAACTAACATATGGGACAATTCAGCGAAAACTTACTTTAGATTATTATTTAGCTCCATTTCTAAAGAAGAAAATTGATGGATGGGTTCGTCAATTGCTGCGTATGTCATTATATCAAATGGTTTTTTTGGACAAGGTTCCTGATCGAGCTGTAATTTATGAAGCAGTTGAAATTGCCAAAAGGAGAGGGCATAAAGGAATTGTTGGCATGGTTAACGGAGTACTTCGTTCTGTTCAGCGTCAAGGAGTCGCTTCTTTAGAGTTACTTAAAGATAGGGAAGAACGACTTAGCGTTGAAACAAGCCATCCTTTATGGCTAGTGAAAAGATGGGTTTCGCAATTCGGCTATGAAAAAACAAAAGAAATGTGTGAAACGAATATTTTAGCCCCATTTCAAACAGGGCGAGCGAATGAAACGAAGGTTACAGTTGAAGAGCTCATTCCTATGCTTAAGGAAGAGAATGTTGAAGTTGAGAAAAGTCTCTTTGTTCCAGAAGCCTTTCATTCTATAAGAGGGAATCTTGTAAAAACAGACGCTTTTAAACAAGGGCTTTTTACGGTTCAGGATGAAAGCTCAATGATGGTCGCTTATGCTCTTCAATTAAAACCGGAATTAACCGTTTTAGATTCGTGTGCTGCACCAGGGGGAAAGACCACTCATATTGCGGAAAAAATGAATAATACAGGTAAGGTATTAGCCCTTGATTTACACGATCATAAAGTGAAGTTAATTAAGGAAAACGCGGAACGACTTGGATTATCGACGATAACTACAAAGACAATGGATAGCAGAAAAATTGGAGAAGCAGTTGAAAAGGAGTCATTCGACCGAATTCTAGTTGATGCACCGTGCTCAGGATTAGGGGTTTTAAGAAGGAAACCTGATATAAAATATAGTAAAAAAGAACAAGACTTGAATTCCTTACAAAAGATCCAATTGGATATTTTAGACGCCGTAGCTCCCTTATTGAAAAAGGATGGAATTCTCGTTTACAGTACTTGTACAGTAGACAAAGGTGAAAATATGGGAACTGTAGAGAGGTTTTTAGAGAATCATCCTGAGTATGAACCTTGCCCTCTTGTAACTCTCCCTAAAATGGTAGAGCCGTTTATTCAAGATAACACACTACAAATTTTCCCTCAGGATTTTGGTGGTGACGGCTTCTTCATTTCAAGCTTTAGAAAGAAGGAAAACTAATGGAAAATACAACAGTGAAAAAAACAAAAAATGAAAAGAATAATCAAAAACCATCCATCTATTCATTAGAGCTTCATGAGCTCAAAGAATGGTTGGAAAATAATAATGAAAAAAAATTCCGTGCTGCACAAATATATGAATGGTTATATCAAAAGCGTGTGTCTTCATACGATGAAATGACAAATCTTTCAAAAGGATTAAGAATGAAATTAGAAGATAATTTTACTTTAACTACGTTAAAGACATTAATCCAACAAACATCAAATGATGGAACGATAAAATTTCTATTTGAATTACATGATGGGTACAGCATTGAGACTGTTTTAATGCGTCATGAATACGGAAATTCTGTTTGTGTCACAACGCAAGTTGGCTGTCGCATAGGCTGTACGTTTTGTGCTTCTACTCTAGGAGGATTAAAGCGGAATTTAGAGGCGGGTGAAATTGTTGCTCAAGTTGTGAAGGTGCAGCAAGCCTTAGATGAAATGGAAGAGAGAGTCAGTTCCGTTGTCATTATGGGAATAGGCGAACCTTTTGATAATTATGATGAAATGATGTCATTCCTTAAAATTATTAACCATGATGATGCATTAAATATAGGGGCAAGGCATATTACGGTTTCCACAAGTGGAATTATCCCGAAAATTTATAAATTCGCAGATGAGAAACTCCAAATCAACTTTGCTATTTCACTCCATGCACCAAATACTGAACTGCGAAGCAAGTTAATGCCGATTAATCGTGCATACAAACTCCCTGAATTAATGGAAGCCATTAAGTATTATATAAACAAAACGGGTCGAAGAGTAAGCTTTGAATATGGGTTGTTTGGTGGAGAAAATGATACAGCTGAACATGCATTAGAACTAGCTGCGTTAATTAAAAATGTAAAATGCCATGTGAATTTAATTCCAGTTAACTATGTTCCAGAGCGCGACTATGTTCGTACACCAAGAAAACAAATTTTTGAATTTGAAAAAATACTCAAAGATCATGGGATTAATGTCACAATTAGAAGAGAACAAGGGTCTGACATTGATGCAGCATGTGGACAGTTGCGCGCGAAGGAGAGAGAAGAAGAGACGAGGTGACGAACGTGAAAGCTATATTTCTTACAGATACAGGTAAAGTTCGTCAGCATAATGAAGACCATGGAGGAGTTTTTATCAATCAACATGGGGACCGCTTGGCTATCGTAGCTGATGGTATGGGCGGTCATAATGCTGGCGATGTTGCTAGTGAAATGACTGTAAGCTTATTAGCAGACTACTGGGAGAAATCAGACAAGTTTCAAACTGCTCAACAATCAGAAGACTGGCTAAAAACGCATATTTTAAATGTAAATAAACAGCTTCTAGAGCACGCAAGAACACATCCAGAATGTGAAGGAATGGGAACCACAATTGTTTCCGCAATTTGTACAGATCGTTTTCTAACGATAGCAAATATTGGTGATAGTAGAGGATACGTTTATAATGAATCAGGGTTGACTCAAGTAACAAATGATCATTCTTTTGTTAATGAGTTAGTGAAGACAGGTCAAATATCGCGTGAAGATGCAGAATTTCATCCACGAAAAAATGTGCTCATACGTGCGTTAGGTACGGAACAACATGTAGAAGCGGATGTGAAAACCATCATGTTTGAAATGGATGATGTGCTGCTTCTCTGTTCAGACGGACTTAGTAATAAACTATCTGAATCTCAAATGTTAGATATCATTACTAGTTCTAATGACTTACAAGTAAGAGCCCAATACATGATTGATTTAGCCAATGATAATGGAGGAGAAGATAATATTTCCATTGTTTTGCTAGAGTTTGTAAACGGTGATGAAAGTAGGTGATAGAGAATGTTGATAGGAAAGAGAATTAATGGTCGTTACAAAGTCCTTGAGATGATCGGGGGCGGAGGGATGGCCAATGTTTATTTAGCCAGAGATATGATTCTTGATCGTGATGTAGCCGTGAAAGTATTACGGATGGATTTTGCTACTCAAGATGAATTTATTCGTCGATTTAAACGTGAAGCGCAGTCTGCAACAAGTCTTGCGCATGCTAATATCGTAAGCATTTTTGATGTTGGAGAAGAAGATGGTATCTATTATCTCGTAATGGAGTATGTAGATGGGCTTACTTTAAAGCAATACATACAAAAGCAGTATCCAATATCAATCGATAAAGCGATTGATATTATGAACCAACTAACTTCCGCAATCCAGCATGCCCATCAACATCATATTATTCATCGTGATATCAAACCACAAAATATTTTAATTGATCATTCAGGAAATATCAAGATTACGGATTTCGGGATCGCGATGGCATTAACTAACACCTCAATTACTCAAACCAATTCAGTTTTGGGGTCAGTTCATTATTTATCTCCAGAACAAGCCAGAGGTGGGATGGCAACAAAAAAGTCTGATATCTATTCATTAGGAATCGTGATGTTTGAACTTATTACAGGGCGACTTCCGTTTTCAGGGGAATCTGCAGTTTCTATTGCATTAAAGCATTTGCAATCAGAGACACCGTCTTTAAAAAGGTGGACACCGAACATTCCTCAAAGTATCGAGAATGTTGTCTTAAAAGCAACCGCTAAAGATCCATTTCATCGATACGATAGTGTTGAGGATATGAAGGAAGATTTATCAACAGCATTGGATGCTGCAAGAATAAACGAGCAGAAATTTGAAATACCGCTAGATGAAGAGGCGACGAAAGCTATTCCGATTATTACAGATCATCATGTTAATAGCCATCTATCGGAAACAAAAATTCATGAAACGGCTGAACAACCGAAGGTACAAACGGTAAAGGAGAAGCCAAAGAAAAAACGAAAATGGTTATGGATTATTTTGACGCTCTTCGTGTTAGGGTTAGGAATCTCAGCTTATTTTATTGTTCCTTTATTAATGGGCTCTAAAGAAGTGGAAGTACCAGACCTATCTGGAAAGAATTTAAGGGAAGCTTATAGTATTTTATCGAGTCAAGGGTTTGAGTTCGGCGATGAAATAGAATTGCCCGATGAAGAAATTGAGAAAGGGTTAATTATTAAAACTTCTCCCAAAGCAGGCCAATCTGTAAAAGAAGGTACTGAAATAGACTTATACATTAGTACTGGAAAGGAAACCTATTCTGTGGGGAATTATATAGGTAATAGCTATGAACAGGTTAAGAAGCAATTAACAACTTTAGGTTTTAAAGTAAGTGAAGAACCTGTATTCAGCACAGAATCAGAAGGGACTATTACGAAGCAAAATATTAGTCCTGGTGAAAAGGTTGTCCCAGAAGAAACAGAGATTATATTAAGTGTGAGTCAAGGAATAGAAACGTTTACGCTGGATGACTTGAAAAATATGTCTCTTAATGACCTAAATAATTATGAACGTGAAAAGAGAATTACAATTAAGTATTTAGAAGAAGAATATAGTGACGACGTTCCTGAAAACCACGTTATTCGACATAATCCATCAGCTGGAGCTCGGATTGAAGTTGGAAGTACTGTAGAGGTCGTATTGTCAAAAGGAAAAGAGGAAGTACCTCCAAGAAGAGTAACAAAGACCATTATGATACCTTATGAACCAACAGAAGATGGTATGCCTAATCAAGTAACGGTATCCTATCAAGACTCAGCTACGTTAAATGAAGAAGTAAATACAATTGAAATAACTGAAAATACACCTTATCAATTTCAGTTTCATATTGAAGAAGGTGAAAAAGCGTCATGGAAGGTAATCCGTAATGGTGAGGTTATTATCGAGGACGAACTAACATTCGAGGAAGCAGAATAATGAATTGAAAGTAGGAGGGCTGTAATGCCAGAAGGAAAAATAATGAAAGCACTTAGTGGTTTTTATTACGTTCAAAGTGGAGATAAAATAGTTCAGTGCAGAGGACGAGGAGTATTTCGAAAAAATAAGATTTCGCCTTTAGTTGGAGATTATGTTGTCTATCAAGCTGATAATGAAAAAGAGGGCTATATTTTAGAAATTAAACCTAGAATAAATGAATTAATAAGGCCTTCAATAGCGAATGTTGAGCAAGCTATTCTTGTTTTTTCTGCAGTGGAACCTGATTTTAGTAGTTCATTACTTGATCGATTTCTTGTGCTTGTAGAAGCAAAGGGGATTAAACCGCTAATATGTATTACAAAAATGGATATGGTTCAAGATAAGAAAAAAACGGATATCCTTTCTTATATAGAGGATTATAGAGGGATGGGGTATGATGTAATCCCTACCTCTTCATTCTCTAAAGAAGGACTAGACGAGTTAAAACCTTATTTAAAAAATATTATTTCCGTGTTTGCCGGTCAGTCCGGTGTGGGAAAAAGTTCATTGTTAAACGCCCTTAAGCCTGAGCTTGAATTAAAAACAAATCATATTTCTTCTCATTTAGGAAGAGGGAAGCATACAACCCGTCATGTGGAGCTCATAGATGTTGAAGGTGGGTGGGTTGCCGATACACCAGGTTTTAGTTCTTTAGAGTTCACGGAATTGGAACTAGAAGAATTAGGTAGTTGTTTTCCGGAGTTTGTAGAGAAAAAGAATGAATGTAAATTTAGAGGCTGTTTACATCTGAATGAACCTAAGTGTGCGATTAAGAGTGCCGTACAGTCTGGTGATATTCCTACTTATCGATACGAACATTATGTACAATTTTTTGAAGAGATTAAAGATAGAAAGCCGAGGTACTAGTTTATGGTTAAGATTGCGCCATCAATTTTGTCAGCAGATTTTGCACAGTTGAAAAATGAAATAATAGATGTTGAAAAAGGGGGAGCAGATTATATCCATATTGATGTAATGGATGGACATTTTGTTCCTAATATTACGATAGGGCCATTAATTGTTTCGGCGGTCCGCCCTGTTACTACATTGCCTTTAGATGTGCACTTAATGATTGAAAATCCAGATCAATATATTGAAGCGTTCGCACAGGCTGGAGCAGATATCATTACCGTTCATGTAGAAGCTTGCCCGCATCTTCATCGGACTATACAACAAATAAAGTCATTCGGTATTAAAGCGGGAGTAGTTTTAAACCCTAGTACCCCACCGGAGATGATTCAACATGTATTAGGAGATATAGATATGGTTCTTATGATGACAGTCAATCCTGGATTTGGAGGTCAGTCATTTATTCATTCTGTTTTGCCTAAGATTAAAACCGTCCGTAACTGGATTGAAGAAAATAATTTACCGATTGAGATTGAAGTAGACGGAGGAATAAATCCGGAAACAGCTAAATTATGTTCTGATGCTGGAGCTGATGTATTTGTTGCAGGCTCAGCTATTTATAATCATGCGGACAGAGAACAAGCTATTAAGAAGATTAGACAAGGGATATTTAAGTAATAGTAACAAGGGGGCGTTATAAGGAACTAATCTTATAACGTGCCTTTTTTATATTGGATGATAAATGTCACTTTAAAAAGGGCAGAAGAAAAGGTTGCTAAGGAAGGGTGGAAAGAAAAAGATGATTATTCATATAGTCGGAGGCGGACCGTTAACTGAGCTTCCGAGTTTACATAATTGGAATTCACCAGAAATAATTTGGGTAGGTGTGGATCGAGGAGTATATACATTAATGAAGCAATCCATTTCACCTAAGGTAGCATTCGGAGATTTTGATTCTGTATCAAAAGAAGAATTTGAAGAAATTAAACATAATGTAGAACAAGTTTATCGTTATCATCCGGAAAAAGATGAAACAGACATGGAACTAGCGTATACATGGGCGATAGAGCAGTCACCAAATAAAATTCGAATCTTCGGAGCAACGGGGGGGAGAATGGATCATTTTATCGCAAATATACAACTCCTAATCCGAAAGGTAACAAATAAAATTTCTTGTAATGTAGAAATAGTGGATAGTAAGAATACCTTGGTTGTATTTCCCCCAGGAGAATATACAGTAGACATAGAGCAAGAAAAGCGCTATATTTCATTTTTCTCCATGAGTGAAAAAGTTGAGAATTTATCGCTTTTGGGTTTTAAATATGAACTAAATCGACATTCTCTCCAGTTAGGATCTACGCTATGTATTAGTAATGAACTTATTCAATCATCTGGTACTTTTTCCTTCACGAGTGGCATATTATTAATGGTAAGAAGTACAGATTAATATCTTACTAATTATGCACACAAAATGAATTCAGAGGAATAAAATAAAACGTCAAAGAGGATTGAAGCTTTATGATTCATGGGGAGGGAATATTATGAGATTTTATACCATTAAACTACCAAGGTTTATAGGCGGCCTTGTCCGTGCCATGCTAGGAACGTTCAAAAAAGAATAGGTTTTTTAACGAATTGTTGTTATTTGTTCCTTATTAGCTTCAAACTTAGAGTTTAATCTTTTTCAGTCATTTGTACCTATACTATTATCTCTTGAACACGAAAAAACGGCATCTCCATTGTTAGATACAGTCGGGAGAAGCCGTTTTTTGTGGAAAAAGGTTAACAATATACAGTTTGGAAAAGAAGAGGCAATACCAGTAGCTACTATTCATAATGAAAGGAAGGAGAACGGTCAATACTATGATCAAGAAGGAAAAATAATTAGAAGATGTAAAATGCATTCCTGTAAGAGCTCGGCAGGAAAACAAAAAGGTCCATATCAAGTAATCAAAAGATTTACTCTTCTCTTTTATAAAGGACCTTGTTATAGAGGGATATTTTTTGAAAATAACTTTAATGTATCTCGTGTAGTTAAAGTCGACTGTAGCATGTTAGTTAGGGTGACAATAGTAAAAAAGGTATATGCACGAGTGCATATACCTTGAGCGCTGATTATACGCGTTCTACTTTACCGGATTTTAATGCTCTTGCAGAAACCCATACACGTTTAGGCTTTCCGTCTACAAGAATGCGAACTTTTTGAAGGTTAGCGCCCCAAGTACGCTTTGTAGCGTTCATCGCGTGGGAGCGAGCGTTACCAGAACGAGCTTTACGACCTGTAACTACGCATTTTTTTGGCATGATATTCCCTCCTCACAAAAATGAAGCTGAAACATATTTTCAGTTTCACAATTCATCTTTATCTCAAACATACTTTAATAATTTATCATAACCACTTTCATAATGCAATACTTCAACGAAAACTTATCAAGAAAAATTACTTGACGCAAAAATAATATCTAAAGATTTCCACTTGCAATTGTCTTTTTAATCGAATGTTCAGTTAGTTTTATCGCTGAACTCGTAAAGATTGACTAAAATGAAAGACTAAATAATGATCCTGTTAGTAGCTTTTAGGGAATACTAGACAAGATAAAGGGGATTTTATATAATACATATTTAGTTTTGCTTTTAAAAATATAATAGTTATAGTAAAATGGCTGTAGCCAAGCAAGTATATTGTATAGTAGCTGTGTCGGTTTTATAAGTGGAAACAGCCTTACTACACATTTAAGGGGGAACGATAAATGTCCATCGAACTAACAAACTCATTAGGACAAATCGATATTTCAAACGATGTAATTGCAATGATTGCTGGTGGAGCAGCAATGGATTGCTATGGTATCGTTGGTATGGCTTCGAAAAATCAAATCAAAGACGGTTTGACAGACATATTACGAAAAGAAAATTTCACACGTGGTGTGATTGTACGTCAAGAGCAGGAAGAAGTACATATTGATATGTTTATCATTGTTAGTTATGGAACAAAAATTTCAGAGGTAGCTAATAATGTACAATCAAAAGTGAAATATACTCTGGATAAAACCGTAGGATTAACGGTTGACTCTGTTAATATTTTTGTGCAAGGTGTTCGTGTGACGAACCCGTAGTGAGGAGGAAAGATTTGTGTCAATTACAGCATTGAATGGAAAACGTTTTGCAGAGATGGTCATTCAAGGAGCAAATCACTTATCAACAAATGCTCAAATGGTCGATGCATTAAACGTATTTCCTGTTCCAGATGGAGATACTGGAACAAACATGAACTTATCAATGACATCAGGAGCTAAAGAAGTTCAGCAGAATGTACGGGAAGAAATCGGTAAAGTAGCATCTTTTCTTTCCCGAGGTCTCTTAATGGGTGCTCGTGGAAATTCTGGAGTCATTTTATCTCAATTGTTTAGAGGGTTTGGGAAAGCCATTGAATCAAAGCATAACGTGACGACAGAGGAATTTGCTCTTGCTTTAGAAGCAGGTGTTAATACAGCCTATAAAGCGGTTATGAAGCCTGTTGAAGGGACGATTTTGACCGTAGCAAAAGATGCTGCAAAAAAGGCAATAGAAATTGCCATAGAAGAGTCTGACTTTGTTAAGTTTATGCAAAAAGTTGTAGATGAAGGACAAGCTTCCTTAAATCGCACACCTGAATTACTTCCAGTATTAAAAGAAGTCGGGGTTGTGGATAGTGGTGGTCAAGGTTTACTTCTAATTTATGAAGGCTTTTTAGCAGAATTGAAAGGTGAAACCGTATCGGAAATGAAATCATTTCAACCTCATATGGAGGAGCTTGTTAGTGCTGAGCACCATAAGGCGCAGGACTTCATAAATACAGAAGATATTGAATTTGGCTACTGTACAGAATTTATGGTTCGATTTACAAATGAGAAAACAGCTAATCATCCATTTGTTGAAGAAGTGTTCAGAGAAGACTTAAGTCAATATGGCGATTCACTATTAGTGATTTCAGACGATGATATTGTTAAGGTTCATATTCATTCTGAACAGCCTGGTGAAGTCCTTTCTTATGGACAACAATATGGTGACTTGATTAAAATAAAAATAGAAAATATGAGAGAACAGCATACGTCTATTGTAGGGGACACAAAGCCCCTTCAAACCGACCTTCCGAAGAAAAGAGAAAAACAAGAGTATGGTATTGTAACGGTCTCTATGGGAGAAGGAATTGCTGATTTATTTAAAAGTATCGGTGCTGCTTATGTAATTGAAGGTGGACAAACCATGAACCCTAGCACAGAAGATATTTTAAAAGCGATCGAAGAGGTTCATGCTGAGAAGGTAATTATTCTTCCGAATAATAAAAACATCATTATGGCGGCGGAACAAGCTTCCGAAGTTGCTGACATAGATGTTGTAGTGGTCCCTTCCAAAACAGTACCACAAGGAATGGCTGCCTTACTTTCTTTTAACCCTTCTGCCACCATAGAGCAAAATAAAGAAGGAATGACAACGGCACTTTCATTTGTAAAAACAGGTCAAATAACGTACGCAGTTCGCGATACAAATATTGATGGTGTTGAAATTGCTAAAGATGACTTCATGGGGATAGCCGATGGCAAAATAGTCATAACAAACTCGAATAAATTAGAATCTGCAAAATTATTGCTCGAAAATATGATTGATGAAGATACTGAAATCGTCACCATTTTACATGGTGAAGGGGTCACATCTGAAGAAGTTGAATCAATTTCCGAGTATGTTGAATCACATTTTGAAGATGTTGAAATTGAAGTTCATGATGGAAAGCAGCCTTTGTATTCATTTATTTTTTCAATTGAATAGTTTTTTCAATAGAAGGGGATTCCCCTTCTATTTCCATATGGGAGAAAAGTATAAGGGGAAGGGGAAAGATTATGAAATACAAATCCGTTTTTGATATTATCGGCCCAATTATGATTGGACCCTCAAGTTCTCATACAGCAGGTGCTGCAAGGATTGGTCGCGTTGCACGAAGTTTGTTTAGGAGAGAACCGAAATGGGTAACGGTTTCATTATATGGTTCCTTTGCTAAGACGTATAAAGGCCATGGAACTGATGTTGCTCTTATTGGGGGGATATTAGATTTTGATACATTTGATGAACGTATTATTTCCGCAATTGACATCGCGAAGGAGAAAGGGATTCGAATCACCTTTCATGAAGAGGAAGCGATTACAGACCATCCTAATACGGCAAGAATTAATATAGGGGATGAAAATGGCTCCATGGAACTTGTTGGAATTTCTATTGGTGGTGGAAAAATAGAAATAATCGAGCTAAACGGTTTTCAATTAAAATTAAGTGGACATCATCCAGCTATATTAGTTGTCCATGATGACAGGTTTGGGGCAATAGCGTCAGTCTCTGCTATTTTAGCTAAGTATAAAGTCAATATTGGTCATATGGAAGTATCTCGAAAAGAGGTTGGCAAAATGGCTTTAATGACAATCGAAGTAGATCAAAATATTAACGATAATATTTTAACGGAAATTTCAAATCTAAATAATATTACTCAGGTAACAAGAATTGTAGATTAAAAGACCCTAAAAGTGACAGCGCTTTCATTAATGGTTAGGAGTTGATTATATGTTTCGTAATGTTGCAGAATTAGTTGAATTAGCTGATAGTCAAAATAAAAAGATCTCTGACATCATGATTGAGCAAGAAATGAAATATAAGAAAAAATCACGAACTGATGTTATGGAGTTAATGGAACGTAATTTAGTCGTAATGGAGCAAGCAGTCGAAAAGGGATTGAATGGTGTGCAATCTCATTCAGGGTTAACCGGTGGTGATGCCCTACTCATGAAGAAGTATATTGAAAAAGGAAATATATTAAGTGGTGAAACGATACTTGATGCAGTTAGTAAGGCCGTTGCCACAAATGAAGTGAATGCAGCAATGGGGACAATTTGTGCAACACCCACAGCAGGATCTGCTGGTGTCGTCCCAGGAACACTTTTTGCTGTCAAAAACAAGTTGAATCCCACACGTGAGCAGATGGTTCGCTTTTTATTTACTTCAGGTGCTTTTGGTTTTGTTGTTGCAAATAATGCTTCCATTTCCGGAGCAGCTGGAGGGTGTCAAGCAGAAGTGGGGTCTGCAGCGGGGATGGCAGCTGCCGCGATTGTTGAGATGGCCGGAGGGTCTCCCGCTCAATGTGCGGAAGCGATGGCGATTACGTTGAAAAACATGCTGGGGCTTGTCTGTGACCCTGTAGCAGGTCTCGTTGAAGTACCATGTGTCAAACGTAATGCGATGGGCGCTGCGAATGCGATGGTTGCGGCTGACATGGCTTTAGCTGGAATTGAAAGTCGAATTCCTTGTGATGAGGTGATTGATGCTATGTATAGAATTGGTTTAAGTATGCCCGTGGCATTAAGAGAAACGGCACAAGGAGGGTTAGCGGCTACTCCAACGGGGAGAGAGCTAGAAGCGAAAATCTTTGGGATACCGCTAGAAAAGAAAAATGAATAAAGTTCGCTTACCTATTCAAGTGTTAAAGGGTGTTGGAGAGGGAACAGCACAACAATTAGCCGATACAGGGATTCATACAGTAGCTGATTTATTTGAGTATCTTCCTTATCGCTATGAGGACTATCGGTTAAAAGAATTAACAGAAGTAGCTCACGAAGAAAGAGTAACAGTAGAGGGGAAGGTTCATAGTGAGCCTTCTCTTATGTATTATGGTAGGAAGAAGAACCGTCTTACTATAAGGTTGCTCGTTGGGAGATATTTAATCCAAGCCATCTTTTTTAATCAACCATATTTAAAGAAGAAAATCTCCATCGGTGATACGGTAACCATAAGTGGGAAATGGGATAAACATCGTCAAATCGTTACGGTCCAAAGCTATACTTTAGGACCTCATAATACCCAAAAAGATTTTGAACCGGTCTATTCATTAAAAGGGTCAATTTCTAGTTCAACTATTCGCAAACTATTAGAACAAGCGTTTTTGAAACACAGTGAGTTGATTGAGGAAAACTTACCTGACCACCTTCTTAAACAATATAGGCTTTTGGATAAGAGAAGTACTTTAGAAAAACTACATTTTCCTTCTTCGCCTGATGATATGAAACAAGCGAGAAGACGATTTGTTTATGAGGAATTTCTACATTTTCAGTTGAAAATGCAAGGACTAAGAAAGTTTGAACGTGAAAATTCCTACGGGATTTCCCAACAGTATCATGTAGAAAAAGTGAAAGAACTCATTGGTTTGCTACCATTCTCCTTAACGGATGCACAAAGGAGAGTCGTTAATGAAATCTTGACAGATTTGAAATCTCCCTACCGAATGAATCGTCTCCTACAAGGGGATGTAGGATCTGGGAAGACTATCGTTGCGGCAATTGTACTATATGCTAGTGTTACGGCTGGATTTCAAGGAGCACTTATGGTCCCAACAGAAATATTAGCTGAGCAGCATGCGGAATCTTTGATGAAAATTCTTCAGCCAGTTGGTTTAAATGTGGCTTTGCTAACATCATCTGTAAAGGGAAAGAGAAGAAAACTGTTACTAGAAAAATTAGAGGAAGGGGAGGTTGATATTCTTATTGGGACCCATGCCCTAATTCAAGATGAGGTTTCGTTTAAACACTTAGGCTTAGTCATAACGGATGAACAACATCGGTTTGGTGTAGGCCAGAGACGTATCCTTCGTGAAAAGGGAGAAAATACAGATGTCCTATTCATGACGGCTACGCCTATTCCTCGGACGCTTGCCATTACTGTATTTGGAGAAATGGATGTCTCTGTTATAGATGAAATGCCTGCAGGAAGAAAAAGAATAGAAACGTATTGGGCGAAGCAAGAAATGCTCGAACGCGTGTTGAAATTTATGGAAAAAGAGCTGTCCAATGGAAGGCAAGCTTACGTTATATGTCCTCTAATTGAGGAATCAGAGAAGCTGGATGTGCAAAATGCTATAGATGTACATAGTCAATTGTCCTTATACTTTGAGGGAAGACAGCAGGTTGGGTTAATGCATGGAAGGCTTAGCGCAGAAGAAAAAGATCATGTTATGCAGGAATTTAGTGACAATCATTTGCAAATACTAGTATCAACTACTGTTGTAGAAGTAGGGGTAAATGTACCAAATGCTACCATGATGGTCATTTATGATGCGGAGCGGTTTGGGTTATCGCAACTGCATCAACTAAGGGGACGAGTCGGCAGAGGAGAACATCAATCTTACTGTATATTATTAGCTGATCCTAAAACGGAAGTAGGAAAAGAGCGGATGCAAATTATGACTGAAACAACCGATGGGTTTGTATTAAGTGAAAAGGATTTGGAACTAAGGGGACCTGGAGATTTTTTCGGAAAAAAACAGAGTGGTCTTCCTGAATTTAAAGTAGCTGATATGGTGCATGATTATCGCACGTTAGAAGTTGCCCGCGATGATGCAAAAAAGCTTATCCAGTCAGTAGAGTTTTGGGAAAATGATGAATATAGCGCGTTAAGAAGGTATCTTCAAGAATCTGGGGTAATGGAAGGTGAAAAGCTAGATTAAGAGTGGAAGGTAAGATATGTTCTTGCATTCTGCTCTTTTTAATTATATACTACTATTAGTACCTAGTGCTAATTATGGACGGTGTGAGTTATGAGACAATCAAAAAAGGTTCGTCAAGAACTATTACAGCAAACGATTCAAGAAAACCCTTTTATTACAGATGAAGAGCTTTCAGAACAATTTGCTGTCAGTGTGCAAACGATAAGATTAGATCGAATGGAATTATCCATCCCTGAATTGAGGGAAAGAATAAAGCATGTTGCTGAAAAAACGTTTACTGATGAAGTCAAATCACTTCCAATTGAAGAAGTGATTGGTGAAATAATAGATATAGAATTAGACCAAAGTGCAATTTCGATATTTGATGTGAATGTGGAGCATGTTTTTAAGCGTAACCAAATTGCTCGTGGACACCACCTATTTGCGCAAGCAAACTCTTTGGCTGTTGCTGTTATTAACGATGACTTGGCACTTACTGCGGAATCAAAAATACGTTATCATCGCCCTGTAAAGATTGCGGAAAGGGTAATTGCGAAAGCGAAGGTTGTAACGTCGGTAAATGAAAAAGGACGAACCATCGTGGAAGTAAGTAGTTATGTAGGACAAGAACTTGTTTTTAATGGTATCTTTGAAATGTATCGTTCGAAAATTGATGCAAAGGATGTTTCAAAATGAAAATAGCAATAGATGTAATGGGTGGAGACAACGCACCAAACGAGATTGTAAAAGGAGTATTATTAGCTCGCGAGCAATTCAGCGATATAGAATTCATCTTGTTTGGAAATGAGGAGAAGATTTCGCCATTGCTTGATTCAAACGAGCGCTTAGAAATTGTACATACAGATGAAGTGATTTTAGGAACGGATGAACCGGTTAGAGCTGTTAAAAGAAAGAAAAATGCTTCGATGGTTATGATGGCACAATCGGTAAAAGACGGGAAAGCCGACGCATGTATTTCAGCGGGAAATACAGGAGCTTTAATGGCTGCTGGATTATTTGTTGTTGGTCGAATAGATGGCATTGATCGTCCGGCATTAGCACCTACTTTACCAACGATTGATAGTAAAGGCTTTCTAATGTTGGATTTAGGGGCGAACGTAGATGCTAAACCAGAACACCTACTTCAATATGCCATCATGGGGAGTGTTTATGCTTCAAAAGTACGTGGTATAGAAAATCCTCGTATCGGTTTATTAAACATTGGAACAGAGGAGAAGAAGGGGAATGAGCTGACAAAGCAGGCGTTTTCCATGATAAAAGATACGGATTTGCATTTTGTAGGGAATGTTGAATCTAGAGATTTGCTACAAGGAGTAGCAGATGTTGTCGTCACTGATGGATTTACTGGCAACATGGTATTAAAAACACTTGAAGGAACGGCTATCAGTATTTTCTCAATGCTAAAAGATGTATTTACCTCTTCTCTAAAATCAAAAATAGCAGCAGGAATGGTGAAGGGTGACCTCACTTCGATTAAAGATAAAATGGATTATACAGAATACGGTGGAGCAGGGTTGTTTGGATTGAAAGCGCCAGTTGTTAAGGCGCATGGGTCTTCAAACGCCAATGCCATCTTAAATGCTATTAAACAAGCGCGAAGTATGGTCATTTATGATGTACCTACAACCATTAAGGAAGCGGTAGAAAGGCAAAATCAAAAATAAAATAGGTGGGGGGATGTTTATATGGGTAAAATTGCATTTGTATTTCCAGGCCAAGGCTCACAACAAGTTGGGATGGGGAGAGAATTAGCGGACTCTTATCACTCCGTTCGAGATATTTTTTCTGCAGCAGATGAAAAGCTACCATTTTCGCTCTCTCAAATGATATTTGAGGGACCAATAGAGACTTTAACTAAAACTGAAAATGCACAACCAGCAATTTTAACAACGAGTGTGGCGTTTTTACAATTGTTAAAGGCAGAAGGAATCACTCCAGATTATGTGGCAGGTCACAGCTTAGGAGAGTATTCTGCTCTAGTCGCTGCAAATGTACTTCCTTTTGATGATGCGGTGGAAGTTGTTCATAAACGAGGGTCACTTATGAATGAAGCAGTTCCAGCAGGTAAAGGGAGTATGAGCGCGATTTTAGGGTTAGATCGTGCCACTTTATCAGCTATAACTGAAAAGGTAACGGCAGAAGGGGACTCAGTGCAATTAGCCAACCTGAATTGCCCTGGTCAAATTGTGATATCAGGTACAAAAGAAGGGGTGGAAAAGGCTGCGACAGCGGCAAAGGAATCGGGGGCGAAGAAGGTTATTCCTCTAGTCGTTAGTGGTCCTTTTCACTCCCAATTAATGAAACCAGCAGCTGATCAATTCGAAACGGTCCTCGATCGTGCCGATTTTCAACCAGCATCTGTTCCGGTTATTTCCAATGTGACAGCGTTGCCTGTGACTAACGAAGAAGAAATTCAATCCCTACTTCTAAAGCAACTGTATTCTCCTGTGTTATGGGAGGATATTATCGAAGAACTTCTCTCCTTAGGTGTAACGACCTTTGTCGAAGTAGGACCTGGGAAAGTGTTATCTGGTTTAATCAAGAAAGTAAACCGTAGAGTTATGACTCTGCAAGTTAATGATGAAGCAAGCTTGCAAAAAACGCTACAAACCTTAAAGGAGAATTAGGAATGAAACTAAAAGGTAAAACAGTACTAGTAACAGGTGCTTCAAGAGGTATTGGTCGCGCTGTAGCTCTTGAATGTGGTAGCCAGGGTGCAAATGTTGTTGTTAACTATTCAGGTAGTGAAGCAAAAGCAAATGCAGTGGTGGATGAATTAAAAGCAAATGGTAGCGAAGCTATTGCTATTCAATGTAATGTTGGCGACAGTGAAGCAGTTAGCGATATGGTAAAACAAACCATCTCGGAATTTGGCTCTCTAGATGTTTTAATAAACAATGCAGGAATTACGCGTGATACGTTGCTTATGAGAATGAAAGAGCAAGAATGGGACGATGTAATTAATACGAACCTTAAAGGTGTTTTCTTATGCACAAAGGCAGTAACAAGACAAATGATGAAGCAGCGAAATGGACGTATTATTAATATTGCTTCCATCGTAGGGATTACTGGTAATCCTGGTCAAGCCAATTATGTTGCAGCAAAAGCTGGAGTTATCGGCTTAACGAAAACAACGGCGAGGGAATTAGCATCGAGAAATATTACTGTCAATGCGATTGCGCCAGGTTTTATCACTACGGATATGACAGACGAACTTCCAGAAGAAGTTCGAAATGAAATGTTAAAGCAAATTCCGTTAGCTCGATTAGGTAAACCAGAAGATATTGCAAAGCTAACGGCTTTCATTGCTTCAGAAGATGCTTCCTATATTACGGGACAGACGCTTCAAGTTGACGGGGGAATGGCCATGTAAAAAGTAGCTAGTTCAAAGAAGTTGGATCGATGTTTACTTTTTAAATGAAAAGAAAGAATGAATATTGACATCTAAGCTCTTTGTTAACCGTAGACTTATGGGTATATCGATCCAAATGGAGGTTGAACTTTTCTACTTAATGTTTTACTATAATGAATGACTTGAAAGGAGGTGAAAAACATGGCAGAGGTTTTAGATCGCGTAACGAAAATCATTGTTGATCGCCTAGGTGTAGATGAAGCACAAGTAACTCTTGAAGCATCTTTTAAAGATGATTTAGGAGCGGACTCACTAGACGTAGTAGAACTAGTAATGGAACTTGAAGATGAGTTCGATATGGAAATTTCTGATGATGATGCAGAAAAAATCAGCACAGTAGGTGATGCTGTGAATTACATAAATAGTAATCAATAATCACCTACGATGGCTCCGTTTCTAACGGGGCTTTCTTTGTGAGATGGTATAGTGCTCTTTAATAAACATCATTAATATTATTTAGAAAAGGCTTTACCATTTTAGTATAATTGAAATAAAATCTAGTAAATGTATACTGGTGTTATAAAGAATTTCAAGCAAGGTGGAGGCACTATGCGAAAAATAAACAAAAATCATAATCTAAAAAATTGGAATGAAATAGAGAGGGATTTTAAACGTTTTCAGAATGATATTGAAATTACGTTTCAAAATGATTCTTTATTAAAACAAGCTTTTACACATTCATCCTATGTGAATGAGCATCGTAAGAAACCGTTCGAAGATAATGAGCGTTTAGAGTTTTTAGGAGATGCAGTGTTAGAATTGACCATTTCTCATTTTCTATATCAAAAATACCCAACGATGAGTGAAGGAGAATTAACTAAGTTACGTGCCGCAATTGTTTGTGAACCGTCCTTGGTAACTTTTGCTAACGAGCTGCAGTTTGGTGAGTTGGTACTCTTAGGAAAAGGAGAAGAAATGACTGGAGGCAGAAACCGTCCTTCCTTACTTGCCGATGTTTTTGAATCCTTTATCGGCGCTTTATATTTAGATCAAGGAACGGATAAAGTTGTCTCCTTTTTAGAAAAGATTGTATTTCCTAAAATAAAGAACGGTGCTTTTTCTCATGTGATGGATTATAAAAGTCAGCTACAAGAGTTTGTTCAACGAGATGGAGTTGGAGGGATAGAATATAAAATCCTTCAAGAAAAAGGTCCTGCTCACAATAAAGAATTTATTTCACAAGTGATTTTAAGTGGAACAGAACTAGGGATAGGTAAGGGTAGATCGAAGAAAGAAGCAGAGCAAAATGCTGCACGGATGGCCCTCGATAAACTAAAGCAGAATATTTAAGACAGAAGGTAGGAGAAGGAAGATGTTCCTAAAACGTTTAGACGTCGTAGGTTTTAAATCATTTGCTGAGCGGATTGCTGTAGAATTTGTCCCTGGGGTTACAGCTGTAGTGGGTCCGAATGGGAGTGGAAAAAGTAACATTACAGATGCGATTCGCTGGGTTCTTGGTGAACAATCAGCAAAATCTCTACGTGGCGGAAAAATGGAAGATATTATTTTTGCTGGAAGTGATTCTAGAAAATCTTTAAACTTTGCAGAAGTCACCTTAACATTAGACAATGAGGATGAATTTTTGCCTATTGATTATAACGAAATAAGTATCACGCGCAGAGTCTTCAGAACAGGAGAGAGCGAGTACTTAATTAATAAGCAAACATGTCGGTTAAAAGACATCGTTGATTTATTTATGGATTCCGGCCTTGGCCGAGAAGCCTTTTCAATTATTTCTCAAGGAAAAGTAGAGGAAATTTTAAATAGTAAAGCAGAAGGCCGACGTGCAATTTTTGAGGAGGCGGCCGGAGTATTAAAATATAAACATCGTAAGAAAAAAGCAGAAACGAAACTTGGAGAGACACAAGAGAATCTTAACCGGGTAAATGATATTCTCCATGAATTGGAAAGTCAAGTCGAACCGCTACGAATCCAAGCGAGTATTGCAAAGGATTTTCTCGATAAAAAAGATGAATTAAAGGCGTTTGAGGTGGCCGTCACTGTTCATGAGATTGAAGATTTACATAAACAGTGGGAATCCTCAAAACAAACGTTGGAAGAGCAAAGGGAAAGAGAGTTACAATTAACGACCATCTTAAACGAAAAAGACTCTGAATTAGTGAAGAAGAAGGACCAGATGGTTGCTTTAGATGAATCGATAAATGACCTCCAAAATGTCCTGCTTACGGTTAGTGAAGATTTAGAGAAATTAGAAGGTCGTAAAGAAGTGTTAAAGGAAAGAAAGAAAAACGCTTCACAAAATAAAATACAACTGGAAGAAAGTATAAAAGAGCTTTTGGATAAAGAGCAATCGTTATACAAACAGAAAGAAGAAGTAGAGAAAGAATATGCTACTCTGTCAAGTACAGTTGAAGAATTAAAACGTAAAGTGCAGCAGGCGCAAAGTGAATTAATTAAGCTAAATGAGAACATAGATGAAAAAATTGAAGATTTAAAAACAGAATACTTTGAGAAAATTAATGAACAAGCAAATGCTCGAAACGAGAAGCAGTACTTAACTCAACAAGTGGAGCAACAAGCTTCTAGAACTTCTCGTCTAGAATTAGAAAATGAAAAATATGTAACCGAGCGAGAAGCAATAGAAGAAAAAAAAGAGCTATTATTAAATGAACTGAAAGATATACAACAGTCTCTAGATGACCAAGTTACTTTATATCGAAATGAACAAATAGGGTTAGAACAGACGAAGAAAAAATATCAGAAGCAAGAAACGGCTCTCTACCAAGCGTATCAATTTTTACAACAAGCAAAATCACGGAAAGAAATGCTTGAGGAGATGGAGGAAGGTTTTGCTGGATTCTATCAAGGTGTTAAAGAAGTATTAAAAGCAAGGGAAACAAAATTACAAGGTGTACACGGAGCTGTTGCTGAGCTAATTCATGTGGAAAAAGCATATGAAAAAGCAATGGAAACGGCCCTTGGTGCTGCGATGCAGCATATTGTAGTTGATGATGAAAAAAATGCACGAAAAGCGATTTCTTATTTAAAGCAACATCAATTTGGACGAGCAACATTTTTACCATTGACCACAATTAAAGGGAAAACGATCCCTGATGCTCTTTTTAGGTCTATTTCAAGTCATTCATCATTTGTAGGGCTAGGAGCACAACTTCTACAATATGACAAAGACTATGAAAATGTAATAGCAAGCTTATTAGGGAATGTTGTCATTACGAAGGATTTAAAGGGTGCTAATGAGATTGCCAAACAGACTTCTTACCGTTATCGAATGGTCACTTTAGAAGGGGATGTTGTAAACCCAGGAGGTTCGATGACAGGAGGGGCGCTAAAGCAAAAAACAAATTCCTTACTTTCAAGAAAAGGGGAATTAGATGATATAAAGGAAAAGCTTCTAAAAATGGAAGCACAGTCATCCCTTTTGGAAAATAATTTAAGGAAGTTGAAGTCTTCAATTGAACTTCAAGAGAAGAAAATAGAGGATGCACGACGAAAAGGCGAACAGAACCGTTTAAAAGAACAAGAAGTGAAAGCTCAGCTCAGAGAGCTTGAAATCGCTCAACAAAACATGAACGAGCGGCTGGCGATATATGATTTAGAAATGAATGATTTTCACTCTGCACAAGAAAAAATGAACAAGAGAAAAGAAGTATTGGATGCTATGATTGAGTCAATCGGGCACGACTTGCTTGAATTAAACAAAAATATAGAAGAGTTAACGAAGCGAAAAGCCGATCAGACATTTTCTAAAGATGAATTATCAAAACAATTAAGTGATTTGAAAGCTGAATTAGCGGTTAAAGGCGAGAAGCTCTCTAATACATCTAAACAAAAAGTATTTTTAGATGAGGAAATGAACATTACCCAAAATAAAAAAATACGAATTGAAGAAGATTATGAGTGGTTAAAGGAAGAAATTAATTCTAATTTTAGCGGAGAAGAGCAACTAGAACAAAATGCAGAAGAAACAAGGGGTCAAAAAGAAGATACAACTTCGTTAATTTCTGAACGACGTAAAGAGCGTATGGAAATCTCTCAGATAATTGAAGACAAAGAGATAGAACAAAAAGAATTACAGCGTCAATATCGTGGAATTACCGTGTTCTTAAAAGATGAAGAAGTTAGAATGAACCGCCTGGATGTAGAGCTCGATAATCGATTAAATTACTTACGAGAGGAATATTTATTAAGCTACGAAGCTGCAAAAGAAGAATTTCCTTTAATGCTAAATATTGAAGAAGCTAAAAAGAAGCTAAAATTAATTAAACTAGCGATTGAAGAGCTTGGGACAGTAAATATCGGAGCAATTGATGAATACGAGAGAATATCGGAGCGGTATGAGTTTTTAATTGAACAAAAAAATGATTTACAAGAGGCAAAGGATACACTATTTATTGTTATTGATGAAATGGATGAAGAAATGAAAAAAAGGTTTGAACATACTTTTATTTCAATAAGGGAGCATTTCGAAACTGTTTTTCAATCGTTGTTTGGAGGTGGAAGGGCAGACCTTGTCTTAACGATGCCTGATGATTTACTCCAAACTGGGGTAGAGATTGTTGCACAACCGCCAGGGAAAAAGCTCCAAAATTTAGGGCTGTTATCTGGTGGTGAACGAGCCTTAACGGCCATTGCACTGCTGTTTTCAATATTAAAGGTTCGACCGGTGCCTTTTTGTATTTTAGATGAGGTCGAAGCTGCATTGGATGAAGCTAATGTTCAAAGGTTTAGTTCTTATTTGCGCAATTTTAGCCAGGATTCTCAGTTCATTGTCATTACACACCGTAAAGGGACTATGGAAGAAGCGGATGTGCTATATGGGGTAACGATGCAAGAGTCCGGTGTATCCAAGCTTGTCTCAGTCAAATTGGAAGAAACGAAAGAATTAATGAAAACAAAGTAAGGGGAAGTGTTCAAATGAGTTTCTTTAAAAAGCTTAAGGATAAATTTACTACCTCCACAGATAGTGTGACAGACAAATTTAAAGAGGGTTTAACTAAAACACGAAATAATTTTTCGAATAAAGTGAATGACCTTGTGGCGAGGTATCGTAAGGTCGATGAAGATTTTTTCGAAGAACTTGAAGAGATTTTAATCGGAGCAGACGTTGGGTTTAATACGGTTATGGAGTTAATAGACGAATTGAAATTAGAAGTCAAACGTCGAAACATTCAAGATGCAAAAGAAGTTCAAAGTGTAATTTCAGAGAAATTAGTTGAAATTTATGAAGGTGGAAACGTATCATCTAGTGAACTAAACATGCAAGACAATGAGTTAACAATCATCTTATTTGTTGGAGTAAATGGAGTAGGGAAAACGACAACGATAGGGAAATTAGCACATAAATTTAAACAAGAAGGTAAAAAAGTGGTATTAGCCGCAGGCGATACGTTTCGTGCGGGTGCTATTGAGCAATTAGAAGTATGGGGAGATCGAGTAGGGGTAGATGTTGTGAAACAAACGGAAGGATCTGATCCTGCAGCCGTCATGTTCGACGCGGTTCAATCTGCTAAAGCTAAAAAAGCCGATGTGTTAATATGTGATACTGCCGGTCGTCTTCAAAATAAAGTTAACTTAATGAAAGAGCTTGAGAAAGTAAAAAAAGTAATCGAACGAGAAGTTCCTGGTGCCCCTCATGAAGTGTTGCTTGCTCTTGACGCCACAACGGGACAAAATGCCTTAATTCAAGCCAAAACGTTCAAAGAGGCTACAAATGTCTCTGGGATCGTCTTAACAAAGCTAGATGGAACAGCGAAGGGTGGAATTGTCCTAGCGATTCGTAATGAGCTACAAATCCCTGTGAAATTTGTAGGGTTAGGCGAAAAAATGGATGACCTTCAGCCGTTTGATGCTGAAAAGTATGTATATGGCTTATTTTCTGACCTTGTCGATCAAGCGGAAGAGTAATCTTCTGCTTGACTTTTAAGTGGTGTCTAGGTATCCTTCATATGTAAAGGTTTTTCACTTAACAAAGGTGGAGAGATGAATGCTAGAAAGAACGACGAGACTTAATTATCTATATGATTTTTATTCTTCGTTGTTAACTCCAAAACAACAAAGCTATATGTCCTTATATTATTTAGACGATTTCTCATTAGGTGAAATTGCTGGAGAATATGAAGTGAGCCGACAGGCAGTCTATGACAATATTAAACGGACAGAAGCCATGCTTGAGGAGTACGAAGAGAAATTAAAGCTTTTTGAAAAATTTCAACAAAGATCTAAACTGATTCAACAGTTAAAAAAGGACCTAGAAACAGATGATGTTGGGAAAGACGATTTATATCAATTTCTTGAATTAATAGAGAATTTAGATTAGGAGGCGGCATTATGGCGTTTGAAGGGTTAGCCGACCGACTTCAGAATACGATGCAAAAAATCCGTGGAAAAGGTAAGGTTTCTGAATCGGATGTAAAAGAAATGATGAGAGAAGTACGTCTTGCTCTATTAGAAGCAGACGTTAACTTCAAGGTAGTAAAGCAATTTATCAAGAAAGTAAGTGAACGAGCAGTTGGTCAAGAGGTTATGCAAAGCCTTACTCCTGGCCAACAAGTTATTAAGGTAGTAAAGGAAGAGCTAACAGAACTAATGGGTGGGGAGCAAAGTGTCATTGCGGTAAATAAACGCCCTCCAACCGTTATTATGATGGTAGGTCTTCAAGGAGCCGGTAAAACGACGACTACTGGGAAACTTGCTAACTTATTAAGAAAAAAGAACAATCGTAAACCCCTTTTAGTAGCAGCAGATATTTATAGACCTGCAGCGATTAAGCAATTAGAAACGCTTGGAAAGCAGTTAAGTTTGCCTGTTTTTTCAATGGGAGATAAAGTAAGCCCTGTTGAAATTGCGAAACAAGGGATAGAAAAAGCAAAAGAAGAACATCATGATTATGTTTTGATTGATACGGCAGGACGTCTTCACATTGACGAACATTTAATGGAAGAGTTAAAACAAATTAAAGAGCTTACAAATCCAGATGAAATATTTTTAGTCGTTGATGCTATGACGGGGCAAGACGCAGTCAATGTAGCAGAGAATTTTAATGAAGCACTTGGGATAACCGGTGTTGTATTAACGAAACTTGATGGAGATACTCGTGGTGGTGCAGCCTTAAGTATTCGATCTGTTACAGACAAGCCGATTAAGTTTGTCGGAATGGGTGAAAAGATGGACGCTCTTGAGCCGTTTCATCCAGAGCGTATGGCGCAACGAATTTTGGGGATGGGAGATGTATTATCCCTTATCGAAAAAGCTCAAGCTAATGTAGACGAAGCTAAAGCAAAAGAGCTTGAACAAAAAATTAAAACGGCTTCTTTCACGTTTGATGACTTTCTTGAACAATTAAGTCAGGTAAAGCAAATGGGACCACTTGATGAACTAATTAAGATGATGCCAGGTGCGAATAAAATCAAAGGTTTAGATAAGATGAACGTTGATGAGAAGCAAATAAGTCATATAGAAGCCATCATTCAATCGATGACAAAAGAAGAAAAACTCCATCCTGAAATTATTAACGCAGGCAGAAGAAAACGAATTGCTAGGGGTAGCGGTAGGACCATTCAAGAAGTGAATCGACTACTTAAGCAATTTGAAGATATGAAAAAAATGATGAAACAAATGACAAGTATGCAAGGAAAAGGGAAAAAGAAAGGGTTTAAATTCCCGTTTATGTAAGTTTTTCTAAAAAAACAGAGCTGTTAAGAAAAAAGACTTTACAAACAGAGATGTTATTTGGTATTATACTAACGTCTGTTAAGAAAAAAGACTTTACAAACAATATATACATTTGATATTATACTATCTTGTGTGAAACTATTCGGAGGTGCTTTAAACATGGCAGTAAAAATTCGTTTAAAACGTATGGGAGCAAAAAAATCTCCTTTCTATCGTATCGTAGTAGCAGATGCTCGTTCACCACGTGATGGACGTGACATTGAAACTGTAGGAACTTACAACCCAGTTGCAGAGCCTGCAATCGTTGATATTAAAGAAGAGCTTGCTCTTAAATGGCTAAAAGATGGTGCTAAGCCATCTGACACAGTTCGTAACTTGTTCTCTAAGCAAGGTATTATGGAAAAATTCCACAACGAGAAAAACAGTAAGTAATCGGGATCTATGGTAGAACTGATAGAAGCAATTGTAAAGCCTATTGTCGATTATCCAGAAGAAGTATCGGTAACAGAAACAGAAGAAAATCATCGAATTTTGCTTACGTTATCTGTTCATAAAGACGATATGGGAAAGGTAATTGGAAAGCAAGGGCGAATTGCGAAGGCGATTCGAACTGTAGTATACGCTGCAGCAGGTTCTCAACAACAAAAGAAAACCGTATTAGAAATCGTTGATTGAAAGGGAGGGCTAACCTCCCTTTTTACATATATATTTAATTATTTTCCACAAAACTACAATCAAAAATATACTCTATTCCAATCCTCATTCATTATTTCCCCCTTTACTATTTTCTATGGGCTCGTACATAAAAGACTATTATAGGGAGGCATTACTGTGAAGATTCTCCAAAATGTTATTGTGAAGCAAATTTTAACAAAAGATAGTAAAGAGAAGTTGTATAAACAATATGAAGAGGGTAAAACTCAACTTCAAAAAGAGATTGACCAGTTTAAATTTGAACTAAAGAAACAAGAAAAACTAAAAAAGTTTTCTCCTAAAAGCTTAAAGGTACATTTTGAAAAAGAAATATCTGGTAGAGAAGAAAAAATAAAGCTTTTTGACTTTCAAATAAAGCAACTTGATATATTACCTATTGGAAGTGAGCTTAAAGATCAGGAACTTCAATCGATTTTAGAAGTAAAAGAAGGGGATAATTGGGAAAATGTCATTGCAGGTAAAACGATTGTTGTAAAAGATGGAATAGTATCTGAAATACGTGAGAGGTGAGCAACATGGAAAAGTGGTTTAATGTTGGGAAAGTTGTCAATACTCATGGTGTACGTGGAGAAGTTCGCGTCATTTCGAGTACTGACTTCCCGGAAGAACGATATGCAGTAGGAAGTACATTATACTTATTTCAGGGAAATGAGTCCCTTCCTTTAACAGTCCAATCATATCGACGTCATAAAAATTTTGATTTATTGCTTTTTGAAGGATATGACAATATTAATGAAGTGGAACGTTTTAAAGGGGCGACTTTAAAAGTAGCAGCAGATCAGCTTGGGGAGCTTGAAGAAGGAGCTTATTATTTTCATGAAATTATTGGCTGTACCGTTACGGCTACAACTGGTGAAGAGCTTGGAAAAGTGAAGGAAATATTAGTACCAGGAGCAAATGATGTGTGGGTTGTAAAAGGAAAGAAAGGTGAAATTTTAATTCCTTATATTGATGATATTGTTGATATGATTGATGTGAAGAATAAGCATATTATTATAAAACCGATGGAAGGGTTATTTTAATGAAGATAGACGTTTTATCATTATTCCCCTCAATGTTTGAAGGAGTTTTAAACGAATCGATCTTAAAGAAAGCAAAAGACAAAGGTGCTGCATCATACTCGGTGGTCAATTTTAGAGACTATTCTAGCAATAAGCATAAATCCGTCGACGATTATCCATATGGTGGGGGAGCAGGAATGGTCTTAACTCCACAACCTATTTTTGATGCAGTGGCAGAGCTAAACAAAAATAATCCAGAAGGAAATAAACCGAGGGTTATTTTATTGTGTCCACAAGGTGAGCGATATTCTCAAAGTAAAGCAGAAGAATTAGCAAAAGAAGATCATTTAATTTTTCTTTGTGGGCATTATGAGGGGTACGATGAAAGGGTTCGTGAGCACGTTGTCACAGATGAGATTTCAATAGGTGATTATGTTCTTACTGGTGGTGAACTAGGTGCAATGGTTGTGATTGATTCTGTTGTTCGATTACTGCCAGGTGTTTTAGGAAATGAAGACTCCCCTGTATTAGATTCATTTTCGTCAGGGCTATTAGAGCACCCTCATTATACACGTCCGGCTAACTTTAGAGGGTTAACGGTACCTGATACTCTATTGTCAGGGAATCACGCTAAAATCGAAGAATGGCGGGAACGAGAATCCCTTCGTCGTACATATGAGCGAAGACCTGATTTATTAGAAAGCTATCCACTTTCAGAAAAACAACAAAAGTGGTTGGATGAATGGAGAAATTCCTAATAACTGTTGCATAGAGAAGAAGAATGTTGTAATATATTCTTTGTGACTTGAAGTAGTTCCTACTCAGGTCTAATCAAGATGTTCCGCTGCAAACAATTGGATTTGCAAGAGCTTCTGCTGGAAGGAGTTGAAAACGATGAATCAATTAATTCAAGAAATTACTAAAGAGCAACTTCGTACTGATCTACCTTCATTCCGTCCTGGTGATACTGTACGTGTTCACGTGAACATCGTAGAGGGTAACCGTGAGCGTATCCAAGTATTTGAAGGTGTTGTGATTAAACGTCGTGGTGGTGGAATTTCTGAAACATTTACAGTACGTAAGATTTCTTACGGTGTAGGTGTTGAACGTACTTTCCCTGTACACACGCCAAAGATTGCAAAAATCGAAGTAATGCGTCGCGGTAAAGTTCGTCGTGCGAAACTTTATTACCTACGTGCTCTACGTGGTAAAGCTGCTCGTATTAAAGAAATTCGATAATAAGAAAAGTGAAAGCATCCGCTTTTGGAGATTGAATTCACTACTAGTTGAATTCTATAACTTTTATTTTCTTATATTTAGAAAAAGGAGCTTGGTTACAAGCTCCTTTTTCATTTTCTTTTCTTGGAATGATGGTATAATTTAGACAATACGGTAAAATAGGAAGGTAAGTATATTAAGGGGTGGGAAAATTGGTTAAGAAGAAAAATGAAGTATGGGAATGGACAAGGGCTTTATTAATCGCAGCTGGCATTGCGGCAATTATTCGCTTTTTCCTGTTTTCACCTATTGTTGTAGATGGTAGCTCCATGGTACCAACTTTACAAAGCGGTGAACGTATGATCATGAATAAAATTAGCTACCACTTTAAAGAACCTGATCGATTTGATATTATCGTATTTCATGCTCCAGGAAATAAGGATTACATAAAAAGGGTTATAGGCTTGCCAGGAGATGAAATAAAATATCAAAATGATGTTTTGTATATTAATGGCGAGGCCTATGAAGAACCCTATTTAGATGAATATAAAGCTATGTTTGAAGGAAACAATTATACAGAAGATTTTACACTTGAAGGTGTGATGAGTGAGAACACGGTACCGGAAGGACATGTATTTGTACTGGGTGATAATCGTCCGGTCAGCCAAGATAGCAGAACGATTGGTCCGATTAAGATGGAAGATGTGGTAGGATCAACAAATATTGTTTTCTGGCCGTTTAATGATGTCCGGTATGTTAAGTAAGACTTGGAGGTATTAGAATGACAATACAATGGTTTCCTGGCCATATGGCGAAGGCTCGAAGAGAAGTAACAGAGAAGTTAAAATTAGTCGATATTATTATCGAACTAGTTGATGCAAGACTTCCACTCTCTTCTCGAAATCCGATGATTGATGAGATTGTTCATCAAAAGCCACGGCTTGTTGTCTTAAATAAAGAAGATATGGCAGATCCTCAGCTGACAAAGAAGTGGATTACCTATTTTGAAAGTAATGGAATTAAAGCAATCTCTGTAAATGCTCAAGCAGGAAATGGCATGCAGAAAATTGTTAAAGAATCACAATCGATTTTAAAAGAAAAATGGGATCGCATGAAGTCAAGAGGCATGAAGCCTAGAGCGATTAGAGCGATGATAGTTGGAATTCCAAACGTAGGTAAATCGACTTTAATTAACCGATTAGTAAAAAAGAATATTGCTAAAACAGGGAATACGCCAGGCGTTACGAAAAGCCAGCAATGGATTAAAGTCGGAAAAGAACTAGAACTATTAGATACACCAGGAATATTATGGCCAAAATTTGAAGATGAGAAGGTAGGCTATAAGCTGGCTCTGACTGGTGCCATAAAAGATACAATACTAAATCTACAGGATATTGCGTTATATGGGCTATTGTTTTTAGAGGAGCATTACGTTTCCAAGCTAAAAGAGCGGTATGAGTTTAGTGACATACCAGATAATCCGGTCGATAAGTTTCAACATATCGGAAAGCTTAGGGGCTGCCTAATGGCAGGGGGAGAAATAGATTACGATAAAACCGCTGAATTAATTATCCGAGATGTACGGGGGATTCAATTAGGGAGAGTTACATTTGACTTTCCACCTGAAGATGATAACGAAAAAATGTAGACTCAATTGGAGTCTACATTTTTTATAAAAAAGAGAAGTGGAGAAAACAGGATGGCAACAATTAAAGAGATAAAAGAACAGCTACAGAATATTACAGAAATTAATCACCCGCAGTTAAAGATGTTTGAATTAGATAAGCGAGTAGGTGTACAAAAGCTAGTTAAACAGTGGCACCGTGAAAATGAGAAACGCCAACAACTAGTAGAGTCCTTTGAAAAAATGTCAATCTATGAAAATAAAATGAGAAAGGAAGGATTTCAGTTCATTGCGGGTGTCGATGAAGTGGGAAGAGGGCCGCTGGCTGGGCCTGTCGTAGCGAGTGCTGTTATTCTACCAGAATCATGTTATATTCCAGGTTTAAATGATTCCAAAAAATTGAGTGAGGCAAAAAGGGAAGAATTGTATGAGCAAATTCAACAACAAGCAGTTGCCGTTGGAGTAGGTATCCTGACTGCTAGTGAAATTGATCAATGGAATATTTATGAAGCTACTAAAAAAGCAATGTTGCAAGGGATTCAACAGTTAAATGTAAAACCGGATTTTTTACTTGTCGATGCAATGAAGTTAGATTTACCAATTGAGCAGCTTTCCATTATTAAAGGAGACGCAACCTCGATATCTATCGCTGCAGCCTCTATCGTAGCAAAAGTTACGAGAGATCGACTGATGAAACAATATGCCAAAAAATATCCTCAATACGGATTTCAGCGAAATATGGGGTATGGGACAAGCGAACATATTGAAGCTTTACAGGCAGAAGGTCCTTGTGAACTACATCGAAAAACGTTCGCACCTATTAAGACTTTTTTTCAATAGGGTTGGGTAAATGATGTATTAGAAAAGGGGAAAACTAATAGTCGACATTCCATTGTCTGAAGTATCATCCTTGTATAAAACTAAAAGAAGAGGAGCTAATGCCCTACTACACAAACACCTTACTCGTCAACGCTATCTGAGAGCCGTTATAGAGCCGTACAGAAGTCGTTAAAAGTTCCGTTAGGGTTAATTCACTATAAAACTAAAATGTGCTACCAAAGATGGGAAAAGAGGTATTTCTGTCCTTTAAATTGCAGTCGTGGATACATAAGACGGCACTGGTAATATGATTGCTCGTAAAGGTGGAACAGGACGAGTAGAATTTGATATTGTGGGCTATACTCACCCATCTTCATTGCTTTGTACAGATACAGCAGCTAATGATAAGAAATTCGCGAAAAATAAGCACTTGAGGCACGAAACTATATAAAAGACAAAAACAAAATATGAAAAAGGTATTTCCACATCCAACTCATTAATTACTTCCATAGCAGATAAAAGACCTGGATGAGACGCTTTCAAGGTGTGGCTACAATTATTTAGATATCTATCTCTCCTAGATCTGGTGGCTTGAAATAGACAAGACTTTAGCATTTGAAAAACAAGTTGAACAAATGCTTATTTCAGCTTTGCAAAAATCCAATTACAATACTGTAAGTGTGTTAAGAAGTTTCTAAACTGGAGTTGAAAATTAATGAATTATGATATTTACAATAACCCTGATAATTGGATTGGTGAATTTTATGAACTTTCAATTGAATATCACCCATTCGGAAATAATAAAAGGGTAAATGAAGCACTTCTTGGTTTGTGTAAAAGTGATAACTTTAATGGAGTATGGGAAGATAAAAAGGATTATCAAAAGAAATCTATCTTTCTACCAATAAACATTGAAGAAGACAGTGTTACTCAATTTTACGGTACATTATCTTTCTCGAATTCAAAGGATGGTGAACTCCCTTGTGTAATTACTATCATCAGGGTGGATGGTGAGTCTGATTGGTTAGATATTGCAATACCACAGGCTTCATATGAAGAAATATTTCCTTGCAAATATCCCCTTACAGTAGAGCTAAACCCTTGGTTAAAGGAAATTAATACCCTGTATACACAGTTGGCAGAAATCATCTATTGTAACTCCCCCTTTGATTTGGCAATGATCGGCGAAGAAGTTTCGGGTTACACAAATCAAGAAGAAATTACCCATGAGGATGTGCAAAATATAACCTGTATACTTCCAAGTTATTTACAAGACCGACTTAAACTCAAAGGAAAAGGAAAAGAGCTGTCAAACCAACTAATAATTTTTGACTAAGCTCTTCTTTTCTTTCCAAAAATTAAAAAAGAACTTACGTAAATGCACCAAATTTGTCTTCTAACGGTGAATGTAAACAAGAAGTGAAATAGACCCTTAAATCGATGCGGCTCTCGCTTCTCAAGGAGGAGCTGCAAAGATTAAAGAGTTATTCGAGTGGATTACTGCAAAATTTATGGGCAAAACCTCCTTTCTAAGGCTAAATGATTATCAGCATGGTCTTATTTTCCAATGGTCTGGAAAGGAAAATGAGGAGAATCCATTGTTGCTATAGTGTTTATTTCATTTACGTTCTTTAAAAGAAACAATTATTGATATGTAAGTCCAAATTCGTATTATTGCGTTAATAATAATGAACGAAAAATAGTGGACTCATCTCTAATAAAAATGTTAAAAAAGGTCTGACTGAAAAGGGTATACATTTTCATAGTAGATAAAGATAGAAATGAAAAAATTATATGAGCTTAATTCCTACGGCGAAGGGAATGGATTTATAGTGCCCGCAATGGCCGTTGCATTGAATTTCGATGGTCAAGTAACTAATTCATCAAAAGTAGTGGCCAAAGGGACTGGGCTCATTTCAGACAATTTTTTTAGCAAAGGCAAATGAATACCATATATCGATTCAAGCCTAGTGGAATGATTGGGGGAACTAAAATTAAATGAGAAAATTCAAGATGAAATAGAGGAAGTTGTAGCACAGGTTTTTGTATTAATCAGCTTACATACATAAACTAAAAGGGTAGGATAAATGTTTTATTACAAAAGTATTTAACGACAATTTGATCAAGTGTATTCAGTATAAATATCTCACTAAATAGATTGAATTTTTAAACTAATATAATATTTTTATTATAATGGTAGACAGATTTTCGGACATTTTATACAATGAAAGCGCAGTCTATTTTTTGAAGAGTTTGATTGGAGGATGGGAAATGAATATCCATGAATATCAAGGTAAAGAAATCCTCAGAAGTTATGGGGTAGCAGTACCTAATGGAAAAGTAGCATTCACTGTAGAAGAAGCAGTTGAAGCAGCAAAAGAACTAGGGACAGAAGTATGTGTTGTCAAGGCTCAAATCCACGCAGGAGGTCGCGGTAAAGCGGGTGGAGTTAAAGTGGCAAAGGGCTTAGACGAAGTTCGTACATATGCAAATGATATATTAGGTAAAACCCTTGTTACACACCAAACAGGCCCTGAAGGCAAAGAAGTTAAGCGCTTACTTATCGAAGAGGGCTGTGATATCAAGAAAGAGTATTATATTGGATTGGTACTTGATCGTGCAACATCACGTGTTGTGTTAATGGCTTCTGAAGAAGGCGGAACTGAAATTGAAGAAGTAGCAGAACAAACACCTGAAAAGATCTTTAAAGAATATATTGATCCAGTTGTAGGCTTAACTGGATTCCAAGCTCGTAGAATTGCCTTTAATATTAATATTCCAAAAGAACTAGTAAATAAAGCTGTTAAGTTTATGATGGGCTTATATAAGGCTTATGAAGAAAAAGATTGTTCAATTGCTGAAATAAACCCGCTTGTTGTTACAGGTGATGGGAATGTAATGGCTCTAGATGCAAAGTTAAACTTTGATTCTAATGCTCTTTATCGACAAAAGGACGTTTTAGCGTTCCGTGATTTAGAAGAAGAAGATGCAAAAGAAATTGAAGCGTCTAAATATGATTTAAGTTACATTTCATTAGATGGAAATATCGGTTGTATGGTAAACGGTGCGGGACTAGCAATGGCCACAATGGATATTATTAAACATTACGGTGGAGACCCTGCTAACTTCCTAGATGTTGGAGGCGGTGCTACAGCAGAAAAAGTAACAGAAGCTTTTAAAATCATTTTATCTGACGAAAATGTTAAAGGTATTTTTGTTAATATATTTGGTGGAATCATGAAATGTGATGTTATTGCTACTGGTGTAGTCGAAGCAGCAAAACAAATTGATTTAAATGTTCCCCTTGTAGTTCGCTTAGAAGGAACAAATGTTGAATTAGGAAAGAAAATTTTAAATGAATCTGGGTTGAACATCATTGCGGCAGAGTCAATGGCAGATGGCGCACAAAAAATAGTAGGACAAGTAGGATAAGAAAGGCAGGGGAACATAATGAGCGTATTCATTAATAAAGATACAAAAGTAATGGTACAAGGTATTACAGGTTCAACAGCCCTATTTCATACTAAGCAAATGCTAGAGTATGGGACAAAAATTGTAGCAGGTGTTACTCCTGGTAAAGGAGGAACAGAAGCAGAAGGTGTACCAGTTTTTAACACAGTAGCTGAAGCAGTACAAGAAACAGGCGCAAATGTTTCAGTCATTTATGTTCCTGCTCCATTTGCAGCAGACGCGATTATGGAGGCTGTAGATGCTGAATTAGATTTAGCGATTTGTATTACAGAACATATTCCTGTTCTAGATATGGTAAAAGTAAAACGTTATATGGAAGGTAAGAAAACACGTCTTGTAGGACCAAACTGTCCTGGTGTGATTACTCCTGAAGAATGTAAAATTGGTATTATGCCAGGTTACATTCATACAAAAGGTCATGTAGGCGTTGTTTCACGTTCTGGTACCTTAACATATGAAGCAGTACATCAGTTGTCTCAAACAGGGATTGGTCAATCAACAGCTGTTGGAATCGGTGGAGATCCAGTCAATGGAACGGATTTCATCGATGTTCTTAAAGCATTCAATGAAGATGAAGATACTTATGCTGTCATCATGATTGGTGAAATCGGAGGTACTGCTGAGGAAGAGGCTGCTCTGTGGGTAAAAGAAAATATGACTAAGCCAGTTGTAGGATTTATTGGCGGACGTACTGCACCTCCTGGAAAACGTATGGGCCATGCTGGAGCTATTATCTCTGGTGGTAAAGGAACCGCTGATGAAAAAATTAGAGTAATGAATGAATGCGGAATTGAAGTAGCCGACACGCCATCGGTTATGGGTGAAACGTTAATAAAAGTTCTTAAAGAAAAAGATCTTTTTGAAAAGTGTAAAACGCATTAAGAAAGAGCTTCGAACAGTCCTTCTAATAGAAGGGCTGTTTCTATTAAAAAGGAGGTTATTTATGATTGATAAAAAACGATTTATTCATTTATTACATTGCCAAAGCTTAAGCTGGAAAAATATTTACTTCTATTTAAGAAAAGACCCTACTCTCATAAATTTATATTCCTCTTCAAATTCTTCATTACGTCAAGCTTTTCAACTTTCAACAAGTAAATTTATCCAATTCCAAAGAGAACTAAATAGCTTTTCTCACAAAAAAACACTTCAAAGATATGAAGCAGATCGTATAAAAATAGTGACGATCTTTGATCAGGACTATCCCTTCCTTCTTAAGAACATTTTTCAACCCCCATGGGGACTTTTTTGTCAGGGAAATCTAGACCTTCTATCTAAGGGAAAGAGGTTGGCTGTTGTAGGGGCAAGAAATGCAAACGAATATGCAGAGCGTACACTAACAGAGCTACTCCCCCCATTAGTTCACCAAAATATTATCATTGTCAGTGGTCTAGCAACGGGTGTAGATACTTTTGCTCATAAGATGACAATAAAATTCAATGGCGACACAATTGCTGTATTAGGAGGAGGATTTAACCATATATATCCTAAGAAGAATGAGGTTTTGGCTAGAGAAATTGCTAATGATTACCTTCTTCTCAGTGAATATCCCCCAGATACAATGCCTAAAAAATGGCATTTCCCTGCAAGAAACCGCATTATAAGTGGATTATCAAAAGGAAGCTTAATTGTTCAAGCTGGTGCACGAAGTGGATCATTAATAACAGCTGAAATGGCGCTGAATGAAGGGAGAGATGTTTTTGCTATTCCAGGACCTATTCACCACCCCTTGTCTATTGGTACAAATAGTCTAATAAAACAAGGGGCAATACTTGTTCAAACTGCAGAGGATATTTTGCAAGAAATGTCTGTATAATGTAGTTAAAAGTAGATTTTTCCATAAATTTTTCACAAAAAGGTTGCAATTATTCATAATCTGTTATACATTTTGCAACAGAAGTTATTTGAGGTCGAAGACCAAGAATGAATGAAAAAATAGTTGTCCTAACTTGTAAACGTTGTCACTCAGAGCTCATATTATATTTGACAAAGAGATTGAAGACATTTAATATTTATTCTTGAATATTCAGTATATTTACCTCTAAGGAGGACTTTGCATGTCAGATTATTTAGTGATTGTAGAATCACCCGCAAAAGCGAAAACAATTGAGAAATATTTAGGTAAAAGATATAAAGTTCGTGCGTCTATGGGGCATGTCCGTGATTTACCAAAAAGCCAGATGGGCGTTGATACTGAGCATGGATTTGAGCCTAAGTACATTACCATCCGAGGCAAAGGACCTGTGTTAAAGGAATTAAAAACGGCAGCAAAAAAAGCGAAGAAAATTTATCTTGCAGCTGACCCTGATCGTGAAGGGGAAGCTATTGCTTGGCATTTAGCCCATAGTTTAGACATAGAGACAAGCAGTGATTGTCGCGTTGTCTTTAATGAGATTACAAAGGATGCCATTAAAGAGTCCTTTAAGCAGCCACGTGCGATTGATATGGATCTTGTTGATGCACAACAAGCACGTCGTATTTTAGACCGATTAGTAGGGTATAATATTAGCCCCTTACTATGGAAGAAAATAAAAAAAGGGTTGAGTGCAGGAAGAGTTCAATCGGTTGCACTACGCTTAATAATTGACCGTGAAAATGAAATTAGCCAATTTCAACCTGAAGAGTATTGGACGATTAATGGAGCCTTTACAAAAAATAAGGAATCATTCAACGCTACATTTTATGGATTAAATGGGAAGAAATTAGCGTTGAAGAGTGAACAAGAGGTTAAAGATGTATTAGCAAAACTAAAGCAAGATTATTTCGAAGTATCAAAGGTGACGAAAAGGGAGCGAAAGCGAAATCCTGCTCCACCTTTTACGACCTCATCCTTACAACAAGAAGCAGCAAGAAAATTAAATTTTAGAGCGAAGAAAACAATGATGTTAGCTCAACAACTTTATGAAGGAATTGATTTAGGAAAACAAGGTACGATAGGTCTTATTACTTACATGAGAACAGATTCGACAAGAACTTCTGAAACCGCTCAGAAGGAAGCCGCAGGCTATGTTGAATCAAGCTATGGAAAAGAGTACACTAAGCCATCATCAGGAGGAGGCTCCCAAGGGAAAACACAGGATGCCCATGAAGCGATTCGTCCTACAAGTGTTTTACGAGAGCCTCAATCGTTAAAGGAATTTTTATCAAGAGACCAACTACGTTTGTACAAGTTAATATGGGAACGGTTTGTGGCGAGCCAAATGACACCAGCCATAATGGATACTTTATCAGTCGACCTTATGAATGGGGATGTTCAATTTAGAGCAAACGGTTCAAAAGTGAAGTTCCCAGGATTTATGAAAGTATATGTTGAAGGAAATGATGACCAAAAAGAAGAAAAAGAAAATTGGTTGCCTAGTCTTGAAAATGGTGATAAAGTTAACACGGATGAAATAGACCCAAAACAACACTTCACCCAACCTCCACCACGGTTTACGGAGGCACGACTTGTCAAAACATTGGAAGAGCTAGGGATTGGTCGACCTTCTACGTATGCCCCAACCTTAGATACAATCCAAAAACGCGGGTACGTCTCTCTTGATAATAAGAGGTTTGTTCCTACTGAATTAGGTACGATTGTTCATGAAGTCATGGCGGAGTATTTTCCAGATGTTTTAGATGTAGAGTTTACTGCGAAAATGGAAAAATCCTTGGATGAAGTAGAAGAAGGAAAAATGCAGTGGAATTCAATTATTGATGAATTTTATCAAGACTTCTATCAACATCTTTCAAAAGCAGAGGCGGAAATGGAGAAAATTGAAATAAAACCCGAATTTGCTGGCGAAGATTGTGAACTTTGTGGAAGTCCAATGGTATATAAAATGGGAAGATACGGAAAATTTATGGCGTGTAGTAATTTTCCAGATTGTCGAAATACGAAGCCAATTATAAAGGAAATTGGTGTGAAATGTCCTGACTGTGAAGAGGGCAGTATTATTGAAAGGAAAACAAAAAAGAAAAGAATTTTTTATGGCTGTAACCAATATCCACAATGTGAGTTCCTTTCTTGGGATAAACCAATTGATCGTAAATGTCCAAAATGTGAAAGTTTATTAGTTGAGAAAAAACTAAAAAAAGGCAATCAAGTTCAATGTACCCAATGTGATTATAAGGAAGATGCACAACAATAAGTCGGTGAGGGTGAGCGTCTAGCTCACTCTTTCTGTTTGGAAACGGTAATTTTCAAATCATAACCAGAAGTTCAAACATTTGAAACTATTAAATTTCTTGTGATGAAAGGTAAAATGCTTTACGAAAAAGGCAAGACTAGAGGATAATGAACAATAGACAGTTAGATGGAGGGTTTACTACATGGCAGGTAGCGTAAATGTAATAGGAGCTGGGCTAGCGGGAAGTGAAGCAGCTTGGCAGTTAGCAAATAAAGGGATTCAAGTGAAACTATATGAAATGAGACCAATTAGGCAAACACCTGCTCACCATACGGATAAATTTGCTGAGCTTGTTTGCTCCAACTCGTTACGAGCTAACACGTTAACAAACGCTGTTGGTGTTTTAAAAGAAGAGATGAGAAAACTTAATTCGGTTATTATAGCTGCTGCAGATGATTGCGCAGTACCAGCGGGCGGAGCATTAGCAGTAGACCGTCATGAATTTGCTAAGAATGTAACTGAGAGAGTGAAGGGGCATCCTAACGTAACGGTCATTAATGAAGAGGTGAAGGAGATTCCAACCGGAACCACTATTATTGCAACAGGGCCGTTAACAAGTGAAACTTTATCAGATGATCTTCGTAAATTAACAGGAGAAGATTATTTATATTTTTATGATGCAGCTGCTCCTATTCTTGAAAAAGATAGCATAAATATGGATAAGGTTTATTTAAAATCGCGCTATGATAAAGGGGAAGCAGCGTATTTAAATTGCCCTATGACAGAAGAAGAATTTGAACGTTTTTATGAGGCTTTAATTTCAGCTGAAACCGTACCTTTAAAGGAGTTTGAGAAGGAGGTATTCTTTGAAGGATGTATGCCAATTGAAGTAATGGCTAATCGTGGGAAGAAAACGATGCTATTTGGTCCAATGAAGCCTGTGGGATTAGAAGATCCTAAAACAGGAAAACGTCCTTACGCCGTAGTTCAGCTAAGGCAAGATGATGCAGCAGGAACCCTTTATAATATTGTCGGATTTCAGACACATTTAAAATGGGGCCCACAAAAAGAGGTAATTAGACTCATTCCTGGTTTAGAAAATGCAGAAATTGTTCGTTATGGTGTGATGCATCGTAATACATTTATTAATTCACCAAAGGTTTTAAAACCTACGTACCAGTTTAATAACCGTGAGGATTTATTTTTTGCTGGTCAAATGACAGGAGTAGAGGGGTATGTAGAATCTGCAGCAAGCGGGTTGGTTGCTGGCCTCAATGCTGCTCGTTTAGCAACAGGACAACAGCCAGTAGAGTTCCCTCACGAAACAGCTATTGGAAGTATGGCGAGATACATTACGACAGCGAATGCGAAAAATTTCCAACCGATGAATGCTAATTTTGGACTTTTCCCTGCATTACCGAAAAAGATTAAGAACAAACAAGAACGAAATGAAGCACATGCTAATAGGGCGTTAGAAACAATTCAGAACTTTGTGAAAAAAGTGTGATATTCATTGCAACCTAGTATCTTGTATGATAATATTGAAAAGCCTTAGCGAGGTGATATATCGTGAAAGAAGCATATACACAACAACTATCACAATTTATTCAATATTTAAAGGTTGAGAGAAATTATTCTCACCATACAATTCACCAGTATGAAAGCGATTTAAAGGAATTTCTGCAATTTTTATTAAGAGAGAATATTCATACTATTGGGGACGTACAGTATTTTGAAGCAAGGGTCTATCTAACGGAACTGTATGAACGAAAAAGTGCTAGAAATACAGTAGCTAGAAAGATCTCTTGCTTAAGAAGTTTTTATAAATATTTTATGAGAGAAAAACAGGTAATAGAAAACCCTTTCTCCCTTGTTCATCATCCTAAGGAAGAAAAGAGGCTACCTCAATTCTTCTATGAGGAAGAAATGGAAAAACTATTTACGATTTGTCAAGGAACGGAGCCTTTACAACAACGGAATTTGGCCTTATTTGAATTACTTTATGCGACAGGTATACGGGTAAGTGAATGTGCTGGGATTCAATTGAATGATTTGGATCGTTCAAGGTCAATATTATTAGTAAGAGGAAAAGGAAATAAGGAAAGGTATGTCCCTGTCGGGAGTTTTGCTTTAGACGCAATGGAATCCTATTTAAGTCATGCACGCCCATTGCTGATGGGGGAAGAAAAACATTCCTATATGTTTGTAAATTTTCGCGGTAAGGCAATAACCACTGGGGGAATACGCCATATTCTTAATGATATTGTGACTAAGGCATCTATAAATGAAAAAATTCACCCACATATGTTGCGCCATACCTTTGCAACACATTTATTAAATAACGGCGCTGATTTAAGGTCTGTTCAAGAATTGTTAGGTCATTCACACCTTTCTTCAACGCAAATATACACTCATGTGACGAAGGAACATTTGCGAAATACGTACATGGCTTATCATCCACGAGCTTAAGATAATAGAGGAGGAGTACTGTTGGAACAATTTCACGCGACTACTATCTTTGCCATACAACATAATGGAAGAAATGCAATGTCTGGTGACGGGCAAGTTACTTTAGGGAATGCAGTGGTTATGAAGCACAAGGCAAAAAAAGTGAGGAAATTGTATAATGGCAAAGTTATAGCTGGATTTGCTGGCTCAGTAGCTGATGCTTTTACTTTGTTTGAGCTGTTTGAGGGCAAGCTAGAAGAGTATAATGGGAACATTAAACGAGCGGCTGTTGAACTGGCGAAGCAATGGCGAAGTGATAAAATGCTGCGACAGTTAGAGGCAATGTTGATTGTAATGAATCAAACAAATATCCTTCTTGTCTCTGGAACAGGTGAAGTAATTGAACCTGATGATGGCATTCTAGCCATTGGTTCTGGTGGGAATTATGCTCTTTCAGCAGGTAGAGCTTTAAAGCAGCACGCAGGTGATAATTTAACCGCAAGGGAAATCGCTGAAGCGGCCTTAAACATTGCAGCAGACATTTGTGTGTATACCAATTCTAATATTATTGTAGAAGAACTATAAAAGGAGTGAGTGGAATGGAAAATGAGAAGAACTTAACTCCCCGACAAATAGTTGATCGGTTAGATCAATATATTGTAGGTCAAGATGAGGCGAAGAAATCAGTAGCTGTAGCATTGAGAAATCGATATCGAAGAAGCTTACTAGAAGAAAAGCTTCAAGAGGAAATCCAACCTAAAAATATATTGATGATGGGACCAACAGGTGTTGGAAAAACAGAAATTGCAAGGAGAATTGCTAAACTAGTTCATGCACCATTTATTAAAGTTGAGGCGACAAAATTTACCGAGGTTGGTTATGTAGGTCGAGACGTTGAATCGATGGTCAGGGATTTAGTAGAAACTTCTGTGCGGTTAGTGAAAGAAGAGAAGATGCAAAATGTTAAAGAACGCGCTCAGGAGAATGCAAATAATCGATTGATCGAATTACTTGTTCCATCAGCAAAAAAGAATACTAATATAAAAAATCCATTCGAAATGATCTTTGGTAATAATCAAACTACAGATGAAACTATAGAAGAAGATAAAGAAGAAGCCTCTATCTTTCAAAAGCGTAAAGCAGTTGAAACGAAGCTTGCCAAAGGGGAGCTTGAAAATGAATGGATTTCGGTAGAAGTTGAGGAGCAACAGCCGTCCATGTTTGATATGCTACAAGGTTCTGGGATGGAACAAATGGGTATGAACATGCAGGATGCGCTGAGTAGCTTTATGCCGAAAAAGAAGAAGAAGAGAAAGTTAAAAGTGAAGGAAGCAAGAAAAGTTCTTACAAACGAAGAAGCTCAGAAGTTAATTGATATGGATGAAGTGACATCTGAAGGGGTTAGAAGAGCAGAACAATCAGGGATTATCTTTATTGATGAAATTGATAAAATTGCGAGCAAAAGTTCATCACAATCTTCTGCTGATGTCTCAAGAGAAGGTGTTCAACGCGATATTTTACCTGTTGTAGAAGGGTCAACAATTGTCACAAAATACGGGTCTGTTAAGACGGATCACGTTTTATTTATTGCAGCAGGAGCCTTTCATATTGCAAAACCCTCTGACTTGATTCCTGAACTACAAGGGCGTTTTCCAATTCGTGTAGAGCTTCAAAAGCTTTCTGTCGAAGACTTTGTTCGGATTTTAGTAGAACCAGACAATGCGATTGTAAAACAATATATCGCATTAATTGAAACAGAAGGTATACAAATAGAATTTTCTGACGATGCTATTCGTAGAATGGCTGAAATAGCATTTGAAGTAAACCAAAACACAGATAATATCGGTGCTAGAAGGTTACATACAATCATGGAAAAACTACTTGAGGATTTATCATTTGAAGCACCTGAAATCTCTATGGAGAAAGTTGAGATTACACCACAGTATGTTGATTCAAAGCTAGGAAAAATATCAAAGAATAAAGACTTAAGTGAATTTATTTTATAATGCATAAAGACTTACGATACGTTTAGGAGGATTTAAGATGAATTTATTAAATAAGACAAGAAAAATTAATGCAATGTTACAAAAAGCAGCGGGAAAACCAGTGAATTTCAAAGAAATGTCAGAGACATTATCTAGTGTCATTGAGGCAAATGTATTTGTTGTTAGTAGAAGAGGAAAATTACTTGGATTTGCTGTCAATCAGCAAATTGAAAATGAGCGAATGAAGCAAATGCTTGAGGATCGTCAATTTCCAGAAGAATACACAAATAATTTATTTAACATTTCAGAGACATCATCTAATTTAAATGTAGAGAGTGAATACACGGCATTTCCTGTAGAAAATAAAGAGTTTTTCAAAAATGGTTTAACTACTATTGTCCCAATTATTGGTGGGGGAGAGCGACTAGGTACATTGATCCTTGCTCGTTTAGCAGCAAGCTTTGAGGATGATGATTTAATTTTAGGTGAATATGGTGCTACAGTTGTAGGAATGGAGATATTAAGAGAAAAAGCAGAAGAAATTGAAGAGGAAGCACGAAGTAAAGCAGTTGTCCAAATGGCCATTTCTTCCCTTTCTTATAGTGAGCTAGAGGCAATTGAGCATATTTTTGAAGAATTAGATGGAAATGAAGGTTTACTAGTTGCCTCTAAAATTGCTGACCGTGTTGGAATCACACGTTCTGTTATCGTCAATGCACTTCGTAAATTAGAGAGTGCGGGCGTTATCGAGTCACGCTCACTTGGGATGAAAGGAACCTATATTAAAGTACTAAATAATAAATTTTTACTTGAATTAGATAAATTAAAAACAAACTAATAAAAAGAAGAGGCGCTATGCGCCTCTTCTATTATATTTTATAGGTAAAACGTCCTTCTTTTGAATGTACTATGACTATAAATACATAAATGAAGGAATGAAATTGAGATTATTTAAATTGTTATTACTTAATATTAGAAATAAATAAGTTATTGGAAGTATAATATTTATTACAAAAATCGACAAATATTTAGTTTTTGGGAACACTAGCTAATTTTTTAGCTGGTGTTTTTACATTAACCCATTGAAAGGAACAGGGCTTTAATGTCCTGGAGTTCTCTTCTGTTTGACGGTGGTTTATTGTTTCATTAAGAGGTTTTTACGATCTTAACTAGGTGGCATAAAAGAAGGAGTATAGAATGGTTTCAGGGTAGTTTTATCGATAAGCATGGTGAATACTATCAGTTTTTAAGGTATACATCTATATGTTCGTATGAAGAATTATTCTTCATATTGTGAGAACTTGCTTCGTCATCACTGTACTGTAAAGAAGTTTAGGAAGTAAGCGGGGGATTGATGATAGTTAGGGAGTTAAAAAGGGTGAAGTGGAATTTGATGGAGAAAGAAGAGGAAATAAGAAAGAAGCCTTTTGCTTTTTTAGAAAAGACCATTGAACTATGAGCTATGAAGATGAAATGGATGGTTAAAATAGAGGATTTTATGAGAAAAATCAGCAAATAATCTTAATAACTAGATATAGAAAAGATGGATTTTAAAGGAAGAATTGGAATACTCAGATAATAATTGAATTGTCTAACTATGTCGAATAATCGAACTATGACAAAAGTCTTACAATGTGAAAATAGGCTGATTTTCACATATAAAATAGCTCTTTTCACATAGACAGTCGATTATATTAACATTACAATAGTTAGTAAGTTTTCATTTTATTTGTCAGATTTACAATAAATTCGTCAGTTCTTGGAAAGAGGTGAAAACCTTGAAGTTATTTTCCGATACTTTTAATGTGATTGAGAGAGGGTTAGACTATTCATCCTTAAAGCAAAAAGCAATCTCACATAATATTGCTAATGTAGATACACCAAATTACAAAACAATTGATGTGAAATTTAAGGATTACCTGGAAAGTTCCATTAATCATAGTTTAATCGGTCAACGCACAGACACTCGACACTTTGAAATTAGTGGAAAGTCTATGTTCGATACTAATCTAGTTGCCAAAGACACATTCCAATATAATCATAATGGGAACGGTGTTGATATGGATAAAGAAATGGCAGACATGGCAACAAACCAGATTTATTTTCAATCACTAACGGAACAATTAAACCATCAATTCAGGAATCTTCAGACAGTGATTAAAGGAGGTAAATAAGCATGTCGATATTTAATTCAATGAATACGACCGCTTCAGCGTTAACGGCTCAACGATTGAGGATGGATGTCATTTCATCGAATATGGCCAATGTCGATACAACTAGAGGTAAACTAGTTGACGGAGAGTGGCAACCATATCAAAGAAAATCAGTCGTACTACAGCCGAAAGATACTCCGTTTTCTTCTTTTTTATCTTCAGCAATGAAAGGTAAACTAAATAACGGTGGAGTTGAAGTATCGAAAATAGTGGAAGATACCGAAACGCCAAATAAATTAGTTTATGACCCAACTCATCCTGATGCAAATCAAGAAGGGTATGTAAGTATGCCGAATGTTGATCCGTTAAGAGAGATGACAGATTTAATATCAGCAACTCGTTCATATGAAGCCAATGTGACTGTGTTTAACGCAAACAAGTCACTACTAACAAAATCATTAGAAATTGGTAGATAAGGAGTATATAAAATGGCCTTCAGTAATATTGATTCGATAAACCAGATTATTTTAAGTCCGTCGTCTGAAAAAAAAATAAAAACTACCCCAAACGAAGCTCATACGAATTTTGCTGAATTTTTAACGCAATCGTTAAATGAAGTAAATGAGTTAGAAATGAAATCTCATGAGCTAACTGAAAAGGTTGTAAAAGGTGAAGAGGTAGACTTACACCAAGTTATGATAGCGGCACAAAAGGCGAGTATTAGTTTGCAGACAACAGTAGAGATTCGAAATAAAGTTGTAGAATCCTATAAAGAAATCATGAGAATGCAAATGTAATAGTTGAGGTTATTTGCTGCCAAAACAACAGAATAACCGGGGGATTTTTATGAATGACACATTAATAAAGATTAGAGAAAAAACAACAGCCTTCTGGGCTTCGAAAACGAACAAGCAAAAATGGATGATGGGAATTATCGTAGTATTAGCTATAGTCATCATCGCAGTTGTTAGTTATTTTGCATCAAAAACAACGCTCGAACCACTATATAGTAATTTAACTCCTTCTGAAACAGGTTCGATTAAAGAGAATTTAGATGCACGAGGAATTAGTTCTCAAATTGCTGAAGGCGGATCAACGATAATGGTACCGAAAGAGATGGTGGATACGTTAAAAGTTGAGTTGGCTGCCGAAGGGATACCGAAATCGGGTAGTATTGATTATTCTTTTTTTAGCCAAAACGCTGGTTTCGGAATGACAGATAATGAATTTAATGTATTGAAATTAGATGCGCTTCAATCTGAGCTTGCGGAATTAATGAAAGGAATTGAAGGAGTACAGGATGCGAAGGTAATGGTTTCCTTACCGGAAAAAAGTGTTTTCGTAGACGACTCTAGTGAACAAGCTTCAGCTTCTATTGTTTTAAATACATTACCTGGTCAAAATTTTGAGGAAAAACAAATCTCTGCTCTTTATCACTTAGTTTCAAAAAGTGTGCCAAATCTTCCGACTGAAAACATTGTTATTACAAACCAATACTTCGAATATTTCGATTTGAATGGCGCTAATAATAATGCCTTTGCTGGAGAGGTAACGGACCAAATGGGGATTAAGAAACAAATTGAACGGGATCTTCAACGACAGGTTCAGAATATGTTAGGTACGTTAATTGGTTACGATAAAGTCGTCGTTTCAGTAACGGCTGACATTGACTTTACTCGGGAAAATAGAGAGGTCAACTTAGTTGAACCAGTTGATGAAGAAAATGTTGAAGGAATAACCATTAGTGCACAAAGAATATCGGAAACTTTCTCAGGAAATGGGAATGTTGCCGGTGGGGTTCCGATTGCAGAAGACCCAGCTGATTCTTTAGGAAGCTCCTACGTTGAAGGCTCATCAGAAAATGGAGATTATGAAAGAGTAGAAGAAACGATTAATAATGAAGTAAATCGAATTCGGAAAGAAATTATTGAAAGCCCTTATAAAATTAGAGATTTAGGAATTCAAGTAATGGTTGAGCCACCAAACCCTGAGGACTTGAATTCTTTACCAGAGGAGAGTAAGAACGACATTTCACAAATCTTGTCTACTATTGTTAGGACGTCAATAGATAAAGAGTCTGGGACAGATGTATCGGAACAAGCGATTCAAGATAAAATTGTCGTCTCCGTTCAACGATTTAATGGAAAGACGGAATTTTCTCCACCAAATTCTCCTTACCTACCATGGTGGGTATACGTAATCGGTGGAGTATTACTCGTAGCCATTATTCTATTAATTATCATCATTCTACGGATTAGAAAGAAGAAGGTTGAAGAGGAAATGGAGCTTGAACAAGAACCGTTGCCTATTCATATTCCTGATGTAAATGAAAGCACTGAAACAGAATCTTCCCTGAGAAGAAAACAAATAGAGAAAATGGCGAAAGAAAATCCAGATGAATTCGCTAAATTACTACGCACTTGGTTAACTGAAGAGTAGGAGGAATTGACAATGAATAAAAATAATCAATTAACAGGAAAGCAAAAAGCCGCTATCCTCCTTATCTCATTAGGTACAGATGTCGCCTCATCGGTCTATCAACATTTATCAGAAGAAGAAATAGAAAAACTAACGCTTGAAATTTCAGGGGTAAAAAAAGTTCAAGCGGAATCGAAAGAAGACATATTAGAAGAATTTCATAGCCTTGCTCTTGCTCAAGACTATATTAGTCAAGGTGGTATTGGCTATGCCAAAAGGGTACTCGAAAAAGCGTTAGGAGCAGAGCAAGCAACGAATATCATCAATCGACTGACGTCATCGCTGCAAGTGAAACCATTTGATTTTGCGAGAAAAGCTGATGCAGCTCAAATATTAAATTTTATTCAAAACGAACACCCGCAAACGATTGCTCTTATTCTGTCATATTTAGATCCGCAACCAGCAGGACAAATATTATCTGAACTACCTCAAGAGGTTCAAGCGGATATTGCGAAAAGGATTGCCTTAATGGATAGTACTTCACCAGAAATTATTAGTGAAGTGGAAGCAATTCTTGAAAGGAAATTATCAGCGACTGTTACTCAAGATTACACGCAAACGGGCGGAGTTGAAACGGTAGTTGAAGTATTAAATGGGGTGGATCGTTCCACAGAAAAAACGATTTTAGACTCGCTAGAAATTCAAGACCCTGAACTTGCAGAGGAAATTAAGAAACGAATGTTTGTATTTGAGGATATTGTTACGCTAGATAATCGAGCGATTCAACGTGTTATTCGTGATTGTGAAAATGAAGACCTATTATTATCACTTAAAGTTTCAAGTGAAGAAGTCAAAGGTGTTATTTATAAAAATATTTCTAAACGTATGGTGGACAGCTTTAAGGAAGAAATGGAGTTTATGGGGCCCGTCCGCTTGCGGGATGTTGAAGAAGCACAGTCACGCATTGTCGCTATCATTCGCCGCTTAGAAGATGCAGGAGAAATCATCATTGCTCGTGGCGGAGGAGATGATATTATTGTCTAGAATTTTTAAGTCACGCCAAACATCAGCGGTGGGGAATCCTTCTCGAGAGATATCTTTAAAACGATTTTCGACAACTACGAATGAACAGAAGGAAGAGGAAAGAAAACAAAATCATATACAGTTGCTAGAAGAAGCGAAGCAAGAGGCACTAAGAATTATTGAAGAGGCTGAATCACATAAGTTAACGATAATTAATGAAGTGAACACTCAAAAACAAGAGTTTAAAAGTCAGTGTGAACTCGCGCTTCAACAAGCACGGAAAGAAGGATACGATGAAGGTTTTCGACAAGGGAAAGAAGAATCGATTTCTGAATACCAAAACTTGATAGTTGAAGGAAAACAAGTGGTCGAATCTTCAAAGGTTGAGTTTCGTCGTCATATTGAAAGTGCAGAAAAGTTAATCCTTAAAACAGCGATAAAATGCGCAGAAAGAATACTTGGAAAGAAACTAAAAGAAGACCCTAAAACCTTTGTCTCCATTGTGAAGAGAGGCTTAAAAGAAGCGGTAGAGTTGAAAGAAGTTCAAATACATGTTCATCCTTCTAATCATGACCTTTTAACTGAATACGATGAAGAAATTCGCAGAATCATTGCACCAAATGCACATTATTATTTATATCCAAATGAAGATATTTCAGAAACGGAATGTATCATTGAATCGAATCAAGGGAGAATTATCGTTAGTTTGGACAGCCAATTACAACAATTACAAATAAAACTAATGGAACTTCTTGAAGGAGAACAATAATGAAGTTAGTGGATCTAGTAGACGAAATTGATTCAATTAATACATATAAACGTTTCGGCAAAGTAAAACGTGTCATTGGGATTATGATTGAGTCTAAAGGGCCTGAAAGTGCAATTGGTGAAGTTTGTTATATCCATGTAAAAGGAGTTTCATCTAGGCCAGATCAAAAGATTATTGCTGAGGTGGTTGGGTTTAATGAAGGTTCTGTATTATTAATGCCTTATTCAATGGTTAATGAGATTTCTCCAGGTAGTTTAGTAGAAGCAACAAGCAAACCACTTGAAGTAAAGGTAGGAATTCCATTAATAGGTCAAATTCTCGATTCATTAGGGAATCCATTAACAAATGATTCGTTACCGAGAGGGTTAACCACTACACTAACAGATCGTGTGCCCCCTAATCCGCTTAGTCGGCCGCCAATCGATGAAAAGATAGAAGTAGGTGTTCGTACAATTGATTCGCTTCTAACAATCGGAAAAGGTCAGCGAGTTGGAATTTTTGCTGGAAGTGGAGTAGGGAAAAGTACATTGCTTGGTATGATTGCTCGAAACACAAATGCAGATATAAACATAATTGCTTTAATTGGGGAAAGAGGAAGAGAAGTTAGAGAGTTTATTGAAAGAGACCTTGGTGAGGAAGGGTTAAAGAAATCCATTATTATCGCGGCAACGTCTGATCAACCTGCGTTGATGAGAATAAAAGGAGCATATACCGCCACAGCCATTGCTGAATACTTCCGAGATAAAGGTTTCAATGTGATGCTTATGATGGATTCCGTTACACGAATAGCCATGGCGCAACGTGAAATAGGACTTGCTGCTGGTGAACCACCTGCAACAAAAGGGTATACACCATCTGTATTTGCCAGTTTACCAAAATTATTAGAGAGAACAGGAACGAATGAGCATGGGAGTATTACAGCATTTTACACAGTCTTGGTAGATGGCGACGATATGAATGAGCCGATTGCTGATACCGTTCGAGGTATTTTAGATGGCCATATTGTTTTAGATCGTTCTATTGCGAACAAAGGTCATTTCCCAGCTATTAATGTATTAAAAAGTGTAAGTCGATTAATGAATCATTTAGCAGATGGTACTCACAAAATAGCTGCTAGCCGAATACGTGATTTAATCAGTACATATGAGAACTCTGAGGATTTAATCAATATTGGTGCATATAAGAAAGGGACATCTGCTGAAATAGATGAAGCAATCGCTTATAACCCCAATATTCTATCATTTTTACAACAAGGTACTCATGAAAAAATATCCATCGATACGAGTATTGCCTCTCTCATACATTTGGCGGAAAAGGGTGAGCTTCTATGAAAAAGTTTCAGTTTAAGTTCGATAAGGTCTTAATTTTGAAAGAACAGGAAAAAGAAGAAACTGTTTATCATTTTCAAGATAGTGTTCGACAATTTGAAAAAACGGCAGAGAAACTATACAACGCTTTGAAGAAAAAAGAGGACTTAGAAACCTACCAATCAAATCAACTTGTCAATGGATTTCCTGTACAAGAGGTGCGCCATTACCAAATGTTTATCACTAACTTGGAAAAGTCTATTGTTTTTTATCAAGATCAAGTAATAAAAGCTAGAAACAAAATGAAGTGGCTAGAACAGAAAGTAACGGAAAAAAACATCGAAGTAAAGCAGTATGAAAAGATGAAAGAAAATGATTATAAAGTATTTACGATTAACCAACAAAAGCAAGAAAACAAAGTATTAGACGAGTTATCGGTCATGAAATACGTGAACCGCGAAATTAGGTGATTTTATGGAAAAGAAAGAAAAAGTTCAACAAGATAAACCATTTAATCTATTCCAATGGGTTTTTTTAGTCATAATATTCCCTATTTTTGTTGTAATCATTATTGTCCTTTTAATTGCAACAGCAGCAGATATTAATGTGTTCGACAAAATGAATGAAATGAGTCAGAAAATACCACTCCTTTCAAAGGTAATCGAAGAAGACAATGTTCAGGAAGATGGAGCAATGGTTATCAATCTTCAAGCCGAACTACAGGATAAAGAGGCTAGAATTACTCAACTGGAAAACGAACTAAATAAACAATCAAATAAATTAGAACAAGCTTCATTAAAGGAACAGCAATTGCAAGAACAAATGGATGAGTTTCAACAAATTCAGGAAAATAATAAACGTGAAGCAAAAGAAATCATCACTTCTTATGAAGAAATGTCTGCTAAAAGTGCGGCGAACATTCTTGTAGAGATGGAAGAAGAAGAGGCATTGTGGATTCTTTCAAAAATTAAGTCTGAACAATTAGCGAAGATTCTCGAAAAACTGCCGCCTGAAACGGCAGCGATATTCACTGAAAAACTTTCGATTCAAACAGAAACTTAATTCAGTTCTATTTGAAAGGAGGTGAACATATGAATTTAGGCTCGATTCAGACACAAGTACAAACTCTTCAGCAAATAGAACTTAGTGGGATGAACAGTAAATCGTTAGCAACCAATTCATTTATAAATGTTCTATCACAATTAAATGGAAGCGCAAAAGAAGAAAATCCTGAACAAGTAGAAAGTGTTGAAGAGCTAAAAGCACTATTAAATATAGTGCAAGGGAACCATGACATACCGCTAGACACGAAACGAAATCAAGAGCCTACTCTTTCCAAAATTGCTGAATTAATGAATATGCCTAGAGAAGAAATCGAACATGAAATTACAAGTATGGTACATAAAATAGCTCAGGACTTGGGGATATCAAAGGAAGAGTATGCCGACCTACCAGAAGAAGAAATCATTCCATTTCTCGTTGAGATAATGGCAAAATTGACGCAAGATCAATTGCAAAAATACAGTGCAAACGAACTGTCAACACCTATCCAAGCTACAAAGATACGATTAGCATTGGTAGAAAATCAAGATCAAACACTAGAAATGTCAATGAGAGCTTCAAATATGAAGCAAGATTTGCAACAGCTTGTAGGAAAAATTGAATCCATTATAAAAAATTCTTTTTCAAAAGAATCCATTTTACAACTGGCCTTTCGTTCTACACTCCCTACTGATGGTAATGGAATTGAAATGTCTAATAAAGGAATCGTTACGCAAGAGGGAAAGTCGTCAGGACATCAGCTAGACGTATTGACACTACCTTCAAGAATCATGCAGCAAGAGTTACATTTAACGAAGGCTGAAAGTCTTTCATATGAAAAATTCGTTAAGGAATTTTCTTCAGTATTATCAAGAGCACAATTTGGGAAGCTCCCAAATATGAATAAACTGTTAATTAAACTATATCCTGAAGAATTAGGAAGTTTACGAATAGAACTTCTTCACAAGAACGGATTAATGACAGCAAGAATTTTGACTTCTACTATTGCGGCAAAGGAGTTAATAGATTCCCAGTTGCATGGACTTAAACAAGCATTTCAGCAACAAAACCTTCAGGTTGAAAAAATGGAAGTTCAACAGATGCTGTCAGATGAATTGAGACAGGACAAAGGAAATCAAAAACAACAAAATCATCAACAACATCAAAAACAAAAACAGAATTCAGATAGCCAAGAATTTTCAGATCAAAATTCTTTTGAGAGCTTTAAAGAGCTTCTATTAAATATTGAGATATAGGTGATGGAGATGAGTAATACGATTGATTCTACGCTTCTGCTCTCTTCTTATCAAGCAGAACAGAGAGAAACAAGCGGAGAGATATTAGGGAAAGATGATTTTTTGAAAATTCTAATGACGCAATTACAAAATCAGGATCCATTAAATCCAATGCAAGATAAAGATTTTATTGCGCAAATGGCTACTTTTTCTTCATTAGAACAAATGACCAATCTAGGGAAGTCAATGGATAACTTGGTAGAAGTACAAAAACAAAATCAATTGATTTCCTATAATCAGTTTGTTGGAAAAGAAGTAACTTGGCATCAAATTAATGAGGACGATGCAATTATAGAAGGAACGGGCAAGATTACCGGTGTGAAGTTTGGCGTAGATTCTGTTGAATTCACATTAGATGATGGAACCGTTTTAACTCCAAGTAATATAAGCGAAGTGAATCATTTCGTTCAAGGAAATGATTTGGTCGAAGCTAGCCATTTAATTGGGAGAAATGTTGGTTGGATTAATAATCAAGGAGTAGAAGAAGTTGGAAGTGTGCTATCGGTATTTCAAAAAGATGGAGAAATTTGGCTTCGCTTTCTTGATGAAAGAGAAATTGAGGCTAGTCAGCTTACTAAAATTGAATAAAGGAGTGGTCGTTTGGAAAAGCGTTATATTCATGCGCTACCAATACAACCTACTACACGCAACTATCTACCTAAGAAAAGTTCAAAAGGTATTCAGACGGATAATCCCTTTGCCAACCATTTAAAAGCTGCGCTCGATAAGCCTACCTCCTTAACGATCAGTAAGCACGCAAGGGAGCGAATTGAAAATCGTGCTATTAGCTTATCGGCTAATGATTGGCTTTTAATTGAAGAAAAGATTGCCCAAGCCAAAGAGATGGGAATAAATGAGTCTCTTGTAATGGTTAAAGATGTAGCATTTATTATTAGTGTAACAAATGAAACCGTTATTACTGCGATGAACAGGGAAGAAGCAGCGTCTCAAATTTTTACGAATATTGATGGAGCCATCTTATTGGAAACATAAAGGCTGGACCAACTCTTGGAAGCCGGTAGCTGTGGAATGACAGAAGCAGCTAAATCGAAAGGGGAAGAAATATGATACGTTCAATGTACTCTGGAATTAGTGGAATGAAAAATTTTCAAACTAAATTAGATGTGATAGGCAATAATATTTCCAATGTAAATACGTATGGGTTTAAAAAAGGAAGAGTAACGTTTCAAGATTTAATGAATCAAACTGTTTCAGGAGCTAGTAGTGCAACTGAAACAAAGGGCGGACAAAACCCTAAGCAAATTGGACTTGGTGGAACATTAGCAACAGTGGATCTTATTGATACACAGGGAAGCCTTCAAACGACTGGAAGATCATTAGATGTAGCGATTTCTGGAGACGGATATTTTGTGACAAGGATGGGTACTGGTGAAGCCTATACTCGAGCTGGGAATTTTTATTTAGATTCAGAAGGTCAGCTTGTAACCGGGAATGGAAGTTTAGTGCAAGGTTTTTCGGTAGATGGAAATGGAAATATTGATAGAAGTACGTTGACAGATATTACGATTGATACCGATACGACAATGGCGCCACAAGCCACTGAAGAAGCTTCGTTTGACGGGAATTTGAAGGCGTCAAGCAATACGGACGTTGTCATTGATTTTAAAGTGAAGGACTCACTTGGACAGGATATAGAATTGAAGTTGACGCTCACAAATCAAGGTAGTAATTCTTGGGGTTATGCTGTTACAACCGCTAACGGAAATGTGGCTCTCACTTCAAACACTGGTAATATCTCTTTTTCAAATACTGGAGAGTACACAGGTGGTAATGCAACGTTATCCATGGCCTTAACCAATAATGCTTCCTCACCTCAGGACATTGAGTTGGATTTTAGTAAGCTAACACAATTTGATTCTACTACTTCTGCAAACGTAGAAACTATTGATGGAAATGCAGAAGGGTATCTTGAGAGCTTTAATATTAGTTCTTCTGGAGAAGTAAATGGGATTTTCTCAAATGGAGAGGTGCGGGTGTTAAGTCAACTCGTAATAGCTACCTTCTCGAATGGAGCAGGACTTCAAAAAACAGGTGAAAATATGTATATCACATCTAATAACTCAGGTCTTCCGAATTATGGGATTGCTTCTGAAGGAAGAGGCAGCTTACAATCTGGTGCTCTTGAAATGTCCAATGTTGATTTATCCGAAGAGTTTACAGAAATGATTGTCGCTCAACGTGGGTTTCAAGCAAATACTAGGATTATCACAACATCTGATGAAATTCTTCAAGAGTTAGTAAACTTAAAACGTTAAGGGAGGTAGGAGCCATCCTGCTCTGGCGAGGCTATGATTACAGTCACAAGATTAAATGGGACAACTTTTTGGTTGAATGCTCTTTTTTTTGAAAGTATTGAAGCGTTACCTGATACAACAATTACGTTAACAAATGGAAAAAAATATGTGGTTAAAGAAAGTGAACAGGAATTGCAAAGTAAAGTTCTGAAGTTTTATGAGCATGTCAATCTTCTTGGATTAGAGAGGGTGAGGGAAAAGGATGAAACCAAATAATAAGCTACTCAGCACAATGTTTTTAATATTAGTGACGATTACACTAGTTGGAGTGACTGTTCTAATACTCTTGTTGAATAGTAAAGGCGAAGCCGAAGAAATTAATCCGACAATTGATGAAATCCGTGATTCATCCGTTGATATCTCAGAAATTACGACAAATCTTTACAGTGATGATTTCATCCGTATTTCTTTTAAAATTCAAACAGATAGTAAAAAAGCAAAATCAGAAGTAGAAAAACGTGATTTCCAAATTCGCAATATTATTATTGAAGAATTGTCTGAAGTTAAGGCTCAAAATTTACGGGGGAAAGCTGGGAAGCAACAATTTGAATCACTGCTGACTTTAAAATTTAATGAGTTGATACAAGAAGGAAAAGTAGAGAAGGTATATATCACCTCCAGCGTTATTCAATAATACATCAATTCCATCAAATAAGAGAGGGTGAAGAGGGATGTCAAGTGAAGTGCTATCTCAAAATGAGATTGATGCCCTTTTATCGGCTCTGTCAACGGGTGAAATGAGCGCTGATGATTTTAAAGATGAAGATGAAGCGAGAAAAGTAAAGTTATATGACTTTAAACGTGCTCTTCGCTTTTCAAAAGATCAAATAAGAAGTTTAACAAGGCTTCATGAGAATTTTTCGCGCTTATTAACAACTTATTTTTCAGCACAGCTGCGAACGTATGTACAAATATCCGTTGCATCAGCGGATCAAATTCCTTATGAAGAATTTATTCGATCTATCCCGAAAATGACGATTTTAAATGTATTTGAAGTTCCTCCATTAGAAGGACGGATTTTATTTGAAGTCAATCCAAACATCGCCTATGCAATGATGGATCGTGTCATGGGAGGGCGAGGTTCAAGTGTAAATAAGGTAGAAAATTTAACTGAAATTGAAACGAAGATCATGTCGAATCTTTTTGACCAAGCATTTGAAAATTTACGTGAAGCATGGTCAACGATTGCGGATATTGACCCTATATTATCTGATTTTGAAGTGAATCCCCAATTTCTACAAATGGTTTCTCCTAATGAAACGGTTGTGGTGATTTCTTTAGAAACAATAATTGGAGAGACGAGTGGAATGATAAATATTTGTATTCCTCACGTTGTATTAGAACCTATTATACCTAAGCTCTCTGTTCATTATTGGATGCAAACAGAAAAGAAAGAGCGAGAGCCAGTAGAAGTTGAGACATTGGAAAGTCGAATAAAAAAAGCTTACGTTCCAGTCATTACCGAGCTAGGTACTTCAGAAATTACCATTGAAGACTTTTTAATGCTTGATACTGGGGACGTCGTTGAACTCAATCAGAAAATCGATTTACCACTTGTTATGAAAGTTGGCGAAATCCCTAAATTTACCGTACAACCTGGGAAAGTAAAGAAAAAGATAGCTGTCCAAATTTTAGAAAATTTGAAGGGGGGAGACAATGATGAGTGATATGCTCTCTCAAGATGAGATTGATGCTCTTCTAAATGGAACGGAAGACAATGAAATGGAAAATCAAGCAATGAATATAGTAGAAAACTACTTATCTAGTTTTGAACAAGATACTTTAGGAGAAATTGGGAATATATCCTTTGGTAGTTCGGCAACAGCGCTCTCTACGCTCCTTAATCAAAAAGTGGAAATTACAACACCTACTGTAGCGATTATCGATCATGGAAAATTGAAGGATGAGTTTCCTCATCCATATGTCGCCATACAAGTACAGTATACAGAAGGGTTTATCGGTTCAAATTTACTTGTCATTAAACAGTCAGATGCAGCCATTATCGCAGATTTAATGCTGGGAGGAGACGGATTAAATCCATCTGATAATCTCGGTGAAATTCAATTAAGTGCTGTTCAGGAAGCAATGAACCAAATGATGGGTTCTGCCGCCACGTCGATGTCTACAGTTTTTGCCAAAAAAGTAGATATTTCACCTCCCGTAATTGATTTAATGTATGTACCAGAAGGGAGAGGGACAGAAAATATTCCTAATCAAGATTTACTTGTGAAAGTATCTTTCTCGCTTAAAATTGGTACATTAATAGATTCAAATATTATGCAACTTGTTCCACTAAGTTTCGCTAAAAGCTTAGTCAATGAATTAACAAATAAGGGAAATCAACAAACAGTAAACTCGGTAAACAACAATGAAGAAACACCAGAAGAAACTGTTGAGACTTCTCCACCACCTATGGAGACTGGAAAAGGGGCGAAGCAAGAGCCGCAATTTGCAACTCAACCTAGAGCTGCAAGTGGACCTCAACATTTTGGAGGGGCAACGAGTGGTGGCAATGTCCAAGTGCAACCAGCTGCGTTCACTTCTTTTGAAACACCTCAATTACAAGAGCATGAGGTAAATAATTTAAATATGTTGCTTGATATCCCGCTTCAAGTAACGGTTGAATTAGGAAGGACAAAGCGTTCGGTGAAGGATATATTAGCGCTTTCAGCAGGTTCTATCATTGAGTTAGATAAATTAGCAGGAGAACCGGTTGATATTTTAGTTAATAGCCGACTGATTGCTAAAGGAGAAGTCGTTGTCATTGATGAAAATTTTGGTGTTCGCATTACCGATATCGTTAGTCAAAGCGAACGTTTAAACCAATTAAAATAGAAATAAGCAGGGGGTTGAAGCATGACAAATCGAATTTTAATTGTTGATGATGCAGCATTTATGAGAATGATGATAAAAGATATTTTAGTAAAAAATGGGTATGAAGTTGTGGCAGAGGCAGAAAATGGTGCTCAAGCGATAGAAAAATACAAAGAGTTAAAGCCTGATTTAGTAACAATGGATATTACGATGCCAGAAATGGATGGAATCGCTGCATTGAAAGAAATTAAAAGCTTTGACAGTAGTTCAAGAGTCATTATGTGCTCTGCAATGGGTCAACAAGCAATGGTCATTGATGCTATTCAAGCGGGTGCTAAAGACTTTATTGTTAAGCCGTTTCAAGCAGACCGCGTATTAGAAGCTATTGCGAAAACACTCGCTTAATAATTCAACAAGAAGGTGCTTAACGGTTGAGAAGTCAAAAGAAATGGATGGTAGTAATAGTCGTTATAATGAGTTTGCTGGGGTGGGGGGAGTCTCACCCCCAAGCTTCTGTCAATCCTTCTGTTGCAGATTGCGTGAATGCTAGCATGGAAGGTTGTCAAAAAGATAGTGAAGAAATTGATACTGAGAAAACAAATGAACAAATGGTGTCAGCCCCTACTGTCTCAATGATGGATTTTATCAAAATGATTGTCGCCTTGCTATTTGTGATCGGTTTAATCTATACATTATTACGGTTTATTAGTCAGCGAAGTCGTTCCTTTCAGCAAACAAAACTACTACATAATTTAGGCGGAACCTCATTAGGAGGGAACAGATCGGTTCAAGTGGTGAAAGTAGGAAACCGAATCCTAGTTTTGGGAGTAGGGGAAGATATTCATTTAATTAAAGAAATTGATGAGGCGAAGGAATACGAAGAATTTATTACCTCGTTTGAAAATAATTATGAAAATTTACTTAAAGGTTCGAACCCTCTCGTGAGAGGGTGGTCAAAACGAATGAAAGGAAAAAAAGAAACCGACCTTCCGTTTCGTTCACTATTTAAGTCACAGTTAGATGATTTAAAAAAAGGGAGAAAAAACATGTTTAACGAACTGAAAAAAGAGGAGAATTCACTAGATGAATGATGTAATGGAATTGTTTAATAATGGGTCTCCTGAAACAGTTTCTACCTCTGTAAGGCTTCTCCTCTTACTAACGGTACTATCACTTGCTCCAAGTATATTAATATTGATGACTTGTTTTACTCGAATTGTTATTGTTTTGTCGTTTGTCAGAACAGCCTTAGCGACGCAACAAATGCCGCCAAATCAAGTATTAATTGGGCTATCTTTATTTTTAACCTTTTTTATTATGGCTCCAACGTTACAGGAAGTGAACGACAATGCTTTAACACCTTTATTTAATGAAGAAATTACATTAGAAGAAGCTTCAGATCGTGCTACTGTTCCATTTAAAGAATTTATGAGTAAACATACAAGGCAAAAAGACCTTGAATTATTTTTATCCTATTCTAAATCAGATACCCCTGAATCCGTTCAGGATATTCCTTTAACTTCATTAGTTCCAGCTTTTGCATTAAGTGAAATAAAAACGGCCTTTCAAATTGGATTTATGATTTTTATTCCTTTTTTAGTAATTGATATGGTCGTTGCGAGTGTACTAATGAGTATGGGAATGATGATGTTACCACCGGTTATGATCTCTTTGCCTTTTAAGATTTTATTATTTGTTCTTGTAGACGGTTGGTATTTAGTCATTAAATCACTATTACAAAGCTTTTAAGTAGGTGAAATTTATTGAATTCAGAAATGGTCATCTCACTCGCAGAACGAGGGGTCTATACAATACTATTGATTTCAGCTCCGTTACTATTATTAGCCTTAGTTGTAGGTTTAATCGTTAGTATCTTTCAAGCAACAACACAAATTCAAGAACAAACATTAGCATTTATTCCTAAAATAGTAGCCGTGTTAATCGGTGTTATATTTTTTGGTCCATGGATGTTAACGACGCTTTTATCCTATACAACTGAAATATTTACGAACTTGACTCGTTTTGTAGGGTAATGCCATGGAACAATTAATCCCGATATTTTCAGTCTATCTACTGATTTTTGTTCGACTTTCTGCTTTTTTTGTTACGTTGCCTTTGTTTTCTTATCGTACTATTCCTGCTCAACACCGAATTGGTTTTTCGGCTGTCTTGGCATGGATCATGTATTACGTCGTTGCAACGGACCCTATTCCAATAGATGGTTACTATTTTTTACTAATTATAAAGGAAACCATGGTTGGCTTATTAGTGGGATTTACAGCATATATGATTGTGTCAGCGATACAAATTGCAGGCGGCTTCATTGATTTTCAAATGGGTTTTGCCATTGCTAATGTTGTCGACCCTCAAACAGGAGCTCAAAGTCCTATCACTGGCCAATATTTGTATACATTTGCTCTCTTGCTTCTTCTTGCATTAAATGGTCATCACCTTTTATTAGATGGTATTTACTATAGCTATGAGTTTATTCCATTGACCGAAGCTTGGATCCCTTTTAAAAATGAGTCATTGGTGAATTATATTATCACCGCTTTCAATTCTGTGTTTGTCATCGCTTTTCAAATGGCCGTTCCGATAGTGGGTACTTTATTTTTAGTTGATGTTGCCTTGGGAATTGTTGCAAGAACTGTTCCTCAATTGAATATTTTTGTTGTCGGATTCCCAATTAAAATAGCGGTAAGTTTTATCGTATTGTTTGTCGTAATGGGTGTCATTATGGCTTTAACTAGTCAACTTTTTGAACAGATGTTGCTTACAATGAGAGATGTAATGAAGTTGATGGGGAGTTAATTATTATGAAGTATTTATCTTTAGACTTACAGTTTTTTGCAGGAGAGAAAACTGAAAAAGCAACGCCAAAGAAACGTCAAGAGTCAAGAAAAAAAGGTCAAACAGCCAAAAGTCAAGATGTAAACACGGCATTTGTATTACTAGCAGTATTTTTATTTTTATTATTTGGGGGAAGCTTTATTGGGAAAATCATCTTCCAGCTATTTCATCATACGTTTGAAGATTATATGCTTATTTCCTTATCAGCTAGCACAGTTGAAGCCATTGCAATAGAGGTTTTCCAACAAATGATGCTTTTGTTAGCTCCTGTTATGTTGATTGCAATGATTTCGGCAATCGTGTCCAATTATTTACAAATAGGCTTTCTTTTTTCAACAGAACCACTTAAACCTAAGTTAGAAAAGATTGACCCAATTAAAGGTTTTAAACGCATCTTCTCGATGCGAGCAATAGTAGAATTAATTAAATCTATTTTAAAGATTTCTTTTGTAGGAACTATTACATTTATCGTGTTATGGGTGAGGATAGAGGAAGTATTATCTCTGTCATTTAAAAGTCCGGCTGCATCCGGAAAAACGATTATTAGTTTAACGATACAAATGGGAATCGCTGCTTCTCTATCATTATTATTCTTAGCGGTTTTTGATTACTTGTATCAAAAGTACGATTTTGAAAAGAACATTCGAATGTCAAAGCAGGATATTAAAGATGAGTTTAAAAACACAGAGGGAGACCCTCTAATTAAATCGAAAATAAAGCAAAGGCAAAGAGAAATGGCACAACGGAGAATGATGCAAGAAGTGCCACAAGCAGACGTTATTATTACAAACCCAACTCATTTTGCTATCGCATTAAAATATGATGAGGAAAAATCAGAAGCTCCAATTGTCATCGCTAAAGGAGTTGATTTTCTCGCTCAAAAAATAAAGTTGATTGCAAAAGAGCATGATGTCACGATGGTTGAAAATCGCCCTTTAGCACGAGCGTTATATGATACAGCTGATATAGGTGAAAGTATCCCGGAGGAATTTTTTAAAGCCGTTGCTGAAGTATTAGCGTATGTCTATCGTTTGAAAAACAAGATTTAAATTTTGAGAGAATTAGTTAGGAGAGAACGTTTATGGCAGCAAGAGATTTATCAGTTTTAGCGAGTGTAATATTAATAGTAGCAATGCTGATTATTCCGTTCCCACCTTTAATGTTAAGTATATTCATCATTATTAACATTTCACTCGCTTTATTAGTGTTACTGACAGCGATGAATATGCAAGAACCCTTACAATTCTCTATCTTTCCTTCATTATTGTTATTACTAACGCTGTTTAGGTTAGGCTTAAATGTGTCTACAACAAGATCAATTCTTAGTCGCGGGGAAGCAGGAGAAGTAGTTGAAACATTTGGTACTTTTGTAGTTGGTGGCAATGTACTAGTAGGGTTAGTCGTATTCTTAATCTTAATTATTATTCAATTTATTGTCATTACAAAGGGATCAGAACGTGTTTCAGAAGTAGCAGCAAGGTTTACATTAGATGCTATGCCTGGTAAACAAATGAGTATTGATGCTGATTTAAATGCGGGAATGATATCAGAACACGAAGCCAGGAGTAGACGAGAGAAAATTGGTCGTGAAGCTGATTTTTATGGAGCGATGGATGGTGCTAGTAAGTTTGTCAAAGGGGATGCGATTGCTGGTATCATTATCGTGTTAATAAACCTCATATTTGGTATGATTATTGGTTCTGCTCAAGAAGGTCTTCCTTTTATAGAAGCAGCGACAAAATATTCACTTCTTACTGTTGGAGATGGTATTGTGAGCCAAATACCAGCTCTACTCATCTCAACTGCAACAGGAATTGTGGTCACAAGAGCCGCTTCCGAAGGGAATTTAGGTCAGGATATTACAAAACAGCTCCTTGCTTATCCAGTAATGCTGTATGTTGCGTCCATTACGATATTTTTGCTCGGTGTTGCTACACCCATTAGTGATTTATTGACGATACCAATCGCAGGCTTACTTGCGCTTACAGGGTATATAGTTGGAAGAACACCTAAGCAAACGGAAGAGAAAGAAGATGAGGTAGAGCAAGCACAACAGACAGAAGAATTAAAGAACCCAGAAAATGTCGTATCATTATTAAATGTTGATCCAATTGAATTCGAATTTGGATATGGGTTAATTCCATTAGCTGATACTAGTCAGGGTGGAGACTTATTAGATCGAATTGTCATGATTAGAAGACAATTGGCCATTGAATTAGGACTCGTTATTCCAGTTGTAAGAATTCGAGATAATATTCAATTACAACCGAATGAGTACAGATTGAAAATAAAAGGGAATGAAATGGCTCGTGGAGAGCTGTTGTTAGACCATTATTTAGCGATGAGCCCTAGCAGTGAAGAGGATAGTATCGAAGGAATTGATACAGTTGAACCTTCATTTGGATTGCCGGCAAAATGGATAGTGGAAGATGTAAAGGAACAAGCAGAAATTATGGGCTATACGGTTGTAGACCCCCCTTCGGTTGTATCGACCCATATTACTGAGCTTATAAAAGCGAATGCACATGAGCTATTAGGCCGTCAGGAAACGAAACAGTTAGTGGATCATATAAAAGAATCTTATCCAATTTTAGTTGAGGAGGTAACGCCAACTCCTTTATCCATTGGTGAAGTTCAAAAAGTACTATCGAAGCTGTTAAAAGAGAATGTGAGTATAAGAAATTTACCGATTATATTTGAGACATTAGCAGATTTTAGTAAATTATCCTCTGATACGGATTTGTTAACTGAGTATGTTAGGCAGTCACTTGCTAGACAAATTACTGCCCAGTATATTGATGGAGATAGTTCTTCTATAAAGGTCATTACATTATCAGGGGCTGTTGAGAAAATAATTGCTGATGGAATTCAACAAGCTGAGCATGGAAACTATTTATCTTTAGATCCAAATGATTCTCAAAAAATACTCGAGGCGTTAGCTCAACAAGTGGAACAATTATCTTTAATTGAGCAATCACCAATTGTGTTGAGTTCTCCAGCGGTACGGATGTATGTTAGGCAGTTAGCAGAAAGGTACTTTCCACAATTGCCAATTTTGTCATTCAATGAGCTCGAATCAAATGTGGAAGTTCAAAGTTTAGGGGTGGTGAAGGTTGAATGAAAGTAACGAAGATTATAGCACCGACAATGCCAGAAGCCATGAAAAAAATACGGAAGAACCTTGGAGAAAATGCGGTTATTATTAACTCAAAAGTTACCTATTCAGGTGGCTTTTTCGGCATGTTTAAGAAGAGGAATATTGAAGTTATCGCAGGTTTAGACCAAGATGTAGAAAAAGGTAGACTCGAAGCTAGACGTAAGCAAGAGGGATTTGAACAGCAGACCATTCATTTTCACCAAGAAAAAGAAGAACTTAAAAACGGACTAGAAATACAAAAAGATCTTATTGAATTAAAAAGTATGATTGAACATTTGTCTAAGTCAAAAATGAGCACGCCGTACCCACAAGAAATTCAACAATTGAATGAATCCTTAGTAGCACAAGGTCTTGCTGAAGAACATCTGTACGAACTAATTGATTATTTACTAGAAAAAGATAGTACAAAGCGATTGGGCAATGAACAGCAAGTGAAGCAATGGACAAAAGAGTGGTTAGTAGAGCAATTAAAACCATATCAGTATGGTGGAATCGACTATAACAAGAAATACGTAAATGTGGTAGGGCCAACTGGTGTTGGGAAAACAACAACGTTAGCAAAAATAGCGGCTCAATCTGTTCTTACCTACAACAAAAAGGTTGCCTTTATTACGACTGATACTTATCGAATAGCTGCAATTGAACAATTAAAAACATACGCCGAGCTACTAAAGGCTCCTATTGAAGTAGTTTATAACCGTTCAGACTTTCAATTGGCCATTGATAAATTTAAAGAAGTTGACACTATCTTTATCGACACTGCTGGGAGAAATTATCATGAAATACACTTTGTTGAAGACTTACCGAATATAATTGACTTTTCAAATGAAATGGAAACATTACTCGTATTATCTTTAACGGCAAAAGAGACGGATTTAGTGAAAATGATTGATAATTTTGCAAAGATACATTTTCAGAAATTTATTTTTACAAAAATAGATGAAACGTCCTCATATGGCACGGCCTTTAATTTAATTAAAAAATACAAAAAAGGTGCTGCTTATTTAACGAACGGGCAAGATGTACCTGAAGATATTCTCGAGGCAAGTGAAAAAAATATAGCAGAATTAATTCTTAGAGGAACTCTATAATGAATGATCAAGCACAGGGATTAAGAACGAAACTTCAACGACAGTCTATCGCCCGAACGATTGGTGTTGTGAGTGGAAAATCCGGACTAGGTACATCTAATTTTTCAGTAAATATGTGCACAATCTTAGCGAAGGCAAATAAAAAGGTTCTTTTACTTAATCTTGATTTTGGCATGGCAAATGTTCATCTTCCTTCTGGAGAAAATCCGGAAAGAACGATAATGGACTTTTTAAATGAAAATATTGAGGTGCATGAGATTGTTCACAAAGGGTCAGATGGGGTTTCCTATATTTCAGGTGGAACTGGCTTGAGCTCATGTGTAAATTGGCCGAAAGAAAAATTTGATCGATTTGCTGACGGACTTCAATTTCTTCAACAATACTATGAATATATATTTTTTGATATGGGGGCTTTAGCTTCAAAGGACCGATTGGATCTAATGATGACGCTGGATGAAACCATTTTGATTACAACTCCAGAACCCACTGACATAATGGATGCGTATTCTCTTATAAAACATATTTCTCTTCTTGGTGGGGAACAAGAGCTTTATATAGTTTGTAACCGAGCTCAGTCTGAGAAACAGGGGGAAGAGACATTATCTCGCCTTCAAGGAGTTGTTCGTAAATTCCTACAAAAGAAGGTCTCAATTTTAGGAATTATTATGGATGATACAAATGTTGGAGAAGCCGTCGCTAACCAAGTTCCATATTCTATTCAATACCCTAACCATCCAGCTGCAAGAGGTTTAGCTGCGATTGCCATGAGTTATTTGGCAACACCTCCATTAAACTGTGAGAGTTCATCATTAAAGTTTACTTTCATCGATAAATTGAGAAAGCTCTTCATTGTAAAGGGGGAGGTAGGATGAAGAAAAAGAAGGTATTAATAGTTGATGACTCTGCATTTATGAGGAAATTAATTCAAAATTTTATTGCAGAGCACCCCCTTCTTGAATCTGTAGGGATTGCTAGAAATGGTAAAGAAGCGATCGAAAAAATTAAGCGCTTAACCCCAGATGTAGTTTCATTAGATGTAGAAATGCCTATATTAAATGGATTAGATGCACTTCAACAAATTATGAAGGAATGTCCAGTACCAATCATCATGCTGTCAAGTACAACCAAAAAGGGAGCGGAGAACGCCATATTAGCTATGTCTTATGGTGCGGTTGATTTCATTGCAAAGCCCTCCGGAACTATTTCTTTAGATTTAGGGATGATTAAAGATGAATTTATCACAAAATTATTATCAGCTAGTACAATTGAAGTGTCAAAATTAAATCAATCATCAGCTGTACTAAAACAGCCAGAGCGGAAGACAAAGTTTAGCCACCCCCTGCCGGTAGAAAGGAAAAAACGGTTCATTGGTAATATAGGTACTAATGAGAAAAAGATTGTTTGCATTGGAACAAGTACTGGTGGACCGAGAGCGTTACAGCAAGTGCTTACTTCCTTACCAGAGGATTTTAAAGCGCCAATCCTAGTCGTTCAACATATGCCAGCAGGATTTACCCAATCATTGGCCGCGAGATTAAATACATTAGCAAATATTCATATTAAAGAGGCAGAAGACGGTGATGTGCTGGAAAATGGGACGGCCTATATTGCCCCAGGGGGATTTCACCTGAAATTAAAAAGAAATGGCTCTAATTTAGCCATTGTTCTCGATAATAGTGAAGCGCCTCGAAATGGACACCGTCCTTCCGTTGATGTCATGTTTGAAGCAATAAAAGAGTATGAAGACTATGAAAAAATTGCCGTCATTATGACTGGGATGGGGTCGGACGGAGCAGAAGGATTAGTTAAATTAAAAATGAGTGGAACCGTTAAAGCCATAGCTGAATCAAAAGACAGTAGTATTGTGTATGGAATGCCAAAGGCAGCCTTATCTACTAAAATGGTTGACGATGTAGAACCTTTAAAACATATTGCAGATGCAATAATGAATTATATGCCATAGGAGTGTGGTACTCATGGAATTGAATCAATATCTTGAAGTATTTATTGAAGAAAGCAAAGAACATTTACAAACAGTAAATGAACAATTACTTTTGTTAGAGAAAAATCCTAGTGATTTAACAATTGTCAATGAAATATTTAGGTCAGCACATACATTAAAAGGTATGTCCGCAACGATGGGATATGAAGATTTAGCGAGTTTAACACATAATATGGAGAATGTATTAGATGGGATTCGAAATGAAGCGATCGCGGTTACACCGGAAATTTTGGATGTTGTTTTTGTCGCAATAGATGATTTAGAAGCGATGGTCATGTCAATTGCAGATGGCGGAGATGGAAAAAGAGACGTAAGAGACGTTGTAGACCGTCTTCACAAAATTGAAAAGGGAGAACATGTACTTTTAGAAGCACACCGTGAAATAGCAGCAACAATATCAGATGGGAACGATATTTCATCTTTAAAAAATCAATACGATGAGTTCGAACAGACGGTAATCCAACAAAGTATTGATCAAGGCTTTAATTGTTATGCTCTTTCTGTAACATTACGAGAAGATTGTTTATTAAAAGCTGCTCGTGTATATATGGTTTTCGAAGTGATTGAAAAGTTTGGGGACGTCATTAAGGCAGTTCCATCAGTCGACCAATTAGAAGAGGAAAAATTCGACAATTCTTTTGTTGTTTCTATCGTAACAAAAGAAGAGAAAGAAAAACTTGAGAAAGAAATAATGAAAGTTTCTGAAGTAGACAACGTTGAACTCCATCCTATTCTTAAGGAAGATTTCGTTTCGAAAGAAAGTCAGCAGAATTCCATCATTAATAAAGAGGAAAATGATGATGATCAACAACCTTTGCCTTTACCAAAGAAAAAAGATAGTAAGAATAAGGCCTCTATGAATGGAAGTAATAAAACGATTCGAGTTAATATTGAGCGTCTTGATATATTAATGAACCTTTTTGAAGAACTTGTGATTGACCGTGGAAGATTAGAGCAAATCTCAAATGACTTAAAGCATTCAGAATTAAATGAAACAGTTGAAAGGATGTCTCGAATTTCAGGTGACTTACAAAATATTATTTTAAATATGCGCATGATACCAATTGAAACAGTATTTAATCGTTTTCCGCGCATGGTGAGGCAACTTGCTCGAGACTTAAATAAAAAAATAGAGTTAGACATAATCGGAGCGGACACAGAGCTTGACCGGACTGTTATTGATGAAATAGGTGACCCTCTAGTTCACCTAATAAGAAATGCCATTGATCATGGTGTTGAAACACCCGAAAGACGATTATCAGCGGGGAAACCAGAAGAAGGAACGCTTACGTTAAAAGCCTATCATAGTGGCAATCACGTTTTTATTGAAATTGAAGATGACGGTGCAGGTATAAGTCGTGAAAATGTGTTAAGGAAGGCTATTTCGAAAGGAATTATAACAGAAGAAATGAGCTTAACTTTATCTGACAAGCAAGTGTACGAGCTCATTATGTCTTCTGGTTTTTCCACAGCGGATAAAATTTCAGATATTTCAGGACGGGGAGTGGGATTAGACGTTGTAAAAACAACCATTGAATCATTAGGTGGATCCATTACGATTGATTCTACAGAAGGAAAAGGGTCAGTATTTTCTATTCAGCTCCCACTAACACTATCGATTATTTCTGTCATGTTAGTAACATTAAACCAAGAAAAATACGCTATACCACTGTCTTCAATTATTGAAACAGCCATTGTGAAAAAAGAGGAAATCTTAAATGCTCACAATCAAAAAGTCATCGATTTTAGAGGGAAGGTTGTTCCACTTGTCTTTTTGGAGGAAGTGTTTGAGGTTCCAGATGGCGGAAAAGAGGAAGCGTTTTATTCTGTAGTCATTGTGAGAAAAGGGGACAAGATGGCAGGGCTAGTGGTAGATTCATTTATTGGCCAGCAAGAGATTGTTTTAAAGTCCCTTGGGAATTATTTAAATGATGTTTTTGCCATATCCGGAGCTACCATTTTAGGAGACGGACAAGTGGCGTTAATAGTAGATTGTAATTCATTGATTAAATAAGCTGTGAGCGGAGTGATTAAGATGAGTGAAGCCAGTGTTCTTCTGGATGAAAAAGTTATTGTCTTTGAATTAATGGAAAAGGAATACGCTATACCTGTTTCGCAAGTTCGTTCGATTGAAAAGCTATCGCATATTACGAGAGTACCTCGAACGAAAAGTTATGTGAAAGGGGTTATTAATCTACGTGGTGTCGTTACACCCATTATAGATTTACGTGAACATTTTGGATTAGAAGTACAGGCATATACAGATTCAACTAGAATCATTATTGTTTCATTAGAACATAATGAGGTTGGATTTATTGTAGATGCAGCAAATGATGTGTTGGACCTTTCAGTAGAATCGATTGAACCGCAACCAGATGTCGTTGGTTCAATCGAAACAGATTATATTCGAGGCGTAGCGAAAATCGATAAGCGGTTGCTTATTTTATTGAAGTTAGAAAAAATACTTTATTCTGTAGAATGAGGGATGTACATATGGGATTTGTTGAAAAAATTACGCCGCTTCATCTCGACTTATTAAGAGAAGTTGGCAATATAGGAGCTGGTCATGCGGCCACGGCACTTTCAACGTTATTAAATAAAAAGGTTGATATGAAAGTACCCGATGTTCAGATTGTTTCCTTTGATGAAATGATTGAAATGGCTGGAGGGGCAGATTCCGTTGCCGTTAGTGTATTTTTAAGAATAGAAGGTGATACACCTGGAAGCATGTATTTTATGCTACCGGTGGATGAGGCGTCACACTATATTCGTACCATGACGGGAGATTCAACCTTTCAATTTGATTCGCCACCTTATTCAGAGTTAGGGATATCCGCGATGCAGGAACTTGGAAACATTTTAATAGGAAGTTATTTATCGTCGTTATCTGACTTTACGAAATTAACACTATTCCCAACTGTCCCCTCATTAAATGTAGACATGGTCGGAGCTTTAATTTCATTTGGCTTAATCGAGGCTTCTAAAGAAAGTGATGTTGCAATTGTAATTGATACAGCACTAAAAGAAGAGCACTCGCAAGATGGAAAGATAGTAAAAGGACACTTTTTCTTATTACCAGATCCAGATTCCTTCTCTACTATCTTCAACGCATTAGGAGTTTCATAATAGATGAATAAAGCAATCATAAAGGTAGGTATTGCTGATATGAACATCGTAAAAGGGCAAGAAACCATCCGTACTTCTGGACTTGGTTCTTGTGTAGGGATTGTCCTTTATGATGAAATAATTCAAATAGCGGGCTTGGCTCATATCATGTTACCGAAATCATCTATCGGAAAAGTTCAAAATAAAGCAAAGTTTGCCGATACAGCCATAAGTGAAATGATCAATAGGCTTCAAAATGAAGGGGCTAGAAAATCTAGGTTAAGAGCGAAGATTGCTGGAGGGGCACAGATGTTTAAAGTTTCTGCCAAAACCGAGCTAATGAGAATCGGTCCCCGAAATATTGAGGCGGTTAAACAAGAACTTCATTCATTAAATATTCCTATAGTAGCTCAAGATATTGGAGGGAGCAGTGGAAGAACAATTGAATTTACTCCCGCTACTAAAATACTGCACATTCGAACCGTCAATCTAGGAACGAAGAAAATATAATGGTAGGAAAACTATTTTGCATAAGTGGTTTGCTCTTGTGTTTATAAAGGTTTATTAGCCAAAGGAACCACAATCCATTATTTATTATAGCTGTAAAGACGAGTAGTCTATTCACCCTAAATTTCATTATGTATTGAAATCATTAATGTGATATAAGGGAGGATAAGGCTGAATGAACAATTGAAAGTCAATCAGGTCATCCATCATACATGATATGTTACAAATAAATATCAACATTCTATGAAACAATGATTTATAAGATCAAGCGCTAAACAATACTATTCACATTCTAAATAGCGGTGAGGAGGAGGACTATTGACAACTATAATAAGAGATGAGCAACATTATTGGAAGCTTTGGAAGGAAGCAAAAGATTCTAGTGCTGGAGATATCCTTATCAAAAGGTATATGCCTCTAGTTTCCTACCATGTGCAACGTATCTCCGCTAGTTTACCTAAAAGTGTCTCGAAAGATGATTTAAAAAGTTTAGGGCTGATGGGATTATTTGATGCACTTAATAAATTTGATACATACGCTTCTTTTCGTGTACGTGGTGCTATCATCGATGGTCTAAGAAAGCAAGATTGGTTACCAAGGAGTGCGAGAGAGCGTTCTAAAAAAGTTGAAGCAAAGATGGAAGAAATGGAACAAAGTCTGTTACGTCATGTAACACCAAGTGAAATTGCAGGTGAATTAGGACTTTCACAAGAGGAAGTATATCAAACGATGCAGGAGCAATACTTTGCTAATATACTATCAGTGGATGAACGAATTCAAAATGATGATTCCGATTCTCAAGCATTTTTTATAAAAGATGATGTCACGATTTTACCTGATGAGATGCTAGTAAAGGAAGAGCAAATCCAAGAATTGTCAACGAAGATTAAACAGCTTTCCGAAAAGGAACAGCTTGTTTTAAGTTTATTTTATAAGGAAGAACTAACCTTGACAGAAATTGGCGGGATTTTATCCTTATCCACTTCAAGAATTTCTCAAATTCATTCAAAAGCAATAAATAAGCTTAGAAAACTCTTTATATAAAATGAGGAGAAGGAAATGTCATTAAAAGCAATAGAGCTGCAAATTGCTTTACCGAAAACATTTGAGGCTGGAAAAATGACGGATCAATTTCAACAGCAAGGACAAATTATACAATCGCAACTTCAAGCAGAAAATGAAAAAAAGCAATTGCAAAAACGGAAAAAAGTAAATGAGAACCACCCGACTGAAAATCAGGTAATACACGATGAAAGCCCCAAAAATGATCAGAACGAAACTTCATTAAGTGAAATGCGGACTTCTATGGCCGTTCATCCCTATAAAGGGCATCAAATTGATTTTTCTGGATAGGAGAAAACATGACTGCTTTTTTATTTATTACGTTATTTATATTAATTACTCTTTGTGGCTTTGCTGTCGTCCTTTTATTTGTTCGACAAAACCGTCTAATTGCACTGGAAAAGCAACAACTAAATATGATCAGGGAAATAGAAGATGTAGCCTCTGCTTTTCTTCTAGAAATGAAGGAAGAAAATGAAACGTTTATTGAAAAAGTTCAAAAGATAAAAAGACAAGAAGACAAAGGGCTCGGTGCGAAAAAAACAACGGTTGATTCGGAGGAAGAAAAGGGGGATTATGTTAAGAAAAGCACCATTTCAAGACAAAAGGTGATTGCGGCATACGAACCATCAAGGGGACGAAAGAGAGATAATAACAGACAAGATTCTACGACAAACGAATTAAAAAAAGTCGATGACACGATTGTTGAAAGGAACAATGATGATTTTACAAATCAAGTATTGCTCTTACATAGGCAAGGTTTAACGAGTTCTCAAATAGCGAAAGAACTGAGTAGAGGTCGAACAGAAGTAGAGTTAGTATTAAAATTTGAAAACAACTAATTTACTGTTGCCTCTTGTAAGAGTCTATGATATATTATCTTATGGTGTGACTACACACGCTAAGTGATTTGAGTATTTGGTGCTATATAATAGTTTTACTTAAAGATGATCTTAGCGGAGGAAAAAAAACCAATTAGGAGGAACACACACATGTCAGTAATTTCAATGAAACAATTACTAGAAGCTGGTGTACATTTCGGACACCAAACTCGCCGTTGGAACCCAAAAATGAAGAAATATATCTTCACAGAGCGTAACGGCATTTATATCATCGATCTTCAAAAGACGGTGAAAAAGGTTGAAGAAGCATACAAATTTGTTAAAGAGGTTGCGGCTAACGATGGGAAAATCCTTTTCGTTGGAACGAAAAAGCAAGCTCAGGAATCCGTTAAGGAAGAAGCAGAACGTTCAGGTATGTACTTTATTAACCAACGCTGGTTAGGCGGAACGTTAACAAACTTCGAAACCATTCAAAAGCGTGTTGCACGTCTTAAAGATATCGAAAGAATGGAAGAAGATGGTACTTTTGAAGTACTTCCTAAGAAAGAAGTAGTTCAACTTAAAAAGGAACATGCACGCTTAGTGAAATTCTTAGGTGGAGTAAAAGAAATGAAAGAGCTTCCAGATGCTCTATTCATTATTGACCCACGTAAAGAGCGTATCGCTGTTGCTGAAGCTCGCAAATTAAATATTCCTATCGTAGGAATTGTTGATACAAACTGTGATCCAGATGAGATTGACTACGTAATCCCAGCGAATGATGATGCAATTCGTGCAGTTAAGCTATTAACTGGTAAAATGGCAGATGCAATTCTTGAATCAAAACAAGGTGAAGAAGCAGCTGTTACTGCAGAGTAATTTAGTTTCGAGTTATAGAAAAGGTGATAAGTGGGGGAATCCCTTATCACCTTTTTTTAAGAATAATCTAAAATAGAGAGCAATGACTGAAGAGGAAGTTGCTACATATGCATTAGAAGGAGGATATTTACTATGGCAGTTACTGCAAAAATGGTAAAAGAATTACGTGAAAAAACTGGCGCAGGTATGATGGATTGTAAAAAAGCGCTAACAGAAACAAATGGTGATATGGAAAAAGCAGTTGATTTTCTACGTGAAAAAGGAATCGCTAAAGCTGCTAAAAAAGCAGATCGTATTGCTGCGGAAGGAACTACTTTCATTCTAAGCGAAGGAAACGATGCAGTTATCTTAGAAGTTAACGCAGAGACTGATTTCGTTGCAAAAAATGAAAACTTCCAAGTACTTGTTAAAGAAATTGCACAACACATTCTTGCTAATAAACCTGAAAGTGTTGAAGCTACTTTAGAGCAAAAAATGGGCAATGGTTCTTCAGTTGCTGAATTCATCAATTCTGCAATTGCAAAAATTGGAGAGAAAATTTCACTACGTCGTTTCTCACTTCGTACGAAAACTGACAATGATTCTTTTGGTGAGTACCTTCACATGGGTGGACGAATTGGCGTATTAACGGTTCTTGAAGGATCAACTGATGCAGCTGCAGCAAAAGATGTTGCAATGCATGCAGCTGCATTAAACCCTAAATATGTTTCTCGTGACCAAGTATCTGCAGAAGAAGTAGAGCGTGAGCGCGAAGTACTAACTCAGCAAGCTTTAAACGAAGGGAAACCTGAAAAGATTGTTGCGAAAATGGTTGAAGGCCGTTTAGGTAAATACTTTGAGGATGTATGTATCCTTGATCAAACATTCGTTAAGAATCCAGATCAAAAAGTTCGTCAATTTGTAGAATCAAAAGGCGCTAAGCTAACGGACTTTGTACGTTATGAAGTTGGAGAAGGACTTGAGAAGCGCGAAGAGAACTTTGCTGAAGAAGTTATGAACCAAGTTAAAAAATAATGTTTACTTTATAAACTATTTAAAGTAGGGAACACTTTGTGTTCCCTCTTTTATAGAAGATTAAAAAACTATATACATATAGGAGGTTCCAATGAGCATCCCACAATATAAGAGGGTAGTATTAAAATTAAGTGGTGAAGCATTAGCTGGAGAAGATGGTTTTGGTATAAATCCTGCAATTATTAAATCGGTAGCAGAGCAAGTGAAAGAAATCGCCGAACTAGATGTGGAAGTAGCAGTTGTTGTTGGTGGTGGAAACATTTGGCGTGGGAAAATTGGTAGCGAAATGGGCATGGATCGAGCGAATGCTGACTATATGGGAATGCTTGCTACCGTCATGAACTCCTTAGCTCTACAAGATAGTTTAGAGCAGCTTGGCATAGAAACAAGAGTACAATCATCAATTGATATGCGCCAAGTTGCTGAACCTTATATCCGTAGACGTGCGATTCGTCATCTAGAGAAGAAACGGGTTGTAATCTTTGCAGCTGGTACAGGAAACCCATATTTTTCAACAGATACAACCGCTGCTCTACGTGCTGCTGAGATTGAAGCTGAAGTGATCTTAATGGCAAAAAATAATGTTGATGGAGTTTATTCTGCTGATCCTAAACAAGACGAGAATGCTGTGAAATATGATCAGCTTTCGTATTTAGATGTGTTAAAAGAAGGACTAGCTGTAATGGATTCAACAGCGTCTTCATTATGTATGGATAATGATATTCCATTAATTGTGTTTTCCGTAATGGAGAATGGGAATATTAAAAAAGCAGTTCTTGGAAATAATATTGGAACAATTGTGAGGGGGAAAGAATAATGCCGAAATCAGTAATGTCATCTACAAAAGACAAAATGGAAAAAGCTGTACAAGCCTACACTCGTGAACTTGCGTCTATTCGTGCAGGTCGCGCAAATGCATCGTTGCTACAAGGAATATCAGTAGACTATTACGGAGCTCCTACACCAGTAAATCAAATGGCTTCAGTTACGGTTCCAGAAGCAAGACTATTAGTTATTCAACCATACGATAAAACGGTACTAGGTGATATTGAAAAGGCGATTTTAAAATCTGACCTTGGGTTGAATCCTTCAAATGATGGTTCACTTATCCGAATAGCTATCCCAGCTTTAACTGAAGAGCGTCGTAAAGAGCTTGTGAAGTTAGTCAAGAAAGAGTCTGAAGAAGCGAAAGTTGCCATTCGGAATGTACGACGTGATGCGAATGACGATTTGAAGAAGCTAGAAAAGAATGGCGAAATGACAGAAGATGACTTGCGTGGTTACTCAGAAGATGTTCAACAGCTAACTGATACTCATATTAAACAAGTAGACGAGCTTACAAAAGAAAAAGAACAAGAAATTCTTGAAGTGTAACATAAATGACGAAAACCCTCTAGCTTTAGGGGGTTTTCCTTTATTACAGGGATTAAGGTACATATATAGAGTTAATCAAGTATCGTGTCTATTAAAAAAACGAATTTAAATTGTATACGGTTTTCCTTTACATAGTATTCATTATGATTAAACCCTTATGAATTTTTTGAAGAGTGATAAGCGTAACTCTAAGGGCTTTAGTATATAGTAGATTCCATAAAACCTACATTATTTTCTATCCTAAACTATGAACTTTTGCAGATATCTTTAAGGATTTTTGTTATGATAAGATAGACGTATAGCAATCATTAGGATGTAATACTTGGAGGATTTAATATGCTAGAAAAAATAAAGTTGTGGAATTCCAAAAAAACAAAAGAAGGTTCACAAGAAGGAATAGGTGAACTTGATAAAAATTCAATTCCACAGCATATCGCTATTATAATGGATGGGAATGGAAGGTGGGCAAAAAAACGTGCTTTGCCTCGTATAGCCGGTCATCATGAAGGGATGAAGGTGATAAGGAAAATCACCCGTATTGCTAATTCCCTTGAAGTAAAAACGTTGACTTTATATGCTTTTTCAACAGAAAACTGGAAACGTCCAAAGGTGGAAGTAGATTATTTGATGAAGCTTCCTGAAGAGTTTCTTAGTACGTTTTTACCAGAGTTGATAGAAGAAAATGTGCGAGTCACGATGATGGGAGATGAAGGAGAAATCCCTTCACACACATTAAATGCTGTGCAAAAAGCAATGGAACAGACGAAAGATAACACTGGGCTACAATTAAATTTTGCACTGAATTATGGAAGTAGATCAGAAATATTACAAGCGACGAAAGATGTCTTAAAAGATGTAAAAAATGGTATAATAAGTGAAGAAGATATTACTGATGAATTATTTTCAAGTTATTTAATGACAAAAAGTATGTCAGATCCAGATCTTCTCATTCGTACAAGCGGTGAAATGCGATTAAGTAACTTCATGTTGTGGCAATTAGCTTACACCGAATTTTGGTTTACGGATGTACTATGGCCTGATTTTAATGAACAGCATTTTATACAAGCAATTGAAGAATTTCAAAGGCGATCTAGAAGGTTTGGTGGACTTCAAAGTGAGGAATCATAAATGAAACAAAGAACAATAACAGCGATTATTGCAATGGGAATTTTTATTCCTATCGTAATAATTGGACAAATGCCGCTTATCGTTCTAACATATTTAATAGCGACAATCGGTTTGTTTGAATTGTTGAAAATGAGAAAATTAAAGTTAGCCTCAATTCCAGGTTTAATTTCTGTTGCACTTCTATGGATTTTTTTAATTCCAGAGAACTATACTGGAATAATCGGAGATTTAGGCTATTCAAAAATACAATTAGCCTTATTAGCTGTATTGCTTTTTTTAACGTACACTGTTGTAACGAAAAATCGTTTCACTTTTGACGATGTTGCCTTTTCGGTTATGGCAATTTTATATGTAGGGATTGGCTTTTATTATTTAATTGAGACTAGAGATGTAGGCGGCGTCGAATATGTATTTTACGCACTTATTACCGTATGGGCTACTGATTCTGGTGCGTATATTATTGGAAGAAGTATGGGAAAACGGAAGCTTTGGCCTGAAATAAGCCCCAAAAAAACGATAGAAGGCTTTGTTGGAGGAGTTGTATGTGCTCTTTTAGTTGGACTATTGTTTTGGCTATTTGGTTCAGATATCTCTAATCTTCCGCTATTAAAGGTATTAATTGTTACGGTAGTTCTTTCATTTTTTGGACAAATTGGTGATTTAGTCGAATCTGCGTTGAAACGTCATTATGACGTAAAAGATTCAGGGCAACTTCTCCCTGGGCACGGTGGTATATTAGATCGTTTTGACAGTTTATTATTTGTTATACCACTACTACACTTTTTTAATGTGATTCAATAGTTTTAGGGGGAAGATACATTGAATAGAAAAAACATAAGCCTATTAGGAGCAACAGGGTCAATAGGTGTTCAAACATTGGATATTATTCGCTCTTATCCTGAGCAGTTCCGATTAATTGCTGCTTCTGCAGGTCGTAATATTCAGCGAATTCGCGAGATTGTGAATGAATTCAGACCACTGTTAGTATCCGTTCAAAATAAAGAAGATGCAGAAAAATTAAAGCTAGAATTCAGTGATATAAAATTTGTTCACGGAATAAATGGATTAATAGAGGTTGCATTACATAGTGAAAGTAATCTGCTTGTCAATGCAGTATTAGGAAGTGTGGGCTTATCTCCTACCGTTGAAGCAATCAAAGCAAAAAAAACGGTAGCACTTGCTAATAAAGAAACATTGGTCACAGCAGGTCACATTGTAATGGAAGAAGCGAGGAAGAATAATGTCCCCATCCTCCCAGTAGATAGTGAACATGCGGCAATTTTTCAAAGCCTTCAAGGTGAAAGGTTCGAAAATATTGAGCGGATTATTATTACGGCTTCAGGGGGAAGCTTTAGAGATCGATCAAGGGAAGAATTAGTAGGGGTCACGGTTGAGGATGCTTTAAACCATCCTAATTGGTCGATGGGAGCGAAAATAACGATTGATTCTGCTTCTATGATGAATAAAGGCCTTGAAGTCATTGAGGCTCATTGGTTGTTTGATCTCCCCTATGAAAAAATAGATGTTTTACTTCACCGTGAAAGTGTAATCCATTCAATGGTGGAGTTTCATGATACCTCTGTCATGGCACAGCTAGGATCTCCGGATATGAGAGTTCCTATTCAATATGCTCTCACTTACCCAGATCGCTTTCCATTACAAGCAAAAAAGCTAAAACTAGAGGACTTTGGAAAGCTACACTTTGAGAAAATGGACTTTAACCGTTTCAGGTGCTTACAATTTGCTTATGACTCAGGAAAATCAGGTGGAACATACCCTACGGTGTTAAATGCAGCAAATGAAGCCGCTGTTGAAGCCTTTTTAGGAAAAAAGGTTTCATTCTTAAAAATTGAAGAGTTGATTGAAAGAGCTTTAAATGAACATCAAAAGATTAATTCGCCTGACTTACAAACTATACAGATGGTTGATCAACAAACAAGAAGATATGTACAATCACTTCTATAAAAAAGGTGGTATTCGATTTGGAAACTGTATTAGCCTTTATCGTTATATTCGGTGCTCTTGTATTTTTCCATGAGCTTGGACATTTTATTTTTGCCAAAAGAGCAGGAATATTAGTACGAGAGTTTGCTATAGGGTTTGGCCCGAAAGTGTTTTCTTATAAAAAAGAAGAGACAGTCTATACAATTCGCCTATTGCCTCTTGGTGGTTTTGTTCGAATGGCTGGCGAAGATCCAGAAATGATTGAAATTAAACCTGGACACAGAGTTGGACTTGTATTAAATGATGAAGAAGTAGTAGAAAAAATCGTATTAAACAATAAAGATCGCTATCCAGATTTAATTGTTTTAGAAGTAGAATCTGCTGATATCGAACATAAGTTATTCATAACCGGTTATGAAGATGGTAGTGAAGAAAAAAAGACCTTTTCACTGTCAAGAGAAGCGGTCATTATCGAGGATGGAATTGAAACACTTATCGCTCCATGGGATCGTCAATTTGCTTCTAAAAAATTAACGGAAAGAACAATGGCCATTTTCGCAGGTCCTTTGTTTAATTTCATTCTAGCCTTCTTTATCTTTCTACTCTTAGGTATGCTTCAAGGAGTTCCTGTTGATGAGCCGATTCTTGGAGAACTTACTACCGATGGTGCTGCAAATGAAGCAGGTTTGAAAAAGGGGGATGAAGTCATCAGTATTGATGGCGCCGAAATCTCTTCTTGGGAAGAAATTGTTGCTATAGTTGAGAAGAAACCTGGTGAGGAATTATTGTTTGTTATAAAAAGAGATGAAGAAACTAATTCCATTCCTGTTACTCCCCAATCTGTAGACTTTGAAGGAACGAAGGTAGGTAAAATTGGCGTCTATTCAGCCCTTGAGAAGAATCCACTCGGTATCATTAGCAACGGTTTTACACAAACTTACGAATGGACGATAGAAATCTTTCGGTTATTAGGTCAACTTATCACTGGCCAATTCTCAATTGACGCTCTATCAGGGCCCGTAGGAATTTATCATTCAACGGATATTGTCGCTCAATCTGGAATATACAATCTGATGAGATGGGGAGCCATTTTAAGTATTAACCTAGGAATAATGAATTTACTGCCGATTCCAGCTCTTGACGGAGGTAGGTTAATGTTTTTAGGTGTTGAAGCTGTGAGGGGTCGCCCGATTGATCGCCAAAAAGAAGGCATGGTCCACTTCTTAGGTTTTGCCTTACTTTTCGTTTTAATGCTCGTTGTCACTTGGAATGATATTCAACGATTCTTTTTACAATAATTTATTTAACGATAGAGGTGTACGAATATGAAGCAAAGTATGACGTTAATCCCTACATTAAGGGAAATACCAGCAGATGCAGAAATAACTAGTCACCAGCTCCTGTTAAGAGCTGGTTACATTCGTCAAAATGCAAGCGGAGTATATAGTTATTTACCTTTAGGTAAAAAGGTACTTCGTAAAATAGAAGAAATTATCAGAGAAGAAATGGATCATGCAGGTGCTGTGGAATTATTAATGCCCGCTCTTCAGCAAGCAGAGCTTTGGCAAGAGTCTGGACGTTGGCAAACTTATGGTTCGGAACTTATGAGACTAAACGATCGCCACGGACGTGATTTTGCTCTTGGTGCAACACATGAAGAAGTTATTACTAGCATCATTAGAGATGAAGTGAAATCATATAAAAAACTTCCTCTAGTATTTTACCAAATTCAAAATAAGTTTAGAGATGAGAAGCGACCACGATTTGGCCTTTTAAGAGGTCGAGAGTTTATGATGAAGGATGCGTATTCTTTTAATGCCACCCAAGAAAGTTTAGATGAAGTATATGATCGTATTTTTACTGCTTATTCAAATATCTTTACGCGATGTGGTTTAGATTTTAGGGCGGTTATTGCTGATTCAGGAGCTATGGGTGGAAAAGATACACATGAGTTTATGGTATTATCCGATGTTGGAGAAGATACGATAGCTTATTCTGACACATCCAATTATGCAGCGAATGTGGAAATGGCTCCTGTTATTACGTCGTATGAGAAAATGGATGAACCTGAACAAGAGCTTACACAAGTTCATACACCAAACATAAAAACCATTGACGAAGTGTCCGCCTTTTTAAATGTGGAATCTAGTAATTGTATAAAATCCCTTCTATTTAAAGTTGATGAGGAGTACGTGCTAGTATTAGTTAGAGGTGACCATGATGTCAATGATATAAAAGTGAAGAATGTTTTAGATGCTTCAGTTGTTGAACTGGCTACACCAGAAGAAACAAAATCGGTACTCGGTTGCACGATTGGTTCTGTCGGCCCTATCGATTTGGATGAAGTGACAGTATTAGCGGATCATGCAGTAGCATCAATTACTAACGGAGTATGTGGTGCAAATAAAGAAGATTATCATTTTATAAATGTTAATCCAAAACGAGACTTCCCAGTAGCTACTTTTGAAGATTTACGTTTTATTCAAGAAGGTGACCCTTCACCTGATGGAGAAGGAATCATTCAATTTGCTAAAGGGATAGAAGTAGGTCATGTGTTTAAATTAGGTTCTAGGTATAGTGACGCAATGAAAGCAACCTATTTAGACGAAAATGGTCGATCTCAAACGATGCTTATGGGATCATATGGAATTGGAGTTTCACGAACACTAGCAGCTGTAGTAGAACAATTTAACGATGAGAAAGGGATTGTTTGGCCTACAAACTTAGCACCTTTCCAAGTGCACTTAATTCCAATTAACATCAAAAATGAGGATCAAAAAACAGTAGGAAACGACCTATATAATGAGTTAAAATCACAGCGATTCGATGTACTTATGGATGATCGTCAAGAACGACCAGGTGTTAAATTTGCTGATTCAGATTTAATCGGAATTCCAGTGCGTATTACCGTTGGAAAGAAGGCATCTGAAGGAATTGTAGAAGTGAAAAACAGGAAAACGGGAGAAGTTTTTGAGGTAAATAAAGAAGAAATCGTTGATTTATTACAGAAAATGCTTTAAAAAAGTCAGACCCTATTGGTATCCTGATGGGTACTAATAAGGGTCTGATTTTTTTGAGAGTACTAGCAAAGTATATGCAATCAGGAGGAGTTTGCTGCGCAATCCGGCTCCATATAGGCTTAGAGTACGTCGCGAACTTAGCCTATGTTCCATATAAGGAACAAGTTTATACTCAAATGCCTGTCGCTGCTGAACAACCCGTCTCCGCATTTCGGTGTTGTCTAGCTTCGTCGGGTAGCAGCTCGGGGTCATTTGTCAAATCACTGCGGAAATCAGGATTTCCTACGTGCTTCGCCAAATGCCTGTCGCTGCTGAGCAACCCGACTCCGCATTTCGGTGTTGTCTAGCTTCGTCGTGTAGCAGCTCGGGGTCATTTGTCAAATCACTGCGGAAATCAGGATTTCCTACGTGCTTCGCCAAATGCCTGTCGCTGCTGAGCAACCCGACTCCGCATTTCGGTGTTGTCTAGCTTCGTCGTG